>CAMLNB010000225.1 GCA_946481205.1 uncultured Kangiella sp. | reverse complement strand
CGGCCGTCACCGTCATCCCCGCCAAGCCAAAGGTTTCCTTCACCGAACACGGCAAGCCCGCCAGCGCACCGGCCGTCTGTTTATCGGTTAGCGGCTGTGCCGCGGTATGCAGTGCTTCATCGCGCAAAATGGCGGTGGCAGCATTCAAGCACGGCTGCACGGCCGCCAAGGCCTCCAGCTGTCGCTGCACGAGCTGCGTTGCCGTCAAACTGCCGCTTTGCAGTTGCTGCCGCAACGCGGTGGCATCGGGCAAGTTGCGTGGCAACATGTTTTCCATCTCGGTTGACGCTGTGTGCTGGGTTGAGGCGGGCAGGGGCTGCATTGGTTTTGGCTGTCAGCGGACAGTTGTGGATGCACGCACCTTAACCCGCCGGCCCGGACAAACTCAAAGAGAACTGCACCTCAAGGGCCTGTCACTGTGCGAAGCATTTGTCCGGCATTTTTGCGAGCGATTGCTGCAACGCAAAATAACCAGCGACGGCAATGACAGCTCGTCCTCGATCCGCTTGCGGCAACGGCCCACCGGCAATCTCTTGCTCACGGGAGCCAGTACTTCACCCAAGAACAGTTTTATTGCATTGGTATATTGCGCGGGCATGGTGGTTGAGGTTGGTGACCAAGAGTCATGTGTCAAAAAAACACGCCAACCGCGATTTCCAGCCACTTTTGCTGGTTGTATCTGGGAGATATCAACGCCCGACGCTTTTCGCAGCCGCCTATAACAGTATGAATTTGAAAGAAATTCGGTGGATATTGTCAGCCGCATCGAAATGATTAAGCGGTATTGGTGCTGAACAGAATAGTCATGGAGCCTAAACAAGGTGGGGAGATTTTACAAAATCGCGGCAACCACTTGAGTCGGCGAAGAAAATCGGTCAAATTTCATGCCACTCAAAAAACATGTTAGGAGGTGTGCCTCCTAATCACTAGTTAGAGTTCAAAGGAATGCTCGACATCATCATTGATAAGCTTCGTACGTTATACGATCAAATTTCCGATCTTAAAAAAACGAATCGCGAGCTGAGCGATAATGCGCTTCGCTCAGTTTCAACTGCATTGAACGAAACGCTTTTCTATTACAAGTCCCTTGACAGAGGTTCGCCAAGAAATCTCGAAACTGAAGCGCAACTAGTTAAATACTGGTCTGCCGCCGCCATTCCAATGCGCCACATTGATTCTCAATTTGCCGAAATCTGTGAGTACAAGTCTGATTATTGGCTCAATCCAGAAAGTTGGTCGCCCGAGAAAGTCAAGGAATTTCAAATTGGCTTGTATGATGTAAGGAGCAAATACAGAATGAAATTGCGCCGAGTTTCGTATATGACAAAAGCAGGATAATGACTTCTTAAGAGGCGCTCAATTTCGCTGCGCTTCATTCTGTCGGACGCGCTAAAGTGAGCCGTTTAATTTTGTGTTATGCGCTAAAGGGAGTTTGTAAGTGATAAGAAACTACGGATTGCTTTGGCAACGAAAGTACTTGCATCTCGGTGCGGGCAGTAACAAAGGTACCTTGTTGGGTGCTCGCTCTGGAAAAGGCATCATTGACTTCAGGGATCAGATCGGTATCTATGTTCTCTACGACAAGGACCATATCCCGGTTTACGTCGGGCAGGCCGGTAACGGCAATGCAACTCTCTTTGGTAGATTGAAGCATCACACCAGAGACCATCTTTGGAACAGATGGGACTACTTCTCCTGGTTTGGCCTCCGTCGAGTCAACCCCGGGAGCGGCTCTCTGTCCGAGCACGATCATGCTGAAAAGGTCTACAAATCTGAGGGATCATTGGTTCTGGGTGAGCTTGAGGGTGTTCTCATCGCAGCGATGGAACCCAAGCTGAATAAACAGGGGGCCCGATTTACAGAGGCGGAGCAGTATTTTCAAGAAGTAGACGAGAACATCACCGAGCTTTCGCTGGAAGATGTATTGGAACAAATAGCTACGCTTCAAGGTGAAATCCAGAAGCTACAGAAGCAGGTCGGGAAAATTTGCGCATAACAACTTTTTCCACTCGACATCCCCGACTTCGACGGGGCCGAAGCTGAACATGAGCGTTAGCCATCTTGAGGAATTGCCGTGTTAGCACAGTTTGCTCAGCAACTTAACGACGAACTCTCAGATGCGATTGCTGCCGGAGGAACTGAACCGGACATAGTTCGAAGCTACGTTATGGCGGCGGGAAAGATCGCTCAGAAACCGGGCATGAAGGTTCGGGCTGGGTTCATACATCAACGCCCTTACGCATTTTTCGTCAACCCAACCGCTATAGCAGGGCGCGAGAAGTGTGAATTTGGTGACGTTCTATACGTCTACAAGCGGTTGGATCTAACGGGCAAACTTGTTCGAGCGAAAGCTTGCTTTGTACAGGCAAAGAGAGGGAGCGGCTATTGGTCAATCGAGCCCCACCAACTGGAGTTTTTGGCGAACATCAAGAAAATACAGTTCCGCTTTGGTAATTCAGTCTACAAGCGGGGTGGGGTTAAACCCGTAATCTATAACGGATTGCCACATTCGGGAGAAATTGCACAGTATCTGTTGTTCGACACAGCCAATGCACTCTCATATTCAGTCAAGCGCATTAAGGCATGCCAGCCTCTCTACCAGCACGGGTTTCCGATACATACTAGAAATCCAATTCTGTGCAAAGTAGCAGAACAACCTTTTTGCGAAGATTGTGACTCTCATTTACGGTTTTTAGAACGCTTCTGCAATGGCAATGAGGGAGCTGACTTGCAGGGACAAGTCCGCGACATTGTTGAGCTGATTTACAAGCGCATTGGATGGGTGCTAGACCCGCCGGAAGAGTTCGCTGACAACTTCATCGACGATCCGCGCGGCTTCGCCATCGTAGAGATCACGGCTTCGTCCGACCGGCGATCACAAGAGGGTGAAGGTGGCTAGCCCTTCGTTCCATCTGGTCGTCATTGGTGGCCGACGAATTCAGAAGTTGGACCGCGCAAAGCTGCTGCATCAATCCGCTCACAGGAGGAGCAACCCGATGGCCAATTCCATACGTACCTGCCTCTGGTTCCGCGATGGTCGCGGTCGTGAGGCTGCAGCGTTTTACTGTACGTTGATTCCGGACAGCCGAGTCGAGGCAACTTACGATATTTCCGGAGACGGTGCGTCCTGGCTAATCGATTTCACGCTGGGCGGGGTGCCGTATCAGATCCTTGATGCCGGGCCGATGTTCACCTTGTCCGAGGCCGTATCGATTTCGGTCGAGACGGACGATCAGGCAGAGACCGACCGGCTGTGGGCTGCGCTAACTGCCAATGGCGGCGAGGAAAGCCATTGCGGCTGGCTCAAGGATCGCTACGGTGTGTCGTGGCAGGTGTTCCCGCGGCGGCTGACCGAATTGACCTTGAAGGCCGACAAGGAGGTGGCTACCAAGGCAATTGCGGCGATGATGAAGCAAAAGAAGATCGACATTGCCGAAATCGAAGCGGCGGTTCGCTCCTGAAAATTCACTGCCGAAGCATTCACTCAAGCCGATGCCGCGTTGTGGATCGGTCGAAAGGCTTCACCCTCATCCAAGCCTCGCTCCGCGCCCCTGCCATTCGCCTCCGGCTCCTGGCGCTGCGGTGGAACGAAGCGATGCTTCGTTATTTCCCACCTCGCCCCCTCAAGGGAGAAGGCTTGCAAGTTGTCTCCGTCGATCGAGGTTGTGCAGAAAAAAATCAATGTCCGGAATTCGGCGGCAGCCGGGAGCCGCCTCGCTAGAATGACGGGCAATGGCTTTTGCCTGTAGCTCTTCATCCCTGCCGCCATCCCTGCTGCCACCACGTTGACACCATGATGCTGAATGCTGCCGATTACCCCCTGTACTACCAAGCCTTGTTGGCCAAGGATGTCGAGTACGACGGGCTGTTCTATGTGGGCGTCAAAACCACCGGCGTGTTTTGCCGGCCGACCTGCCCGGCACGCAAGCCGAAGTTCGAGAACTGTGAGTTTTATCCGGATGCGCAGTCGGCGTTGCTGGCGTCGTACCGGCCGTGCTTGCGTTGCCAGCCGCTATCGCATCCGAATCAGGCCTCGCCGCTGGTGCAGCAACTCGTTGCCGCGGTTGAGGCCAATCCGGAGAAGCGCTGGACCGATGCCGATTTCGATGCGCTGTCAGTGGATGCGGCAACGGCACGGCGGCAGTTTCAGAAGCGCTTTGGCATGAGCTTTGTGGAATACGCCCGCGCTCGCCGGATGGGGCTGGCGATGAAACAGATCCGCGACGGCAAGAGCGTGATCGATGCCCAGCTGGCGGCCGGTTATGACTCCGGCAGCGGCTTTCGCGATGCCTTTTCTCGCATCATGGGCGCGGCGCCAGTGCAGGCGAAAGCGCGCGGCAAAGCCGGTCGTGCAAATGCAGCACAGACCAGCGCAGCGGACAGCGCCAATCAGGCGTCGCTGTTTGCCAGCGAAAGTCCGTTGGCACCGTCACAGGGAACACTGCCGGCAACGCCACTGGCAACACCGCTGAAGGCGAGCTGGCTTGATACCCGACTCGGGCCGATGCTGGCGGTGGTCGATGAGCAGGCACTGCATCTGCTCGAATTTGTTGACCGGCGCGGTTTGGAACGCGAGATCGAGCGGCTGCGGGCACGGCGCAGGCAGGCCATCGTGCCGGGCGAAACGGCGATTACCGTGCAGATTGCCGCGGAATTGGCGCAGTATTTTGCTGGCGAGCGAACCGCGTTTGAAACGCCGCTGGCGTTGCTCGGTTCGGCGTTCCAGCAACGCGTCTGGGCGGCGCTGCAGGCAATACCGATTGGCGAAACGCGCAGCTATGCCGATGTGGCGGCCGCAGTCGACAACCCGGCGGCAGTGCGCGCGGTCGCGCAGGCCAATGGTGCCAATCAGTTGGCGATTGTGATTCCCTGTCACCGCGTCATCAATGCGGATGGTGAACTCGGTGGCTACGGTGGTGGCCTCAGTCGCAAACAGTGGTTGCTGGCGCATGAGCGGCAACTGGCTGGGCGCCATTAACGATGTGCTGAGTAAAACTGGAGTTGAGCCTAAGCCAGTCCGTTTGGATTTTTCTCGGTCATCGAAGCGTGAAGTGTGAAGCGTAAGGCGTGATGGTGATTCATCACCCGCTTAATTCGCTTTCCGTGAACCCTTTTTGCAATACAGACAAGGAGCAAGGCATGACTCAACGCGAATACGCCCAGCAGTTTCACGCGCTGCATCAACGCGGCAAGCCGCTGGTGTTGTTCAATTGCTGGGATGCCGGCAGTGCCAAAGCGGTGGCCGCCAGCGGCGCCAGCGCGATTGCGACCGGCAGTTGGTCGGTGGCGAGTGCGCACGGCTTTGATGATTCGGAACAGCTGCCGTTGGAGTTGGTGTTGGCGAATCTGCGCCGCATCGTTGCCGCCGTTTCATTGCCGGTGACGCTGGATTTTGAAAGCGGCTATGCCCGTGAAGCGTCGGCGCTGCAGGCCAATATCGCGGCGGTGATTGCAGCCGGTGCGGTCGGCATCAATTTCGAGGATCAGATTGTCGGCGGCAGTGGCATGTATGCGCCCGATGCACAAGCCAAACGCATCGCCGCGGTAAGAGCGGCGGCAGACAGTCACGATTTCCCGCTGTTCATCAATGCCCGGACTGATGTCTTTTTGCAGGCTGACGCCGCCACGCATAACGAGGCGTTGTTGGAACAGGTGATTGTGCGCGCCAATACCTACTCGGCAGCTGGTGCCAGCGGCTTTTTTGCGCCGGGCCTGCGCGATCTGAAACTGATCGAAACGCTCTGCCAGGCCAGCCCGTTGCCGGTCAACATCATGATGGCGCCGGGCATGTGTTCGGTGGCCGAGTTGGCCGCAGTCGGTGTAG
>CAMLNB010000224.1 GCA_946481205.1 uncultured Kangiella sp. | reverse complement strand
CGGAAAATGCCGGGGTGTTTGTTGAGGCGGTGCATGAGTTGAGTCGGCAGTATCACGTTTGATCTTTGTTCTCTCCCCTGCCAGGGGGGGAAGTGGGGAATTCAAAGCAATCCCAGTGGGCTGCTTTGCCCACTGAACGACAAACGCTTTGCGTTTGGCTGGGCGGGTTAGGGTGAGGACGTTGTCGCTCTGATTCTTTCGACTATCTCCGTCATTTCGCAATCGACGAGTGTTGCCGGGTCTCGCCCCGGCGGGCGACCTTCTTTCTTTGCTCGTGCAAAGAAAGAAGGCAAAGAAACACGCCCCACGCGCCAGAATCGTTTCGTTGCTTCGGATAGTCCGCCCGTCGCTTCGGCGTTATCGGCAACGGGCACGCATTGATGCGGCGTCCTGCCTTATCAATGCTGCGCAAGCCATCCGGGCTTGCGCACCCGGCCGCTAACGCCGAATCGCCGGCTGGCGCGAATGGGGACCCCGAGTTCTAGCTGAAGTTGGTTGCTTCGGCTTTTCATTTTCTATCCGTCATCCCCGCGCAGGCGGGGATCCAGAGACTTTATCCTCAGCGAGTGAAGACACTGGGTTCCCGCCTGCGCGGGAACGACGAGTTCGTTTTTCGCTTTAGCGCGCAGCGTGCTTTTGCCTTTCCCGCCCGTTCGACGAGCCGAGCAGCGGAATGGAGTCTGGGTTAACAGCCCGGAGTGAAACGAAGGGGCGAGGCAGGATGCCGAAGCCTTTTCTGACTGTACAAGGATGTACTGTCAGAAAAGCCCCAGACGGAATGAGCAGCACGGCTCGGAGCCGGGCATGTTTCTTTGGTGACTTTCTTTGCACCAAAGAAAGGCACTCGGCCGCCGGGCCGAGACCCGGCAGCGGCCTTGAACTACGAGACCCAGTCGAATACAAAGGAAAACAACATTCGTCTGAAACCGCAGTATGGGCTCGGACCTAAAAGATCTGCAAAGGTCATGATTCTATGAGGGTGAATCGATGGGCGATACAATTAAAGAGTTTCCGGAGAATTTAGTCCGCATGCATGAGCATGAAGAGCGGGTCAGAGTTTCTGCAATAGAGAAAATCTTATCTAATGCAGATCTTCTCGACCATGTCGGCGCTATACATGATTCGCTCGACCAGCTCTTTTTGCTACTGCAAGAGGATTCCCCAGCTGGAAGCGACCAACATACTCTTCAGCTGCTGATAATTCGAGTATTCAATTCCGGTGCCTCATCTTTAAAGCTTGGGCTGTCAGGGTATTTTCAATCTGGGTTTCAACTAATCAGATCAGAGAAATGCTTGAGATTGTTAATCTGCTTGACTATTTTTCAATAGACTCAAAAAAAATATCGAAATGGCGATTGGCTGATGATGTTGTGATGAAGAAGGAGTTCGCTCCGGTACAGATAAGATTAGCTCTCGAAAAAGATGGGAGGTTCAAGAATCAAAGACGCGACAGACCTTACAGCTTGCTTTCAACGTACGCCAATCACCCTACATACAAAGGCTTTCTGTTGGTCTCGCCAAGCAATTCTCCGAAACTAGGACCAATAGACGACGAAAAGCTGCTCAAAGCTTTTCTTGAAGAGCTGGCAATGCACTTGGCTCACTGTACGCTTGCTGCAAACGGCATGATTGAGTGTAACGATTTGGCTCGGCTAAACGCCGGTTCGATATTCTTAAAAAAACTCCGTGTCTATTATGACAAGCATATCCGATGACATGGAGGGTGTGTCTAAGTAGGGCTGAATGATTGGCAAGTTTGTTACGAGAGAGCCCTATCCCCGCCTATCAATCTTCCTCGCCAACATCACCGCCGTCGTCGTCTGCTTAACCCCCTCAATCGCCCCAATCTCATCCAACACCTGATCGAGCCGCTCCGGCGACTCCGCCCGCAACAACAACATGTAATCCCAAATCCCGCTGACCGCTGACAATTCTTCAATCTCCGGAAACCGCCCCAGCCGTTTCACCACCGCCGGCCCGACTTTCGGTTCCACCTGCAACGCGCAGTACGCTCGCAGGCCTTTTTCTTCGCCGGGTTTACCGAGCCGAACGCCATAACCGCCGATAACGCCAGTTTTCTCCAGTCGGGCAATCCGAGCCACGACCGTGGTGCGGGCGACGCCCAGCTTGCGGGCGAGGGTGGCGGTGGCTTCGCGGGCATTGGCTTGCAGCAGGGTGAGTAGCTGACGGTCGAGGTCGTCGAGAGTATCCATGGATGACGTAATGGCAGGCATGTTCGTCGATATGACGAGTCTAGCGAGACTTTCGTCGGAATGCTCGCTGTATTCCGACGAAGCTGCTGCGCAGAATTCCGCCGGTCGATTACCCCCATATTTTCCGTCCCCGGCCTACGCTTTGAGGCCTAGGGAGCAGGGGCGGCGGGGCACCACAATTCTGGAGGGAACAACCATGGCAGCTAACGATTTCAAACGCGCGCTGGTGCTGGGCGGCGGCAAGATTGGTGTCGCGATCACCACCATGCTGGCGTCGACCGGCGAGTACGAAGTGACCGTCGGCGACATGCGCCCGGTCAATTTCGACATCCCGGGCGTCAAGAGCATCATCGTTGATGCCGGCAGCGAAGCCTCGCTGGCTGAGGCCATGAAGAACGCCGATTTCGTGTTGAACGCGCTGCCGTTCTTCGCTGCCAAGGGCGTTGCCGCCGCTGCCGCCAAGGCCAAGGTGCACTACTTCGACCTGACCGAAGACGTCGCCGCCACCAATGCCATCAAAGAGATTGCCAAGACTGCCGAAACGGCGCTGATGCCGCAGTGCGGCCTGGCCCCGGGTTTCATCGGCATTGCCGGTTATGACCTGGCCCGCAAGTTCGACAAGCTGCAAGACGTGAAAATGCGCGTCGGCGCGCTGACCCGCTACCCGACCAATACTTTGAAGTACAACCTGACTTGGTCGACTGACGGCCTGATCAACGAGTACTGCGAGCCGTGCGATGCCATCGTCAACGGCGAGTTCATGAAGGTGCAGCCGCTGGAAGGTCTGGAAACCCTGCTGATCGACGGCGACGAATACGAAGCCTTCAACACCTCGGGCGGTCTCGGCACGCTGTGCGAAACGCTGGAAGGCAAAGTCCGCAACCTGGACTACAAAACCATGCGCTTCCCGGGCCACAACAAGATCCTGCGCCTGCTGATCAACGATCTGCGGATGATCGACAAGCGCGAAACGCTGAAAGAGATTTTCGAACACGCGATGCCGTACACCAGCCAGGACATGGTCGTGGTGTTCGTCTCGGTGACCGGCTGGAAAGACGGCAAGTACCAGCAGCAGACCTTCGCGACCCGGATTTTCCCGAAAGTGATCGCCGGCCTGAACATGACCGCGATCCAGCTGACCACCGCTGCCGGCATCGTCGCCGCGATGGAGCTGATGCGTGCTGGCAAGCTGCCGCGCAAAGGCTTTGTCGCCCAGGAAGCGGTCAAGCTGGACGAGTTCCTGGCCAACCGTTTCGGCGGCCTGTACACGGCCTGATCCGGAACCAACGTACCCCGAGCGTGCCGTCCCGTTGCGAAACGGGGCGGTTCTCCCCAGCAGTCAGGGCTGGTCAAATCCTGACCATTTCGTTATATTGCAGTGCAGCAAACTGGTCGGTCCGGCTTATGCCCCTGCGCACAAGCCCCGACCATTTTTCTCGTCCCACTTTTTGCCAAAACAGTCGTAGCGAGGCAGTTCATGAGCAGCAACGTGCAGCGGTTGGTATCGTCGGTTCTGGGTGCAGAGCGCGCCGTTTGGTTGTTCAACGCCATGGAAGTGGACGCCCGCCTGCTCGGCAACAGCGATGCCGTTACCCGTGCCGAACTCGCGCAAGCCATGAACATGGTGCTGTTTTCGGATCTGCTGAAGCGGGTGCCGGAAGGCGCGCTGTATGTCGATGAAGCGATTCGCATCGGCCGCAAGATCAATTTCGATCACGGTGCGCTGCGTACCGTGGTTGCCAACAATGGCGCATTGCCGGTTGGCCATTTGGCGTTCGATCGCATTCTGAAGCCACTCGGTTTCGTCATCGGTGGCTTGTATCCGCTGCCGCGGTTGAAAATGACCGGCCACGTTTACACCCACGCCGATCTGCCGGCTGATATCGCCCAGTTCTTTGTTTCCGAATTGCATGTCGATCAATTCTCGCCGGCCTTCCAGCAAGCGGTGGCCAATGTTGTCGGCAAGTCGCGCGACCCGCTGACCGCCGACAGCAAAGCGCTGCTGGCGAAATTGAGCGAGCAGAACTTCCTCAGCGCTGCGGAAGCGCAGAAGCTGCTGCCGAATATCGTCGAGTGCTTCGCTCGCCAGCACGGCGAAGTGGCCCGTGCCGATTACGAAGCGCTGAAACAGGAATCGGCAGAGATGGCTTGGATCAGCACCGAAGGCAATGCCTACAACCACGTGACTGATCGGGTCGCCGATGTGTTCGAGCTGACCAAAGAGCAGAAAGATTTGGGCCGTTCGATCAAGGAAGCGGTGGAAGTGTCGGCCAATGGCCGGGTTCGCCAGACCGCGTTCAAAGCTGCACAGGTCGAGCGCCGCATGGTGGAAGCCGATGGTCGCATCAGCACACAAACGGTGCCGGGCTCGTTCTACGAATTTATCAGCCGCGACAAATATCTGGATGAAGTCACGGGCGAATGGAAACTGGATCTGACGTTTGACTCCAGCAATGCGACCGGCATTTTCAAAATGACTGACGCGGCGAAAGTGGCCTGAGTCATCGGCTATTCCGGCAAAAAGAAACCCCGCTACGGCGGGGTTTCTTTTATGGGCGACGTCTGGCCGGGTTAAGTCATTGCTGCGAAATGCGGTACCGCTATTGCCCCTTCGGCATCCGAAAGTAAATCACCCGGGTTTCGCCGCGCTTGTTGATCAACGTTACCTCGTCATAGCGCTGGCCATTTTTCTCCCGCAACGCCTGGCCCTGCTTTTTCCAATCACGGTAATGCAGCCAGAGCCATTCTTGTTGTTTCTGACTGAACGCCAAGGGATTGTTGACGCCGGCAAAGTGCACCGCGTTGGCGTAATCATGACCGGGACCATCAAAGCGGGTCGGTGTCGCGCTGGTTTTGCTTTCCGGTAGCGCGATCGCGGGTTGCGGAGCTGCCGGTGTCGATGTCGGTACCTGACTGGCGCAAGCCGCCAGCGCGCTCACCAGCATTGCCAGGACGATCCGCTTCGCTTCGCTCATCGCTGCTGCTCCCGGATCCGCGCGCCTTCATTCGACGGCGTACGGTTCCATCTTGATGTCCTCGACGTGAGTGCCGCGCATCCGGATCAGGCCCTTGTAACGGCGGGCGCCATTCGGGGTGAACTCGAATTCGTAGATCCGCATGATCGTGGTGCCACCGCGCATGGCGCGGCCCAAACCGATATGAATCCGCTCGACGGTGTCGTCGATCAAGGTCAGACCAAAACGCTCGCATTCGCGCCGCGCCGCCTGCCGGGCGGTTTCGCGCGCCTGCATGCTGTGCCACCAGAACCAGGCCACACCGGCCAACAACGCCAGAAACAACAAACGTGTCATGACAACTTCCGTTATTCGAATCGTGGATCAGGCGATAGCCGCCAAACCCGCTTGAATTTTCTTCGGCAACTTCGCGCGCACCAAGCTGTAGGAATCTGTCACCAGCTTCAGCACGTCGGCCGGCTTCAACTGCATGCCGGGTGCCAGACTGATCCAGTGGTGCTTGGCCAGATAAGGTGCCGGGCTGATGCCCGCTTGATCGGTCAGCTCCAGAAAGCGTTCGGTCGCGACCTTGAACGAAATCCGCTGCAAGGCTTCCTGCTCGACACTCAAGCAGCAAAACATCTTGTCCGCCACCGAGAACACCACATCGGCACCCCATTTGATATCGCGAGTGACGCCGGGCAAGGCCAAGGCGTGTTGCTCAAC
>CAMLNB010000223.1 GCA_946481205.1 uncultured Kangiella sp. | reverse complement strand
ACACAAGCGCCCGGTATCGACATGGAATGGCTGAAAATCAGTGCTCTGTTTGCAGTGACGGCGATAGCGGAAATTGTCGGCTGCTATTTGCCGTGGCTGGTGCTCAAGCAGGGCAAAAGCGGCTGGTTGCTGGTGCCGGCAGCGTTGTCGCTGAGCCTGTTTGCCTGGTTGCTGACACTGCATCCGACAGCGGCAGGGCGCACCTATGCCGCCTACGGCGGTATGTACATTGCTGTGGCCCTGCTCTGGTTGCGCTGGGTGGATGGCATCGTGCTGACCCGATGGGATGCGCTTGGGGCGGGTTTGGCTTTGATCGGCATGGCGATCATTGCCCTGCAGCCGGCGAATTCTGCTCAGGGGTAAGTATTCACTCGCGATTTGAGCTCCAGATTTCTGACGATGTGGTGACTGCCTGCGTTGAGGCTTGGCTTACTGGCGCGACCTGCACCTCGGACTGATATGGCATCTGTCATCTTGCTGCAATAAGCTGCCGCTACATTGCTTCGAAATTTCCGGAATTATCGAATAATGGATGCTGACGTCATCGTAGACCGGCTGGCAGCGCTGGCGCAGACCACCCGGCTCAGTCTGTTTCGCTTGCTGGTGGTGGCGGGGCCCGATGGGCTCACGGTCGGCCGTATTGCCGAACAGCTGCCAGTGCCGGCGGCTACCTTGTCGTTTCATCTGAAAGAGCTCAGCCAAGCCGGCCTGATCACGGGCCGGCAGCAGGGGCGCTTCATTCATTACTCGGTCAACGTCGCTGCAATGAATGAGTTGCTCGGCTTTCTGACCGAGAATTGCTGCGGCGGTGAACCCTGTGGCATCGCGCCGACTGCCAATGCGTGTTGCCCGCCGAAAATTTCCACGACTGAACAGGAAACCCAGCCATGAGCTTGCGAATTGGTATCAATGGTTTCGGCCGCATGGGGCGGCTGGTGCTGCGCGCCGGTTGGGGCCGCAGCGATATCGAGTTTGTCCAGATCAATGATCCGGCGGGTGATGCTGCGACCTTTGCCCATCTGCTGGAGTTTGATTCGGTGCATGGTCGCTGGCCGCATGCGATTGCCAGTGAAACGGGCGCGCTGATCATCGACGGCAAGTCGGTGGCGTTTAGCGGCAACAAAACGATTGCCGACACCGACTGGTCCGCTTGCGATGTGGTGATTGAAGCCAGCGGCAAAATGAAAACCACCGCCGCTTTGCAGGGCTACCTCGATCAAGGCGTCAAGCGCGTGGTGGTCACGGCGCCAGTGAAAGAGAAAGGCGTGCTGAACGTGGTCATGGGCGTCAACGATCAGCTGTTCAATCCCGCTGAGCATCGCATTGTCACCGCCGCGAGCTGCACAACCAACTGTCTGGCGCCCGTGGTGAAAGTGATTCACGAGTCGCTCGGGATCAAGCATGGCTCGATGACCACCATCCACTGCCTGACCAACACGCAGACCATCATCGACGCCGCGCACAAGGATTTGCGCCGGGCACGCGCCTGTGGTGAGTCGTTGATTCCGACAACGACCGGTTCGGCAACCGCGATCACCGAAATTTTTCCGGAACTGAAAGGTCGCTTGAATGGCCACGCGGTGCGGGTGCCGCTGACCGTGGCGTCATTGACCGATTGCGTGTTCGAAGTCGAGCGCGCGACGTCGGCGGAAGAGGTGAACGCGCTGCTGAAAGCCGCGGCTGATGGCCCGCTCAAGGGCATTCTCGGCTATGAGCCGAAACCACTGGTGTCGATCGATTACCGCACCGATCCGCGTTCCAGTATCGTCGATGCCTTGTCGACCATGGTCGTCAACGGTACCCAGGTCAAAATTTACGCGTGGTATGACAATGAATGGGGCTACGCCAACCGGACGTTCGAGTTGGCAGTGAAAGTGGGAAAATCAGGCTAGACCGCACGGATTGGTGCAGGCTGTCGAGGCTCAGAGACGCTGAATGACCGTATTTGCAAACTTGTCGGCTGATGTCCGCCAATACCTGATCATCACCGGGAACTACTGGCTGTTCACGTTGACGGACGGCGCCCTGCGGATGCTGGTGTTGCTGCATTTTCATCAGCTGGGCTACACGCCGCTGCAGATCGCTGCGCTGTTCCTGTTCTACGAAATTTTCGGTGTGGTCACCAATTTGCTGGGCGGCTGGTTGGGCGCGCGCATCGGTCTGAACAGGACCATGCATCTGGGTTTGTTGCTGCAAGTCATTGCGTTGGCAATGTTGGCTGTGCCAACTGCGATGTTGAGCATTCCGCTGGTGATGGCGGCACAGGGCTTGTCCGGTATTGCCAAAGATCTGAACAAGATGAGCGCCAAGAGCAGCATCAAGCTGTTGGTCAAACCGGAGGCGCAGCAGACGCTGTATCGCTGGGTGGCGTTGCTGACCGGTTCCAAGAACGCGCTCAAAGGCGCCGGTTTTTTTCTCGGTGGTTTGTTGCTGACGACCATTGGCTTTCGTGGGGCGGTGCTGGCAATGGCCGGTGTGCTGGCCGTTGCCGGTTTCGCCTGTGTGCTGATGTTGCGTCGCGATCTCGGCAAAGCCAAAGCCAAGCCCAAATTCCGCGCGCTGTTTTCCAAAAGCCGTTCGATCAATGTGCTGTCGGCGGCGCGTTTGTTTTTGTTTGGTGCCCGCGATGTCTGGTTTGTGGTGGCGCTGCCGGTGTATCTGAGTGCGCAGCTTGGCTGGGATTTCTGGCAAGTCGGTGGTTTTCTGGCGACCTGGGTGATCGGCTACGGCGTGGTGCAGGCGCTGGCGCCGCTGGTGACCGGCAGCCACGCCGGTCAGCGCCGCGATGGTGTGCAGGTCTCGGCATGGGCGGCACTGTTGGCGCTGGTGCCGGCACTGATTGCGCTGGCCTTGCTGCACGCATTTCACGCCAACGCTGTTTTGCTCGGCGGGTTGCTGCTGTTTGGTGTGCTGTTCGCGATCAACTCTTCGCTGCACAGCTATCTGATTGTCAGCTACGCCAATGCCGACGGTGTGTCACTCGATGTCGGCTTCTATTACATGTCGAATGCCCTGGGCCGTTTGCTCGGCACAGTGCTGTCCGGTTGGTTGTTTCAACAATACGGTTTGGTTGTTTGCCTGGCGGTCTCGGCTGGCTTTCTGGCCATGGCAGCGCTGATCAGTCTGGCGTTGCCGGTTACGACCTTGGCGCAAGGAAAAGGCGACGGCGACTGAATAACCCGTTGTTGGCGTCTGTTCGCGTGCCTATTCCTCATCAATTTCCGCAAATCGCGCGGCGAGAAAATCGATCAGTAAACGAATTGCTGGCAGCAAGCCACGGCGTGACGGAAATACCGCGTGGATGATCTCCCGGCGCGGATGCCAATCCGGCACCAGACTGATCAGCGTGCCGGACGCCAAACAATCACGCACCATCAAATGCGGCAGTTGCACAACGCCAACACCGGCCAGCGCCGCGTGGCGCAGTGCAGTCATGTCGGTGGTGATGAAACGCGGTTGATGATGAATGCTCGCTTGTGCATTGTCCGGACCAAACAAGGTCCAGCTGTAATGCTGATGCGGCGTGCCAAGCCCGAGGCTGGGCCAGCCATGCAAATCCGCCGGCGTTTGGGCGAAGCCGCGCTGCGCAATCAACGCCGGACTGGCAACCAGATACTGGCCACGCTCTGCCAATACGCGCATCACCAACTCACTGTCTTGCAACGGCGGCGGCCGCACGCGAATGGCGATATCAATGCCTTCGCTGATCAGATCCACGCGGCGATTGGTCGCTTCCAAATGAATCTGTACCTGCGGATAGCGGGCCAGAAATTCCGCCAGCATGCCGCTGATATGGGCATGCAAAATCGTGATCGGGCAGGTGAGCCGGATGATGCCGCGCGGTTCGGCCTGCAGGGCTTCGATCGCTTCCTGCGCCGCCTCGGCTTGCACCAGCATCGCCTTGGCGTGGTCGTAATACGTCTGGCCAATCTCGGTGACGCCGAAATGGCGGGTTGAGCGCTGGATCAGTCGTACACCGAGTCGTGATTCCAGCAGCGCGATGCGGCGGCTGAGTTTGGATTTGGGCATACCGAGCGCGCGCCCGGCTGGCGCGAAGCCGCCGTGGTCGATGGCTTGGACGTAGTAGTAGAGGTCGTTCAGGTCCTGCATGTCGGCTGCCTGGCATCCCAAAATTGGAGTCATCGTTCTAAAAATAGAACTCTGAAGGCAAATTTAGCCGACTACCGGCCTCATCGTCACGGATTTAGCCTTAACTCCAACAGAAATCACCGCTTTGGAGGTAAGGACCATGAAGCAAATCCTTGGTGTTTACAGCGCGCCCCGGCCGCATTGGGTCGGAGACGGCTTCCCTGTGCGTTCGCTGTTTTCCTATCAAAGCCACGGTGCCCAGCTCAGCCCGTTCCTGCTGCTCGACTACGCCGGTCCGGCCGACTTCACGCCGCGGGCGACGCCGCGCGGGGTGGGGCAGCATCCGCACCGCGGCTTCGAGACGGTGACCATCGTCTATAAAGGGGAGGTCGCCCATCGTGATTCCACCGGCCAAGGTGGCGTCATCGGCCCTGGCGATGTCCAGTGGATGACGGCGGGTGCCGGCATCCTGCACGAAGAGTTTCATTCGCCGTCCTTCGCTCAGTCGGGTGGTGCGCTGGAGATGGTGCAGCTGTGGGTCAACCTGCCAGCCAAAGACAAGCTCACGGCGCCGGGTTACCAAGCCATTTCCACGCATGACATTCCGGTGGTTGCGCTGCCGAACGATGCCGGCAGCGTGCGGGTGATCGCTGGCGAGTTCGACGGCCATAAAGGCCCAGCAAAAACCTTCTCGCCAATGCAGGTGTGGGACCTGCGCCTGCAGCAAGGCGGCTACAGCGAATTGCATTTGCCAGAGGGATGGACGACGGCGGTGATTGTGTTGCGCGGCACGGTGCTGGTGAACGGCGATGAAGTAGTTCGTGAAGCGCAAATGGCGTTGCTGAATCGTGCAGGGCAAACGTTGTCACTGGAGGCCAACAACGATGCCGCCGTGTTGCTGCTGAGTGGCGAACCGATTGACGAACCCATCGTCGGTTATGGTCCGTTTGTCATGAACAGCGAACAGGAAATTCGTCAGGCGATTGCCGATTTCAATGCCGGCCGTTTCGGTCAGCTGACGCAGTAGATCTCGATGTAGTGATTAATGCAGTCATGTCCGGTGGCGAGAGCAGCGACTCGCGCCACCGGATTTTTCCGCGGCGCTGCCGCTTATTAACCCCGCGGCCTCGCCGCTTTTCAAAACAGGAGCGTCATCATGAGCAAACCCTATGTTCGTCTCGATAAAAACAATGCGGCGGTGTTGCTGGTGGATCACCAAGCCGGCCTGTTGTCACTGGTGCGCGATATTGAACCGGACAAGTTCAAGAACAACGTGCTGGCGCTGGGCGATCTGGCTCAATACTTCAAACTGCCGACCATCTTGACCACCAGTTTCGAGACCGGTCCGAATGGCCCGCTGGTGCCGGAGCTCAAAGCGCAGTTTCCAGATGCGCCGTACATTGCGCGGCCCGGCAACATCAACGCCTGGGACAATGAAGAGTTTGTCAAAGCCGTGAAAGCGACTGGCAAGAAGCAACTGATCATTGCCGGTGTGGTCACCGAAGTGTGCGTCGCGTTCCCGACTCTGTCGGCGCTGGCCGAAGGCTATGACGTGTTTGTGGTCACGGATGCATCCGGCACATTCAATGAGATCACTCGCGATGCCGCGTGGGATCGGATGTCGCAAGCTGGTGCGCAATTGATGACTTGGTTTGGCGTGGCTTGCGAACTGCATCGGGATTGGCGCAACGATGTCGAAGGTTTGGCTGCGTTGTTCTCCAACCACATTCCGGATTACCGCAACCTGATCACCAGTTACAGCACCTTGACCAGCAAGAAGTAACGGTCGCGTTGTGATGCTGCTGCGCCGTCCTTCGGATCGCTT
>CAMLNB010000222.1 GCA_946481205.1 uncultured Kangiella sp. | reverse complement strand
CGCGAAGGTGGCCGTACCGTTGGCGCCGGCGTTGTGGCCAAGGTCATCGAGTAATTTGCAAGCAGTATCTGTAGTAAACGGCGGGAGCTACTCACTCCCGCCGTGCTTCCTCCGGGAAGCCGCTTGATGGCGAAACGGCAGCAAGCGATAACCGCCACCGTTTCATGATGTACGGGTCAGTAGTTCAATTGGTAGAGCACCGGTCTCCAAAACCGGGTGTTGGGGGTTCGAGTCCCTCCTGGCCCGCCAAATTTTTTCCGCCCGGGTGCGCAGATTACTGCCCGCCTGGGCGTTTTGCCTGCGGGCACGAGACGACAGGACATGACGACCAACGTTGAACAGACTCCGGCCCGCCTGGATTCCCTGAAGTGGATTCTGGTGGCAGGCCTGGTTGCCCTCGCGGTGATCGGCAACCAGTATTTTGTCGAGCAAGCGTGGTACTACCGCGCAGCCGCCGTCATTGTGGCGCTGGCGCTGGCGGCGTTCATTGCCCTGCAAACGCAGAAAGGCCGTGACGCGCTGGAATTTGCCAAAGAGGCGCGCACCGAAATTCGCAAGGTGGTCTGGCCGACGCGGCAAGAGACTTTGCAAACCACGCTGATCGTGGCGGTATTCGTGGTCATCATCGCGCTGTTCTTGTGGGGCGTTGATGCACTGTTGGTTTGGCTACTTGGCTTCATCATCGCCTAAAGGAGAACAACCATGGCGATGCGGTGGTATGTGGTGCAAGCCTATTCCGGTTTTGAAAACCGGGTGAAAAAAGGTCTGGAAGAGCGCATTCAGTTGCATAACCTCCAGCACCTGTTCGGTAAGGTCTTGGTGCCGACCGAAGAAGTGGTTGAGCTTCGCGGTGGCAGCAAACGCAAAAGCGAACGCAAGTTTTTCCCGGGTTATGTCCTGGTGCAGATGGATCTCAATGAAGAGAGCTGGCACCTGGTAAAGGAAACGCCGCGCGTGCTCGGTTTCATCGGCGGTACGCCGGAAAAGCCGGCACCGATTTCCGACAAAGAAGCCGATGCGATTTTGCACCGCGTCGAGGAAGGTTCGGAAAAGCCGCGGCCGAAAGTGTTGTTCGAGCCAGGCGAAATGGTTCGTGTCACCGATGGTCCGTTCGCGGATTTCAACGGTGTGGTCGAGGCGGTCGATTACGAAAAGAACCGCCTGAAAGTTTCGGTATTGATCTTCGGCCGTTCCACTCCGGTGGAACTGGACTTTGGTCAAGTCGAGAAGGGTTAATCGCGTAGGCGGTTGACCTGACGCCGGGTTGTCTGACAACCCGATGTCGAAAGGGGAGCCTCCCCGTATGACACATGAGTGTTGTATCGGTGGGCGCGTTCGAACCCAATGAGGATTTTCACTCATGGCAAAGAAAGTACAAGCTTACGTCAAGCTGCAAGTTAAGGCCGGTATGGCCAACCCAAGTCCGCCGATCGGCCCAGCGCTCGGTCAGCAGGGCGTCAACATCATGGAATTCTGCAAGCAGTTCAACGCTCAGACCGACAAGGTCGAGAAAGGACTGCCGCTGCCGGTCGTTATCACCGTGTACAGCGATCGCAGCTTCACCTTCATCACCAAGACGCCGCCGGCATCGGTGCTGATCAAGAAGACTCTGGGTCTGGAAAGCGGTTCGCCGCGTCCGAACACCCAGAAAGTCGGCAAGATCTCGCGCGCCAAGCTGGAAGAAATCGCCAAGACCAAGCAGCCGGATTTGACCGCTGCTGATCTCGAAGCGGCTGTTCGCACCATCGCCGGCACTGCCCGTTCGATGGGCGTCGAAGTGGAGGGTTAATCTGATGGCCAAGCTCACCAAACGCGCCAAGGCAATCAAAGCTGCCGTTGATCGCAGCAAAGTCTATGCGGCGGATGAAGCGCTGACCCTGCTGAAAAGCGTCAGCAAAGTGAAATTCGTCGAGAGCGTTGACGTTGCTGTCAACCTCGGTGTCGATCCGCGTAAATCGGATCAAGTTGTTCGCGGTGCCACCGTGTTGCCGAACGGCACCGGCAAAACCGTTCGCGTTGCCGTGTTCACCCAAGGCGCCAACGCCGAAGCTGCGAAAGCGGCCGGTGCTGACATCATTGGTATGGACGATCTGGCAGCCGAGATCAAATCCGGCAAGATGGATTTCGATCTCGTTATCGCCTCCCCGGATGCGATGCGTGTGGTCGGTACCCTCGGCCAGATCCTCGGTCCACGTGGTTTGATGCCAAACCCGAAAGTTGGCACCGTGACTGCTGATGTCGCCCAGGCCGTGAAGAACGCCAAAGCCGGTCAGGTCCAGTACCGTACCGACAAGGCCGGTATCATTCACGCCACCATCGGCAAGTCGAGCTTTGAAGTGAACGCGCTGCGCGAGAACCTCGAAGCGCTGCTGACTGCTCTGCGTCGCGCCAAGCCGGCGACCGCCAAGGGTCAGTACATGAAGAAAATTTCCCTGTCGACCACCATGGGCCCTGGCGTCCAGGTCGATGCGGGCAGCCTGAACATCGGCGAGTAATCGCCAGCGTTCAGCTGAAAGCCGTTTTACGTAGAAACAAATTGGCGGCTGCGTTCGCGCAGCCGAACGTTCTTTGGGTTGCCGTCCGGCATTGTGCGCAAGCGCGATACCGGATACGGCAACCGTCAAAGACCGCAGGGGCTGTCGAGCTGTTGGCGACAACTTAAACCGCCACCCTGCGCAGACGGTGATCCCGACTCATTCTCTGAGAGGGTCCACCGTGGGAGGGTTCTCCGTTGGAGAGCTCAAACATGGCAGTTCCGCTGCAAGGCGGAACATGTGGAGGTGAATCAAGTGGCACTTGGTCTCGAAGGCAAAAAGGCCATTGTTGATGAAGTCAGCGCCATTGCGGCGAAGGCAACATCGGCAGTGTTGGCCGAGTACCGTGGTCTCACGGTCGCCGAACTGACCTCGCTGCGCGTGAAAGCCCGTCAGCAGAACGTCTACATTCGTGTCGTTCGTAACACGCTGGCGCGTCGCGCAGTGGAAGGCACCGAGTTCGCCTGCCTGCAACCGGCGTTGGTTGGCCCGGTCATTTGCGCTTTCTCCTTGAACGAACCGGCTTCGGCCGCGCGCGTGCTCAAGGAAGTTGGCAAGGGCAATGACAAATTCAAGGTCACCGCACTGGCTTTCGAAGGCAAGTTGATGGAAGGCAAGCAGCTGGATTTCCTCGCCAGCCTGCCGACCAAAGACGAAGCCTACGCGCTGCTGGCCCGCACCCTGCTCGAAATCCCGACCAAGTTCGCTCGGGTCATTCAAGCGGTTGCCGACCAGAAGCAGGCAGCGTAACCCGTATCATCCTTTTAAGTATTGTTTTCAGGAGAATGAGCAATGGCTCTGTCGAAAGACGATATCGTTAACGCCGTCGCCGCGATGAGCGTCAGCGAAGTGGTCGAGCTGGTCAAGGCGATCGAAGAGAAGTTCGGTGTGTCGGCTGCTGCCGCTGTTGTGGCCGCTGGCCCGGCAGCTGCTGCTGCTGTTGAAGAGCAGACCGAATTTACCGTCAAGCTGGCCGACATCGGCGCCAACAAAGTGAACGTCATCAAAGTCGTTCGCGAACTGACTGGTCTGGGTCTGAAAGAAGCCAAGGACCTGGTCGAGGCCGTTGGCGTTGTGAAGGAAGGCGTGTCGAAGGCCGATGCCGAAGGCATGAAGAAGAAGCTGGAAGAAGCCGGCGCCAAGGTCGAAGTCAAGTAAGGCTTCACTTGGGCGTCTGGGATTTTCCAGTCGCTGTGCAAGGGCTGGTGGCAGAAAGCCACCGGCCTTTTGCCGCTTGCGAGAACTTGCGTTTCGTACCAGGTTTTCCAGCGAATTGAGCAGCTCGCGTTTTGATACGGCCTTGGGTCTGGCAGTCGATTAACGACTCAGGGTTGGCGCAGCACGGGGATAGTCGGTAGGACCGTATCAAGTACCGATTGTCGGTGGTTTTCGTCGAGTGAGGACGTGAGATGGCGTACTCGTATACAGAGAAAAAACGGATCCGTAAGGATTTCGGTAAACAGGCCAAGATCATTGAAGTGCCAGAGTTGCTGGCCATTCAATTGGATTCTTATCGGCAGTTCCTTTATGGCAGCAATGGCGTTGTCAAAATGGCTTCCGGTCTGGATTCGGCCTTCCAGTCGGTGTTCCCGATCAGCAGTTACTCGGGCAACGCGACGCTCGAATATGTCGCCTCGCATCTCGGTGAACCACCGTTTGATGTCAAAGAGTGTTTGATTCGTGGCTTGACCTATGGCGCGCCGCTGCGCGTCAAAATCCGCTTGGTGATTTTCGATAAGGAAGCCAAAGCCGGTACCGTCAAGGACATCCGCGAACAAGAAGTCTACATGGGCGAAATTCCGCTCATGACCGAGAACGGTACCTTCATCATCAACGGTACCGAGCGCGTTATCGTCTCGCAGCTGCACCGTTCGCCGGGCGTGTTCTTCGAACACGACAAGGGCAAAACGCATAGCTCGGGCAAGCTGCTGTTCTCGGCCCGTATCATTCCGTACCGCGGCTCCTGGCTTGATTTCGAATTCGATCCGAAGGACTGCGTGTTCGTTCGTATCGACCGTCGCCGTAAGCTGCCGGTCTCGATCCTGCTGCGCGCGCTGGGTTACACCAACGAGCAGATGCTGGATATGTTCTTCCAGCACAACGTCGTGCACGCTGGCGCCGAAAGCTTCGAACTGGAGCTGGTGGCCGACCGTCTGCGCGGCGAAACCGCAGCGTTCGATATCGTCGACAACACCGGCAAGACCATTGTTGAAGCCGGCCGTCGTATCACCGCTCGCCATGTTGCCGCGCTGCAGAAAACCGGCGTGACCCGTCTGGCAGTGCCGGATGAGTACTTGTTCGAGAAAGTGCTGGCGAAATCGGTCATCAACACCAAGACCGGCGAAGTCATTGCTGACTGCAACGCGATCATCACCAAGGAAATCTTGGGCAAGATCCGCGCAGCAGGCGTCACTGAATTCCGCACGCTGTACACCAACGAACTGGATCAAGGTCCGTTCATTTCCGACACGCTGCGTATCGACTCAAGCAAGAGCCCGCTCGATGCGCTGGTCGAAATCTACCGCATGATGCGCCCGGGCGAGCCGCCGACCAAAGAAGCAGCGGAAACGCTGTTCAATGGTCTGTTCTTCAGCGAAGAACGCTACGATCTGTCGCGCGTAGGCCGGATGAAGTTCAACCGCCGTGTGGGTCGTGACGAAGTCACCGGTGCTGGCACGCTGTCGAAAGACGACATCATTGCCGCGCTGCGCACGCTGATCGAAATCCGTAACGGCCGTGGTCAGGTTGACGACATCGATCACCTCGGCAACCGCCGTATCCGTTCGGTCGGTGAAATGGCCGAGAACCAATTCCGGGTCGGTCTGGTTCGCGTTGAACGCGCGGTCAAAGAGCGTTTGTCGCAAGCCGAAAGCGAAAACCTGATGCCGCAAGATCTGATCAACGCCAAGCCGGTGTCGGCGGCGGTGAAAGAGTTCTTCGGCAGCTCGCAACTGTCGCAGTTCATGGATCAGGTCAACCCGCTGTCGGAAATCACCCACAAGCGCCGCGTCTCGGCACTTGGACCTGGTGGTTTGACTCGTGAGCGTGCAGGCTTTGAAGTCCGCGACGTGCACCCGACTCACTACGGCCGTGTCTGCCCGATTGAAACGCCGGAAGGCCCGAACATCGGTTTGATCAACTCGCTGTCGGTGTTTGCCCGCACCAATGAATACGGCTTCCTTGAGACGCCGTACCGTCGCGTGGTCGATGGCAAAGTGACGATGGATATCGACTATCTGTCGGCCTATGACGAAAGCCAGTACATCATTGCCCAGGCCAATGCCGGCACCGACAAAGAAGGTCGCCTGAACGAAGATCTGGTCACCGTCCGCCACCAAGGTGAATTCACCCTGTCCACGCCGGACAAAGTGAATTACATGGACGT
>CAMLNB010000221.1 GCA_946481205.1 uncultured Kangiella sp. | reverse complement strand
TCTTCTTTCAGCGCCCGGACAATCGCACTGACCACTTGCGGTTCCAGATGCGCATTGGCGTTGCGGCCAAGGTACTGCGTCTGCACCGGAAAACTGCGGCCCTGGCTTTCAATCACCGGCGCTGCGACCCCGTCTTGTGCCAGCAAATTACTGACGGCAATTCCGTCAAGCGTGGCCGACATCACCAGCACGCGCAGATCGTCGCGCAGATTGTCCTGAACATCGAGCGTCAGCGCCAGGCCCAAATCCGCGTGCAGCGAGCGCTCGTGAAACTCATCGAACAGCACAATGCCGACCCCGCGCAGCTCCGGATCGTCCTGCAACATCCGGGTCAGAATGCCTTCGGTCACCACAACGATGCGGGTACTTGCGCCAATCTTGCTGTCGCCGCGGATCCGATAACCCACTCGTTCGCCAACCGCTTCGCCGAGTTGCTGCGCCATGTACTGTGCTGCGCGTACGGCTGCCAACCGGCGCGGCTCCAGCATCAGAATCTGTTTGCCGGCCAGCCACGGCGCATCAAGCCCATTTTGTTCAAGCAAGGCCAGCGGCACCCGCGTGGTTTTGCCGGCGCCAGGCGCAGCCGACAGCACGGCCCGGGTCTGCTGCTGCAGGCACTGCAGCAAGGCTGGCAAGACATGATCAATCGGCAACATCACAGGCATATCGGCTGGCATTTGTGCGGGCCGCCATTATGCCCAGAGACGCGACAAGCTGGGTGCCAGTGTTTACACTTTCCGCTCCCTGATCGCGTTACGCAGATTGCGTTCGAGCCTGCAATGGCTGCACACCGCTTGTTTTTTGCCTTGCCGCTGCCGCGCCTCGCCAGCGAGACACTGGAGCGTTGGCGACGACCTCTGCCGCTGAGCGCCGGCCGCTGGGTACCGATGGCCAATCTGCATCTGACGCTGGCGTTTCTCGGCAGCGTTGACGATCACGCGCTCGACGCGCTGCTGGACAGCGACATGACCGGCTTGCGGCCGTTCGAACTGACGTTTGGTGAGCTTGGCTATTTTGCCAAAGCGAAAGTGCTGTTTGTCGCACCACTGACCACGCCGCCGGAGTTGCTGCAGCTGGTCGAGCATTGTCAGCGGCTGCAAGGCCGCTGGGGCAATAGCAAGAAAGAAACCCGTTACCAGCCGCATATCACACTCGCCCGCGACGTCGAACCGCCGGTGCCGCCAGCGGCGATGCCGCTGGCGCTGTCGTTCGCTTGCGATCACGTTGGCTTGTTCGCCTCGCACAGCAGCAAGGATGGCGTTCGCTATCAGGAATTGGCCAGCTGGCCGCTGCGCAAACCGCTGCGACCACAACCGCGCTGAGTGCGGATCCGCCATGCCGATTTTGCCTGCGGCAGCGATTGTGCATTTTGCCTAACGAGTGTTCCAGTTCCGTTCTGCTGCGCGGAAAAATGCCGGCATCGCCGCGATGCCGGCAGCAAATCGCGCTACGCTTTGCCAAGCAAGCAACGGAGGCTGTGCTGCGATGTCGATACCTCCACCGGATCCGGAAACGCTACAGGCCGAGCTGACCCGCCTGCGCGGCCTGCTGGACGATATCGGCGCTTACGTTTTCACCAAGGATCTGGCCGGACGCTACACCTACGCCAATCGCTATGTGCTGGAACTGTTCGGTCGCTCGCTGGCCGATACCATCGGCCACGACGACAGCGATTTTTTTGATCTGAACTTCTCGGATCAGCTGCGGCAGAATGATCGTTTGGTCATGGAACAGGGCCTGACCATCGAGAAAGAAGAGCTCAACTACATCAAGTCCACCGGCGAGCAGCGTATTTACTGGACGGTCAAAAAACCGCTGCGCGATCACACAGGCCAAATCATCGGCATGTGCGGCATTTCGACCGACATCACCGAGCGCAAGCGATTGGAGCGCGAGCTGCAGCGGCAGCAACAGCTGCTGGAGACGGTACTGAACAATATCGATGCGTTCATCTACATCCGCGACGAGCAGCATCGCTTTCACTACGTCAACGACAAACTGGTGCAACTGTTCGGTCGCCCCGTTTCCGAAATCCTTGGCCGCACCGAAGCTGAGCTGTTACCACCCGGCACCTCCAGCAATTTTGCCGAACTGGATCAGCAAGTATTCCGCAGCGGCCAGCGCCAATCCGGTCAGGAGACCCTGACCGACAGTCAGGGCCGGACCTCGCATTACTGGACAATCAAAGTGCCGCTGGACCGACAGGGGGCCACACCGACCTTGATCGGCTTTTCCACCGAAATCACCGAGCTGCACAATCTGCAGGAAGAGTTGCAGCGCCTATCGACAACCGATGTGCTGACCAGCCTGCCCAATCGCCGGCATTTCCTCGACTGCGCCGAACGCGAATTCTCCCGTGCTGGCCGCCACAATGTGCCGCTGGCGCTGCTGATGCTGGATATCGATCACTTCAAGCATATCAATGATCGCTACGGCCATCCGGCCGGCGATCGGGTATTGGCGGAAGTCGCCGAACGCATTCGGCAGACCATCCGCAAAGAAGATGTCGCAGCGCGTTTGGGCGGTGAGGAGTTTGCGGTCCTGTTGCCGGAAACCGAAGTTGGCCGAGCGCTGGCGCTGGCCGAGCGGATCCGCCAGGCAGTCAGTCAGACGCCGTTGCCGCTGACCGATGCCGACGCCGTCACGGTGACGATCAGCATTGGCCTGACCACGTTGACTTCAGCCGACGAGAGTTTTGCCAAGCTGTATTCGCGCGCCGATCACTTTCTCTACCAGGCCAAGCAAGCCGGCCGCAATCAAGTTTGCTACGCGCGCTGAGGACTAACCCAGCAGGTAACCGGCAGCGACATAGCGCGCGTGACCGCGCTGCAACATCTGCCGCAACTCGGCAAACAACGCCGGCTCGACGGTTTTGAAATTGAAACAGGATTTGCCCTGCATGTGTGCGTTCAACGCCGGCGAACCCTCTGCCAGCAATTCCGGAAACACGTACACCGGCATCAGGTAAAAGCTGACGTAATTTTTGCCGGTTTTGACCGCAGCGAAAAACAACGGCTTGTTGTTGGACATCCGATATCGGGTGTCGAGGTAGTAGTGCTCGGCACTGTCGTGGACCACATCGCACGCCGCCTGATATGGCAACAGCAGCGCTTTCAGGGCTGTGAATACTGCCGCCAATTCGCTCATGCCGAAGGTGCCGCCGGCGGTTGCCACAACTCAATCCGGTTACCAGCCGGATCGGTCAACCAACCAAATTTGCCGTACTCGCCGTCTTCAATTTCCGGCTCAACCGCGACGCCGTCCGCGTTCAACTGCGCCAGCATCGCCAGCAAATCCGCCACGACAAAATTGAGCATCAGCGGACTGCCTTTGAAATAGTCGCTGTTGTGCGGAAACACGCTGAACACCGGATACGCGCCGCGAGCGATGTCGTGCATCAGCGCCGGCGAACAGAAATGCACACCGTTGCTGGCACTGAAGCCCAGGCCGAAATGGCGTTGGTACCACTCAGCCAGCGCCGCCGGATTCTCCGCTTGCAGGAACACACCGCCGAGGGCGATCTGGGCCGGATTGTCGGTCTTCATTTTTTGCTCCTGGCGCCGATAACCCGGCATACCTGTTGAGAAATGATGTGGGTGAACGATGAGGTTCTGGATGAAACCCATTCCGCGGCCGCGCGCTGCCCCGACCGGCGCGGCGCGCTGGCAGGCCGCACGCTGGCTGGCGAGCCTCTGGCTTGGCGCCGCCGGCATCACCGCCGCCGCGACCGAGCACATCGTGCTGCGTGGCAGCGAGCTGCAAGCCTGGGCCGATGCCTCGCTGCGTCCCCGTGCCGGCGCTAGCCCACAGCCGCTGTGGCTGGCACCGCTGGTCAACGATAGCGCAACCAGCACCGAAGACAATGCCGCCGACAGCCGCGCCGCGGCCGATCGCGCCGGCGTGCCACTGCAATGGCTGGACGCGCTGTTCGCGGCCCAGCTCGAAGCCAGCGGTCGCTACCAGCTGCTGAATCGGGCCCATGCCGATCTGCCGCAGCTGACCGTTCGGCTGACCCGCTACCGACCGCCACACCGGCGCGGCGACGAAACCGGCAACTGGCAACGGCTGCGCAGCCAGTGGAGCAGCTGGGTCGATCTGGACCCGCAGCCGCTCGCCGTCAGCCTGCAAGCCCATTGGTACGACCCTGCGCGCAACGACCACCGCACACTCTGGCTCGACGCCGCTGGCGACAGCTGCCTGCGCCTGTCGCATGCCCCGGCCAGCCCCGGCGATGCTGCGCTTCGCGCCGACACCGACGCCTGGCGGCACAGCGCCATCGGCCAAGCCTCGATGGCCAGTCTGCACCGGTTGCTGGCCTGGCTCGATGCGCTCAATCGCCAGGATCACTACGAACTGGAAGTCAGCGCCGTGCGTGGCCAACGGGTCAGCCTGATCGACAGCCAGCAATGGTTGCGTGTCGGTGATGAAATGCCGCTGTATCACCGCGACCGGCCGGAGCAAAGCATTGGCCGCTTGAAAATCGCCAGTCAGTTCGGCGACCAAGTCACTGCCTGGCCACTGACACTGGCGGCTGGCAGCGTCCGCCCCGGTGATCGTGTGCGGCTGCAACGGGCCGCGAGCGCGGCGATCATCGAACCGGCGCCAACTGCGCCCGGCTCGCGTTGTCCCAACACCGATGCGACCGACAACGCAGCAGAAACCGATCCCAACAGCCATACTGAGACTCAGGACAGCCTGCCAGCGGACGAGCTGCCGCAGAGCTGAGCGACCGGATGCGCGAGCGGCACCGGCTCGCCGGTGTTTTTTTCAGCGCGCTCGCCGCTCCGGATTGATTGCGCCCATGGCCAAACACCGTTCGCGTTCACGCGTCTACCCGACTGCCAAAGAAACCTTGCGGGCAGCGGAAAAATGCATCAACACCGAGCAAACCCAATCACCGACGTATCGACTCGCGTTCGGCGACAATGACTATCTGCTGTCCGATGACACCCGCGCCGTCCGGCTGATGCTGGAATGGATGAAGTTTGACGATCTGCTGGAAAATGCCGGCGTCGAACACACCATCGTGATGTTCGGCAGCGCCCGCATCGGCACCCGCGATCAAATGCAAGTGCGGGTCAGCGCGCTAAAATCGGCCTTGAAGCAGGACAACACCAATCCGGAATTGCTGGACGAACTGGCCATTGCCGAGCGGCTACTGGAAAAAAGTGCGTTCTACAACATGGCGCACGAACTGGCCGGCAACATCGCCCGCGATGGCGAAAGCCAGTTCGGTTTTCGCTGCCATGTGATCACCGGCGGCGGTCCCGGCATCATGGAAGCCTGCAACCGCGGCGCGTTTGATGCCGGTGCCGAAAGCATCGGACTGAACATTGTCTTGCCGACCGAACAACACCCGAATCCGTTCACCACGCCGCGCTTCAGCTTCCAGTTTCATTATTTCGCGATCCGGAAAATGCATTTCCTGATGCGGGCGCGCGCCATTGTGGTGTTCCCCGGCGGCTATGGCACGCTCGATGAAATGTTCGAAACGCTGACGCTGCGACAAACCGGCCGGGTCACCCGGATGCCGATCATTCTGATCGGTGAGCAGTACTGGCGCCGCATCATCAATTTTGATGCCTTGGTCGAAGAAGGGGTGATCAGCCGCGGCGATCTGAGCCTGTTCAGCTATGCCGAAACCGCCACCGCCGCGTTCGAGCAAATCGCGGCGTTCTACCGCAAGTACCCGTTGAACGGCGAAGAATGATGGCGACCATTCGCCTCGATAGACCAGGCGCCCCAATCGGGATCGGCAAGGGTTGGGGTCCGGTTATCGCAAATTTTGCCAAGCTTCCCACGTGGCAAGGCCTTGCCCCGCAGCAAAACCGGCGCGTATCCTTCTCCCCCATGAAAGCCCCCGCCCTGATCCTGCTGCTTCTGCTGATGCTGGCACCGCGCCTGAACGCGGCCATGCCGCATGCGCTGGCCTGCGCCAGCCCGGCGGCGGCCGGCATGACAGCCGTGGTTGGCGA
>CAMLNB010000220.1 GCA_946481205.1 uncultured Kangiella sp. | reverse complement strand
CCGTGGTAGGCGAGGTAGTCGTGGCCGATCTCGAATACTGCTTGGGTGTTGTGCAGGGCCAACGTGGCTTTTAGCGCGTGCGCGCCCATGCTGCCGAGTAGCACGCTGAGGCCGGCGTAGATCACGCCAATCAGAAACAGTCGGGACATGTTGTGCTCGAAAAGAGTTTGCTTGATGGGGCTGGGCTCGACACGGTTTAACGTTTAGAACGCGCGATTCAGTACGGCCGCTTTTCGCCTTCTGGCCGGGTCCGGTAGCGTTTGTAGTTCCAGAGAAATTGTTCCGGAAATTCGCGGATCAGATCGGCGAGCGCGGCATTCATTGCAGTAGCTGTGGCGACATCGTCGTCATCTTTGTTGAACGTGGGGCCGGCGCGGAAATGCATTCGGAAGCCGGCGGCGTTCGGCAGGCGTTCGGCGCAGGCGAGCAGCACGGTGGCGCCGGTGCGCTGGGCCAGTTTCGGCACCAGATTGCCGGTGTAGGCCAGATCATTGAAGAACGGCGCGAATACGCCAACACCTTTGCTCGGTTCGTGATCGGCCAGTGCGTAAACGGCGCGACCGGCGCGCAGGGCCTGCAGCAGTTGTTTGACACCGGCCTGATCGGCCGGCGCCATTTCGACTGGCAGGCGCTCGCGGGCGGTTTTGACCAAGTCATCCAGCGCGGCCATTTTGGCCGGCCGGTACAGACCGGTCATTGGCAGCCGGGCGGCGACCCAGGTCGCCATGACTTCCCAGTTGCCCATATGCGGGCCGGCAACGATCAAGCCTTTGCCACGGGCGACGGCATCATGGAACAGCGTCTCGCCGGTGACCTCGACGATCAGGCCACGGACCCGCTCGATCGGCCACAGCCAGGACGGCCCGGCTTCGAGTGTGCACATGCCGAGGTTGCTGAGGCAGGCTTGGACCAGCCGCTCTTGCTCGGCCGCCGGCTTTTCCGGCAGGCAGCGGGCGATGTTGATGCGGGCGACCCGGCGGTTGGTGTTGTTGACCTTGTACAGCAACCAGCCGAGGCCACGACCGATCCGCTGGACGCCGGCCAGCGATAGCGCTGCGGTGGCGCGAATGGTCTGCAGCGTCAGCCAGGACTTGAAGGCAGCAAACCGGTGCTTTTTGTGGCGACGAGGTTTCACGGGTTGGCTCATCTGAATACACGTCCGCAGGCCGGCGGACGACAGCAATGGCATCGCAAAGGCGGTAGTGTAGCGGATCATCATCGCCAGCCCGACCGATTCCACCGGACCGACCTCACAGGGCTGGCGATGGCCTTTACCCAGCTGATGTGCAATCCAGCTATAAGAATATGGCAGCCGAGTCTTTGCCGGCGGCCGATGCCGGCGCGACCATGGCTGCATCGTAACGGGCGGTGGTTACCGCCAGCTTAAAGGTCCGCATTCAGGAGAGCGCCATGGCCGTGTTCAATGACAATTCCCTCAGCATCGGCAATACCCCGCTGGTTCGGCTCGCACGCCTGACTGATGCCAAGGTCTACGCCAAGCTGGAAAGCCGCAACCCGGCGTTCTCGGTCAAATGCCGGATTGGTGCCGCCATCATCTGGGATGCCGAGAAGAAGGGCCTGCTGAAGCCGGGCATGGAAATCATCGAGGCAACGTCGGGCAATACCGGTATCGCACTGGCGTTTGTCGGTGCCGCCCGCGGTTACGGCGTCACGCTGACGATGCCGGCCAGCATGAGCCTGGAGCGGCGCAAGCTGCTGAAAGTACTTGGCGCCAAACTGGTGCTGACCGATCCCGCCAAAGGCATGCGCGGCGCGGTGGAAAAAGTCACCGAGCTGGTCGCGGAGAATCCGGGCAAGTTTTTCGAGGCCAAGCAGTTCGAGAACCCGGCCAACCCGCAGATCCATTTCGACACCACCGGTCCGGAGATCTGGAAAGACACCAACGGTGAAATCGACGTGTTTGTTTCCGGCGTCGGCACAGGCGGTACGCTGACCGGCGTGTCGCGTTATATCAAATTGAAAGAAGGCAAGAAGATCACCACAGTCGCGGTCGAGCCGGCGGTATCACCACTGATTACGCAAACTCGCGCCGGTGAACCGCTGAAACCGGCACCGCACAAGATTCAAGGTATCGGCGCCAACTTCGTACCAAAAAACCTCGACTTGGAAATGGTCGACCAGGTTGAAACGGTCAGCAACGAAGAGGCCATTGAAACCGCCCGTCAGCTCATGCTGAAAGAAGGTATTCTGGCCGGCATTTCCTGCGGCGCAGCGCTGGCCGCGGCGTTACGTGTTGCTGAACAACCGCAACACAAGGGCAAGACCATCGTTGTGGTGCTGCCCGATTCTGGCGAACGGTATTTGTCGAGCGCACTGTTCGAAGGTGTGTTCACTGAGCAGGAATTGGTGCAGTAAGTCTTGCTGTAGATCGAAAAACAAAGCCGGCGATTGCCGGCTTTGTTTTTCTGATGGCTTATTTGATCCGCGTGACCCGATAGCCCTGCTTCTGCAGCAAGGCAATCACCGACTTCTCACCTACCAGATGGGCGGCACCCACGGCGACAAAGTGGCGGGTGTCTGGCTTCGCCTTGAAGCGCGCCACCAGCCGGTTTGCCATCGTTTGGTTGCGGTCATCGATCAGCGCTTTCATCAGACGATCATTCAACGGCGTCTGCTCACCTTCGAGGGATTTCATCACCTGCTGCAACCCGGCTTCGTCACCGCGCAGATACGCCTGCGTCAGCAGCTCCATTGGGTCCTTGCCTTCCTTGCGCGCTTTCGCCAAACCATTCAACGAGTCCTGCAGCAGGGCAATCTGTTCGGCCGGTTTGAGGCCGTCAAAAATGCCGAGCTGCTCTTGCAGTTGCTCCAAGCCTTCATTGCGCTTGCCTTCGGCTTCGGCACGTTGTGCCAGTTGGTAATCCAACGCCGGCACGCCGGGATGTTTCAGCTGGATCGGCAGCAACGCCAACTGCGTTGCCATCGCCCAGGGCTTCAGCCGATCGAACATGCCCGGTTGCAGCACGCTGCTGATCGCATTGAGTTCTACCTTCAGCTGTTGCAACTGCGCCAGCGTCAGCATTTTGCTCAGCGACTGATTGGCCGGCAACAAACTTGCTTGAGCCGCGGCCGTCATCGTGCTCATGTCGAGCCTCAGCTCGGTCAGCACGATCTCGCTTTCAGCAAAGGCCTGTTCCACTTCCGGGTGCAGCGTCGTGACGCGCGGATCAGGGATATGGACCGTGCCAAACAGGTACTGCGGCGTTGCCGTTTCGATGCGCCACAGCAGCGGAGTATTTTGCTCAGTGTTTGCGCTGGTAGCGCCACCGAAGCCGGCGAGCAGCAACAAGGCAAAAAGGGAATGAAGCAGTCGCATGCGCAGAGGCCTCCCATGCCATTCAATTACTACTGGATTTCAGTTCTAGCAACAATAAAGCCCGCCGAAGCGGGCTTTATTGATCGTGTTCATCGCCGTGATGACGGATTCAGCGCAGCGGCAATTCGCTGAGCAGCTTGTCGAGCATTTCGGTGTTCTTGGCCAAACCACCGTCGGTAAAATATTTATCATTGATCACAAAGCCTGGCACTCCGGACAAGCGATATTTCTGCTGCGCCTGTTTAGCCTGGCCCATTTTCATGTTCACCGCAAACGACTTCATCGTGCTTAGGACGGTTTCTTCTTTCACACCAAATTTGGCGAAGAACGCAGCTACCTCTTTTTCATCACGCGGCGGTTTGCGTTGCATGTGCACCAAGTCAAAAAAAGGCTTGTGGACTTTTTCGGTAATCCCCAGAACTTCGCTGGTGTAGAACGCTTTGGCAAACAGCTCACCCTGTGCGCCAAACATGCCAACAACATGCTTACGCTCAAACTGAATGTTGCTGGGTTTGTCTTGCTTCCACCCACCAAGGAAGCTTTCCATTTTGTAACAGGCCGGGCAGGTGTAGGAGAAGAACTCCACCACTTGTGGTTGTTCACTACGGCCGGCCGGATTGACGACTTTGTAGTTGTCGCCTTCTTTGGCCGGCGGCAAGGCAGCTCGACGCTGGGCGGCTTGATTCTGCACATCGCTGCTGTTCTGCGGCGCAGTCGCTGCAAAACTGGTTCCGGCAATGGCGAGCAACGCCAGCATCAACCACTTGTTCACTTGCATGTCAGTTCCTCTTGGGTTCAGACAGGCCGATACCGCACGCGGATTCGGCGGCATCGCTTACGTAACAGCATGGCTTATTCGACCGTGACCGACTTGGCCAAGTTCCGCGGCTTGTCGACATCGGTGCCGCGCGCCAGCGCAGCGTGGTAGGCCAGCAGCTGTACCGGAATCGAGTGCACAATCGGGCTCAGTACGCCGGCATGGCGTGGTGTGCGAATCACATGCACGCCTTCAGATTCGCTGAAGTGGCTGTCGAGATCGGCGAAGACAAACAGTTCGCCGCCACGGGCGCGCACTTCCTGCATGTTCGACTTCACTTTTTCGAGCAGGCTGTCGTTTGGTGCAATCACAACCACCGGCATGTTTTCGTCGACCAGCGCCAGCGGGCCGTGCTTCAACTCGCCAGCGGCATAGGCTTCGGCGTGGATGTAGGTGATTTCTTTCAGCTTCAACGCACCTTCCATCGCGATCGGGTAATGCAGACCGCGGCCGAGGAATAATGCGTGATGTTTCGGGGCGAATTTTTCCGACCAGATCGCGATCTGCGGCTCCAGATTCAGCGCGTGCTGAACCGAACCGGGCAGGTGGCGCAAAGCATCGAGATGCGCAGCCGCCTGCGCTTCGCTGACGCGGCCGCGCAGCTTGGCCAGCGTCACCGTCAGCGCAAACAATGCGACCAGCTGGGTAGTGAAGGCTTTGGTCGACGCGACGCCGATCTCAGCGCCAGCGCGGGTGTAGAACACCAATGACGAGCTGCGCGGCAAAGCCGATTCACGGACGTTGCAGATCGACAGCGTTTTTTCACAACCGAGCGACTTGGCAAACTTCAGCGCTTCCATGGTGTCCAGGGTTTCACCGGACTGCGAAATGGTCACGACCAAGTGTTTCGGGTTCGCAGCGACATCGCGGTAGCGGTATTCGCTGGCGATCTCGACCTGACAGGGCAGACCGGCGATCGATTCGATCCAGTAACGGGCAACCGAGCCGGCGTAGAAGCTGGTGCCACAAGCGATGATCTGGATGCCTTCGATATCGCTGAACACTTTCGCGGCATCCGCACCGAACAACTCCGGGACAAAGCCTTGGTCCAGCACTTGTTCGATAGTGTCGGACAGCGCTTTCGGTTGCTCGTGAATTTCTTTCTGCATGAAGTGGCTGTACGGGCCGAGCTCCAGCGAAGCCAGCGACACATCGGACAAATGCACTTTGCGTTCAATCTTGGTGCCTGTCTTGTCGAAGATGGTCACGCTGTTGCGAGTCAGATCGGCAACATCGCCTTCTTCGAGATAGATCACTTTACGGGTGGCGGATAGCACCGCCGAAACATCGGAAGCGACAAAGTTCTCGCCTTCACCCAAACCGATCAGCAACGGGCAGCCCATCCGGGCAACAACCAATTGCTCGGGCTTGTCCATCGCGATCACGGCGATGGCATAGGCACCGACCAGTTCTTTGGCGGCGGTTTTGACCGCTTTCAGCAGATCGTGATCTTTGTGATAGTGATGGTGCACCAGATGCGCGATCACCTCGGTATCGGTCTGCGAGGTGAACATGTAGCCGAGCTTCTTCAGCTCATCGCGTTTCTCATCGTGGTTTTCGATGATGCCGTTGTGCACGACCGCAATCAGGCCCGCCGAGACATGCGGGTGCGCGTTCGGCTCGGTAACACCGCCGTGCGTCGCCCAGCGGGTGTGGCCGATACCGAGCAGGCCGCTGAGGTTGATTTCCCTGGCGGCATTTTCCATTTCGGCAACGCGACCGACCCGGCGTACGCGCTTGATTTCTTTGTCCAGCACCGCGATACCGGCCGAGTCATAGCCACGGTATTCCAGCCGCTTCAGGCCATCGACCAGCATCGGGACCACATTACG
>CAMLNB010000219.1 GCA_946481205.1 uncultured Kangiella sp. | reverse complement strand
GTTGGTCAAGGTACGGCGGTTTTGCTGGAGACGCGCGATGCGGTGCTGGTTTATGACACCGGGCCCAAGGCCGAGCGTTTCGATGCCGGCGAACAGGTGGTGGTGCCGGCACTAAAAGCGGCTGGCTGGCAGCGGATCGACCAGCTTTGGTTGAGCCATGCCGACAATGATCACGCCGGCGGTGCGCCGGCTTTGCTGGCTGCCATACCGGCCAAAACCGTCTGGGGCGGTGAGCCGGTGGCTGGGATCAATCTGTCGCCATGCCTGATGGGCCAATCAGCGGCGACGGGGGACATGCGGGTACACGTGCTGCACCCCGTGTCAGATGCGGCGGCCAGGGAGGCCAATGATCGCTCCTGCGTCTTGCGTGTGGAGATGGCCGGGCAGCGCATTCTGCTGACCGGCGATATTTCGGCGGAAGTGGAGGCGGCGTTGCTCAGTCGTGATGCCGCAGCCTTGCGCGCCGACGTATTGCTGATGCCGCACCACGGCAGTGCCGGCTCGTCGTCGCCGGCGTTCATTGACGCGGTTGCACCGAAGCTCGTGTTGGTCAGCGCCGGTTACCGCAATCCGCATCGGCATCCGCGCCCGGAAGTGGTGCAGCGTTACCTTGATCGGGGTGTGCAGATTTTGAGCACGGTCGAGTCCGGCGCCCTGCAGCTGGATCTGGCCGAGCCGACGCTCAGTCGGTATCGCCAAGCGCGGGCGCCAGTGCGTTTGTGGCGCCGTTCACTGACCGAGCATTGACTGCCGGCCAAAGCGGCCATGACTGCCCGTCGCCACGGTCAGTGTGTTAGAGTGGCGCCGCTTTGTAAGGGCTTGAAACTCAGGGGATTTTCGCGTGCTACAGCTGTTCTCCGCTGGTGGTTGGGTCATGTACCCGCTGTTGTTGTGTTCGATTGCGGCCTTGGGCATCAGCATCGAGCGGTTCTGGGCTCTGCGCGCCTCGCGTGTGGTGCCAAAAAATCTGGTTGGCCAGGTCTGGACCTGGATCCGCAAAGGCGAGCTGACTCGTGAGCGGATGAAAGAATTGCGCGCCAGTTCGCCGCTTGGTGAACTGCTGGCTGCCGGTTATGCGGTGCACAGCCAGGGCCGCGATGTGGTCAAGCAAAACATCTCGGAAGCCGGCCGTCGGGTCGTGATCGAGATGGAGCGGTTCATGAACACGCTCGGCACCATTGCGATGGTCGCACCGCTGCTGGGTCTGCTCGGTACGGTGCTCGGCATGATCAAAATGTTCTTTGCTGCCAATGCCAGCGGCATGGGTGACCCGAGCGCGCTTGCCGGTGGTATTGCCGAAGCCTTGATCACGACTGCCGCGGGTTTGTTCGTCGCAATTCCGGCCACCTTCTTGTATCGCTGGCTGCACCGACGCGTTGACGAACTGGTCTGCCAGATGGAAGCCGAAGCGACCAAAATGGTCGAGGCGCTGTTCCCGTCGTCGTTCCCGGAAGCGGCTGGCGAGCAGGGTAGCAACCAAAACGGTAAACGCTGATGCTGCTCGAACGTCGCCGACACGGCCGCGAAGATCTGAACATCAACCTGACGCCGCTGATCGATGTCATCCTGACCTTGATCATTTTTTTCATGGTGTCGACGCGTTTCAACCGCGATACCCAAATGCAGGTCAATCTGCCGGAAGCCGGTGGCAGTGCTACCGAGCTTGATGCGCAGATGGAATTGGTCGAGATTACGGTCGATGCGGCCGGCAATCTGTTTGTGAATGCCCAACCGCTGGTCAACAATCAATTGGCAACGCTGAAAGCTGCGCTGCAAGAAGCCTCGCAAGGCAATACGGAATTGCCGATGGTGATCAGCGCGGATGGCAAAGCGCCATACCAAGCTGTTGCCACGGCGATGGACGCTGCTGGTCAACTCGGCTTTCACAAGCTGACCATGGCTGCGCAATCGCCAGCGGAAAAATAATGTCACCCCAGCCCATCACCAGTTCCTGGCAGGTCTACAAACGGCTGCTGAAGTATGTGCGGCCGTACCTGTGGATTTTTGCTGTCGGTATTCTGGCCAATACCTTGTTTGCCGCCGTTGACAGCCAATTGATTCGGGCCTTGCAACCGGTGGTAGATGAGGGCTTTGTTAAGAAAGACGCAGAGTTCCTCAGCAAACTGCCGTACTACATTCTGTTCTTCATTGTGCTGCGGACGATATTCGGTTTTGTTTCCGATTACTGCATGGGCCTGGTCGGCCGTAGCGTCATTCAGGATCTGCGGCAGGATGTGTTCGACAAGTACCTGCTGATGCCGGCGCGGTTCTTTGATGAACGGCAAACCGGTCAGCTGATCTCTACCATCACCTACAACACCGATCGTGTCGGCACGGCGGCGACCGAAGCCATCAAGGACGTTGCACGAGAAGGCGCCACCCTGATCTTTTTGATCGGCGTGGTGTTCTATAGCAGCTGGGAGCTCGGTGCGCTGTTCTTTGTCGGCGGACCGCTGATTGCCTGGGTGCTGCGCGCGTCATCCAAACGCTTCAAACGCATTTCACGCGGCCTGCAAACCGCAATGGGTGAAGTCACCCAAGTCAGCACGCAGATGGTGCAGGGCATCCGCACGGTCAAAACCTTCGGCGGTCAGGAGCAGGAGAGCAAGGCGTTTTACAAAGCCTCGGATGGCAATCGCCGTTATCTGCTCAAAATGATCGTGACCAAATCACTGAGTCAGAACCTGGTCTACTTGATCGCCGGTTTTGCACTGGCAGGCGTATTCTGGGTTTCGTCTGGCTTGCTGACTTCGGGCAAGTTGACCGCTGGCGCGTTTGTTGCGGCAGTGTCGGCCATGATCGCCATCCAGAAACCATTGAAAGTCTTGAGTCAGGTCAACTCGATTCTGGCGCAGGGCATCGCAGCCGCGCAAAGCGTCTTTGAAATGCTGGACCTGCCCAACGAGCAAGATGAGGGCAAGCGCGAGCTGACTCGTGCACAAGGTGCTTTGCGTTTCGACAACCTTCGCTTTGCCTACCCGGGCAAGAACGGCGAAGTGTTGAAGGAAATCAATTTCGAAGTCCCGGCTGGCAAAACGGTTGCGCTGGTGGGGCGTTCTGGTAGCGGCAAATCGACCCTGACCAGTTTGTTGTTGCGTTTCTATGCACCGAGTGCCGGTCAGATTCTGTTGGATGGCGAACCGATCGACAGCTTCTTGTTGACCGATTACCGGCGCCAGTTTGCGCTGGTGTCGCAGCAAGTCACTTTGTTCAATGATTCGGTGCGTAACAACATCGCTTACGGCGACATGAAAGGCGCCAGCGATGAAACCATCATGCAGGCCGCCAAGCTGGCCAACGCCTGGGAGTTTATCGCCGCCTTGCCACAGGGGCTGGACACTCCGGTCGGCGACAACGGCGTCAATCTTTCCGGCGGTCAACGCCAGCGGCTGGCGATTGCGCGTGCGTTGCTGAAAAATGCGCCGATTCTGGTGCTCGACGAAGCGACGTCGGCACTCGATAACGAATCCGAACGGCAGATCCAGCATGCGCTGGAGCAACTGATGCAGAACCGCACGACCATCGTCATTGCGCACCGGCTATCAACGATTGAAAAAGCCGACTGCATTCTGGTGCTGGATCATGGCCGCATTGTCGAGCAGGGCTCACACCGCGAGCTGCTTGCGCTGCGCGGCGAGTACGCCAAGCTGCACGCCAGCCAATTCCGCGAAGGTCCGGATGCATGAGCCTGAGCTCGGCATGGTATGGGCCACGCCGTAAGCTGGCGTTGCTATGGCCCTTGCATGTCTTGATGCGAGCGCTGATTGCCTTGCGGCAACGCTGTTATCGCTGGCGGTTGTTTGCGAGCAGTCATCCTGGCATTCCGGTCATTGTGGTTGGCAACATCACGGTAGGCGGTGCCGGCAAAACACCGATGGTGCTGTGGCTGGCCGAGTACCTGCGCGCTGAAGGCTGGCGCCCCGGCATTGTCAGCCGCGGTTATGGCGGCAAGGCCGAGCGGTATCCGTGTGAAGTGGGCATCGATAGTTCACCGGCGGTTGTCGGTGACGAACCTTTGCTGCTGAAGCAGAAAAGCGCGGTACCGGTGCTGGTTGATCCGCAGCGGGCTCGTGCGGCCGCGCGTCTGCGCGAATTGGGTTGCGATATCGTCATCAGTGACGATGGTTTGCAGCATTACGCGCTGCGCCGCGATATTGAAATTGTCGTCATCGACGCGATCCGGCAGCTTGGCAATGGCTGGCTGCTGCCAGCAGGACCGTTGCGTGAATTGCCGGCGCGACTGGCGACCGTCTCGTTGCGCGTTGCCAATGGTGCGCTCATTCCCGGCTTGGCTGAGCATGTAATGCGTTTGCAACCGGTGAGTTGCCGTTCGCTGCGCCAGCCGACAGAGCAACAGCCCTTGTCAGCGTTCGCGGGTCAGCACGTGCATGCTGTCGCCGGTATTGGTAATCCGGCACGTTTTTTTGCCACGCTGCAGACCGCAGGCTTGGCGGTTGTGCCGCATGCGTTTGCCGATCATCATGCCTTTCGGCGCGAGGATCTGCCGTGGACGGATGCGCCCGTGTTGATGACCGAGAAAGATGCGGTCAAGTGCGCGGATTTGCTGCGCCAGGCAAATCCGCATAACGAAACGCTGGATTGGTGGGCGGTTGCCGTGCAACCGGTCCTGAACGAAGAATTTTCTGCGCAGCTCAGTCGCTTGTTGGCGCCGCTGCGGCAAGGAGTTAAACATGGATAAGCATTTGCTCGATATCCTGGCCTGTCCGATCTGCAAGGGCAAACTGGAGTACCGCAAAGCGGCGCAGGAACTGGTCTGCAAGTTTGATCGACTGGCGTTTCCGGTGCGTGATGGTATTCCGGTCATGCTCGAAGACGAGGCGCGGCAACTGACGGCGGAAGAAGTCTGATATGAGCTTTGTCGTTATCATTCCGGCGCGCTATGCCTCGACCCGCTTGCCGGCAAAACCGCTGGCCGATATCGCTGGCAAACCGATGATTCAGCACGTTTATGAGCGCGCCCGGCAAAGTGGCGCCGCTCGCATCGCCATCGCGACCGATGATCAGCGCATTTATGATGTCGTCGCCGGCTTCGGCGCCGAAGTGGTGATGACGGCGGTCACACACGAGTCCGGCAGTGATCGCCTGAACGAAGCGGCAAGCAAGCTCGGTTTGGCGCCTGACACGATCATTGTCAACGTCCAAGGCGATGAGCCGCTGATTCCACCACGTGTCATCGATCAAGTCGCTGCCAATCTGGCAGCGCAGCCCAGTTATGGTATGGCAACGCTGAGTTGCCCGCTGGATGGCCCGGCGCAACTGTTTGAACCGAGTGTGGTGAAAGTGGTTGCCGACAAGACGGGCCGTGCCTTGTATTTTTCGCGCGCCAGTATTCCGTTTTCGCGCAAACATTTTCCGGCCGTGCCAGCGGATCTGACGCCCTGGCAGCGCCATATCGGCATCTACGCCTATCGCGTCAATTTCTTGCAGCAGTTTGTCAGCTGGGCACCAGCACCGGTCGAACTGCTGGAGTCACTGGAGCAGCTGCGCGCGTTGTGGAATGGCGCGGCGATTCACGTCGAGCTCGCCTGCGAAGTGCCACCGGCTGGCGTCGATACGGCGGAGGATCTGCAGCGTCTGCGTCAGCTGTTGGCATCGTAACGCGCGCAGAGGTTCGAGCAGGGAGAGCGAAAGATGGAACGGATTGGTGTGCTGTTTGTCTGCACCGGCAATATCTGCCGGTCGCCCACTGCGCAAGGTGTGTTCGAGTCTTTGGTCAAGCAACGGCAACTGTCGCATCGATTCTTGATCGACTCGGCCGGTATCAGCAGCTCCCATGTCGGTTCGGCACCGGATCCGCGCAGTCAGCAAATCGCCAAAGCTCGTGGCGTTGATCTGTCCAAGCAGCGGGCACGCAAAGTCAAACCTGACGATTTCCAACGCTTTCACTATTTGATTGCGATGGACGACAGTCATTATGAAGTGCTGAATCGTTTGCGCAGCGAAGCGGGTGAGAGCGAATCACGCGTGCATTTGTTGCTGGAGTTTTC
>CAMLNB010000218.1 GCA_946481205.1 uncultured Kangiella sp. | reverse complement strand
GATGTAGCTGCGCTCGGCACTGACCACCGGATACCAATAGGTCAAACCGACAATACTGGCGAGATTGACGGCAAACACGCTGAAGAAGGTTTCGCGCGGGCCCATCCGTAGCGCGGCCCACATCACCGGCGGGAACAGCAGATAGCCCGTCGCCGGGTCGCCTTCATAAATGTCGCGGTTACCAAACACCAGCAGGCAAATCAGCACGGTGATGGCGACCAGCAGCTCGCGCTCCCAGCGCTGCGCCGGTCCCTTGGGCGATTGGCTTGCCGGCTGAAACAGGGCCAGCAGCAACGGCGCCAGCATCAGCATGCCGGCGATATCGGACAGCCACCAGGCCCGGAAGGTGGCGACCAAATCGAGAACGGGAATGGCCGCAAGCTGCAGTACAACCATACCGATAGCCGCCGCCAGCAAGTACGGCAGTGTCGCAATCAGCGAGGCAAACCAGACCGCGTGACGCGGCGATGCAAACGGTGATTCACGGCCGAGCAGGATGCGCGCCAGCCCATACGCTGCCATCGACGACAGCAGATTCGCGCCGGCAAAGCCGCTGGCGGTCAGCAGATCGCGGCCGTTTAACAAACTGTTCAGCAGCGGTCCGAGAAACGCGCCCGGCCAATAGTGCAGACCAAATTGCCAGAGCACCGCAAAATCCAGCCCGGCCGGCAGCCAGAGCGCGGCAACGCCACCATCGACCGAGGCCAGCCAACGCCCTGCCGACGCCAATACTGCATTGACGGCGATGTACAGCGCGAGGCCACGCCAATAACTGGCAGAGCGATACGGTTTCAACAGGTCGACCATGATGACCACAGCGTTGCGAAAGTCGCCATGAGCATAGCTGAGCGATGCGGCGGACCGCCATTCGCGCCCGCCGGCACAGCCATTGTCGTCGACAATAAAAAAAGCAGACCGAAGTCTGCTTTTTTTGTTTGCTGCTCGCCAGCGTAGCGGCAGCGATCAGGCCGCCATGTCTTGCCGACGACCACCGCCGCCGATGGCACTGACCGCATAGTGACCACGGGCAAAGGCATCGACTTGAATCACTTCGCTGCGCAGGCGATCAGCTTCGCGCAGCAAGGCGGCTTCGGCTTCGGTGATCAGCCCGGCTTGGCTGGCGCCACGCAACACGTCCTCGTATGTCTTCGGACCTTCGCCGAGGTTCAGGCCACCTTTGCGGGTCGCCTTGGCCAGTTTGCGATCGGCATCGGCTGCTGCCAGCACAGCCTTGAACGCGGCCTCCATTTTTGCCATCGGCTGATCGGCGTCACCGAGATAGACATACTGGGCCAGGCGATCGCGCAGCTCGTTGTCTTTCATCATCACGGCAACCAACTGGTGATCGAGCTTGTCGTTGGCTTTGCGAATACGCTTGCCGAACGGCAGCACCACCCGCTTCAAGATCCGGGCAGCAAACCGGTGCGGCATGTTGGCAAAGAACAGTACGAAGGCGGTTTCGCATTCGTACAGCGCATTGCGCACGCACCAGCGCACATATGGCAGATCCGAAGCCGGGCAACCTTGATCGTGGTAGTACTTCAGCACAGTCGACGCCAAGTACAGATTGGACAGCACGTCGCCCAGGCGTGCGCTCAACCGTTCCTTACGCTTCAAATCGCCACCGAGCAACATCATCGAGACATCAGATACCAAGGCCAGCGCCGACGAGAAGCGACTGAGCTGCTCGAAATGGCGCTTGGTTTCGCCCGAGGTCGGCGCATTGGCGGCGCGACCAGCGGTGACGCTCAGCACCAGCGTGCGGACGAAATTGCCGGCCGCGTAGGCCACGTGCTTGAACAGCAGTTCGTCGAATTGAGTCAGGCCTTCCGCAGTATTGGCATTGGCCGCGGCCTGCATTTCCTTGTACACGTACGGATGGCAGCGGATCGCGCCCTGACCGAAAATCATCAGGTTGCGGGTCAGGATGTTGGCGCCTTCCACCGTGATTGCAATCGGCTGGCTGACGTAACCGGCGGCCAGATAATTGTTCGGGCCCATGATCACGCCGCGACCGGCGTGCACGTCCATCGCGTCGGTTGCCGACGCACGACCCATTTCGGTCATGTGGTATTTGGCAATCGCGGTGATCACCGACGGCTTGACGCCGAGGTCGAGCGAACCGACTGTCATCTGCCGCGCGGCTTCCAGCATGTAAGTGCGGCCAGCGATGCGCGCCATCGCTTCTTCAATGCCTTCGAAGCTGCCGATTGGCGTTTTGAATTGCTTGCGGACACGGGCGTAGGCGCCGGTCATTTTGTACGCGACTTGCGAGGTCGCGGTGCCGAGAGCCGGCAGCGAAATGCCGCGGCCCGCGCTCAGGCATTCGACCAGCATGCGCCAGCCTTGGCCGGCGTATTGCACGCCACCGATGATCCAGTCGAGCGGAATGAACACGTCTTTGCCGGTAGTCGGGCCGTTCATGAACGCCTGCCCCATCGGCAGATGGCGACGACCGGTTTCCACGCCCGGATGATTGGTCGGGATCAGCGCACAAGTGATGCCGTATTCGACTTTGCCGCCAAGCAGTTTGTCCGGGTCATACAGTTTGAACGCCAGACCAAGCAGCGTCGCGACCGGCGCCAAAGTGATGTAGCGCTTGTTCCAGTTCAGGCGAATACCGACGACTTCTTTGCCATCGTGCATGCCTTTGCAAATGATGCCGGTATCCGGAATCGCGCCGGCATCGGAGCCGGCATCGGGGCCGGTCAGGGCAAAGCACGGGATCTCTTCGCCACGGGCCAGGCGCGGCAGGTAATAGTCTTTTTGTTCCTTGGTGCCGTAATGCAGCAACAGCTCACCGGGGCCAAGCGAGTTCGGCACCATGACGGTGACGGCAGCGGTGCAGGAACGCGACGCCAGCTTGGTGACGACGGTCGAGTGCGCCAGCGCCGAGAATTGTTTGCCGCCGTATTCCTTCGGAATGATCATGCCGAGGAAACCGGCTTTCTTGATGTAGTCCCAGGCTTCCGGCGTCAGATCGCGGTCTTTGTTCATGACGTCGAAATCATTGACCAGCTTGCACAGCTGCTCGGTTTCGTTGTCGAGGAAGGCCTGCTCCTCGGCGCTCAGCGCCGGCTTGGGAATCTTCAGCAGCTTGTTCCAATCCGGATTGCCCTGGAACAGATCGCCGTCCCACCAGACATCACCGGCTTCCAAGGCTTCCTGCTCGGTTGTGGTCATCGGCGGCAGTACAACGCGGAAAATTTTCAGCACCGGGCCGGAAATCAGATTTTTGCGCAGCGGCGTCGGCGCCAGCAGCAGCAGCGCCACCGCGTAAATGCCCCAGCTGGTCCAGGATGGACCAAACGCCACAGTGCAGGCAGCCAGCACGGCTCCGAGCACCACAAAACCGGTCAACCAGCGGCTGCGGAAATACAACAGCGTGCTGGTCACCAGTATCAGCGCCAACAAATGGACGAGTGTCGTCATCGCAATCTCCTGCCTTAACGTGCTACCGGCGCTTTGAAACCGCCGGCCAAGAATGGGATCAGTCGGGCCACCACTTCATTGAGGCCCACTTCTTCATTGAAATCGGCTGCCGAGATTTCGCCGAGGGCATTGCTGCCACCGATCGCAAATACCAGCGAGCCCAACATGAAATGCAAACGCCAGAACAGCTCGTTCGCCGGCAACTCCGGGTGCGCCTGCATCAGCGACTGGGTGAAGTCGGCCAGCACATGGCCGTACTTTTCCAGCACAAACCGGCGCAGGTGCCCCTGGGTTTCGGCATACGCCCGGCCGAGCAAGCGCATGAAAATGGAGGCTCCATTCGGCTCCAGTTGATCCAGCGCCTGCAAGGGCCGCAAAAACGTCGTCAGCACCGCTTCGACCGACGGCTTGCCACCTTGTTTGCGCAACGCGGCCAGCTCGAGGGCAAGCTCGGCGGTCAACCGGTCCATGAAGCGGTCAAACACCGCCTGGATCAGATCTTTCTTGGAACCAAAATGGTAGTTCACCGAGGCAAGGTTCACTTCCGCTCGGGAAGTGATGAGCCGCAACGATGTCTCGGCGAAACCGCGTTCGGCAAACAAGTACTCCGCTGCCGCAATGATGCGTTCGCGGGTGGAAGCGTTCGACTGATCCACGCCAACCGGCCATCTTTTCAATTAAACGAGTGTTTGAAACATACGTTCAAACGCTTGTTCGCGTCAAGTTGCTCGGCTGCTGCGGCGCAACAAAATCAAGGACTTCCGCGCGCTTGCTGAGCCGCCAGCCAGCGCTCGACTTGCACCAGATCGAATGGCCAATCCAGCTCAGCCGTACCAAAACGGAGCACCGGCAGTCGCAACCCATAGCGTTCGACCAGCGCATCACTGTCCGCCTGCTCGGTGATATCAATCACCTGCAACTGCCAGGCCGTCTGCCGCAGCGGCTGCAACAACCACTCGGCCTGCTCGCATAAATGACAACCCAAGGTGCCATACAGCAACAAGGTGTTCGACACCTGCACACTCGCGGTTGTGTTCGCGGGCGTCGACGGCTCAGGCAGATCGGGCTGGCTCATATTCGGTCACACTCATGATGAACGTATTACGCATTGACGCGGGTCCGCGATCATCCCGTTTGGGTGCTCGCGCAGCAAGCATGCCGATGCAAACACCGACCCGCTGCCACATTACGGCACGGATCTCGCCTGCCGCTTCCCATTCGCAACAACAACGCACCGACACGCGGACCGCGACAACACAGCACTTTCGACCATTTGCCCATTGCACCTCGGCAAACCCGATAAAACGCAAAATCCAACTACACGTCCATGTCATTTTGCATTGCGGGCTGTGCTCTACGCTGCGTGAAATTCATCGCGTTACGCCAAGGAAGAATTGACAACGCGCGCGATTTCGACGATTTTTCGCGCTGAAGTGCAGGAACCTCGGATTGCGCCGCCGGGCGGCGCAACGCAGTCGACGCAATCCGAGGTTCCCCTTCCCCCTCATATGATAGGAATAACGACCATGGCAAAACCGAAGAAACCGATTCCTGAAGCTGCGGCTTCGGAAGCAAAGGCAAAGAAAGCGGCCAAGAAAACTGTGAAAGCCAAACCGGCGAAGGCTGCTAAAGCCAAACCGGCCAAAGCCACCAAAGCTGCCGCCGCCAAGAAAACCACCAAGGCCGCTGCCGTGAAAAAAGCAGCGCCGAAAAAAGCTGCAGCCAAGAAAGCCGCTCCCGCCAAGGCAGCAAAAGCCGCCAAACCGGCCGCCAAGAAAGCCGTGAAGAAGGCAGCAGCGAAGAAAGCCGCACCGAAGAAAGCCGCCGCCAAAAAGGCCGCTCCGGCCAAGGCCGTGAAAGCTGCCAAGCCGGCCGCCAAGAAAGCCGTAGCAAAGAAAGCCGCACCGAAAAAAGCTGCTGCCAAGAAAGCCGCGCCGGCCAAAGCCGTCAAAGCTGCCAAGCCGGCCGCCAAGAAAGCCACAGCCAAAAAGGCTACCGTGAAGAAAGCCGCCAAACCGGCAGCCAAGAAAGCGGTCGCCAAGAAAGTCGCCGCCCCGGCCGCAGCCGCCAAGCCCGCAGTCAAGAAAGCCGCCGCCAAGAAGCCGGCCGCGAAGAAAGTGAAAGCCGCAGCCGCTCCGGCTGGCGATGGCGCCGCTCCGGTCGCCGCCAAGCCGAAGAAGCCGCGCGCTCCGCGCAAGCCGAAAGTGGTTGAAGCCGCGCCGGTAGTTGCACCGGTCGTCGCTCCGGTTGCACCGGTAGCGGATGTGGTGCCGGAATCGCAAACCCCGTAATTGGGTTTGTTTTTCGGTACCAGCAAAAAGCCCCGCGTTGCGGGGCTTTTTGTTTATTCGTCGGCTATCGAGCCACCAGTTCTACGTGAAACCCATCCAGACTCAGATGCGGGACGGCAAGTGGCGAGGCACCTTGGAGTTGAGCAGGTGAATGAGATCTGGATCCATGAATTCGTAGTTGTCCGGTATGTCCAGACAGATGATTCGTTTACTGCCGAGGTAAGCCTTGAATTTTGCAGACAGCTTTGAACGATGAGTCTTTTCCATGACAAAGATGAGATCTGCCCACTGAAGCAATTCCGGCGTTAGCGGATTCTCGGCACCGTGATTCAGTCCGGCTGATGAGGTCT
>CAMLNB010000217.1 GCA_946481205.1 uncultured Kangiella sp. | reverse complement strand
ACAGGAACCAACCCATGCCGCTGTTTGAACGCTCCGCCCTGCAAACCGATGTCCGCCGCCGGGAAGTGCTGGCGTGGGCTTCTTATGATTTCGCCAACTCCGGTTACACCACCGTGGTGCTGACGGCCGTGTTCAATGCCTATTTCGTCAGCGTGGTCGCTGGCGGCACCGAACACGCCACGCTGGCCTGGACCTTGGCCATTTCGCTGTCGAGTTTGCTGGTGTTCTTGCTGCTGCCGGCATTTGGCGCCTACGCCGATGCCCATGCACGCAAGAAACAGGTCCTGGCGGTGGTGACGGTGGCGTGCGTGCTGACCACGGCTTGTCTGGCGTTCGCTGGTCCCGGCGATCTGTGGATCGCGGTGCTGGCGATTGTGCTGTCGAATTTCTTTTTTCAGGCCGGCGTCGCGCTCAACAGCGCGTTTCTGCCGGAACTGGCCAAACCGGAAGCGCTTGGCAAAGTCTCTGGCTGGGGTTGGAGTGTTGGTTATCTGGGCGGTTTGTTCTCGCTCGGTATTTGCCTGGCTTATGTGCTGTCAGCGCAAAAAGCGGGCGCGATAGCGCCCGACTATGTGCCAGTGACGATGATCATTGTTGCCGTGCTATACGCCATCACCGCAGTGCCAATGTTTGTGCTGCTGCGGGAACGCGCGACGCCGCAACGGGATCTGCGTTTCAGCGCGGTGCTCAGTCACTCGATGCGGCAGCTGTGGCAAACGGCGCAGTCACTGAAGCACTATCCGGATTTCGCCCGTTTGCTGCTGTGTGGTCTGTTGTATCAAGCCGGCATCTCGGTGGTGATCGCGTTGGCTGCGATTTACGCCCAGCAAGTCATGAAGTTTGATATGGCGCAAACGATGACGCTGGTGCTGCTGGTCAATGTCACGGCATCGATCGGGGCGTTCCTGTTTGGCTATGTGCAGGATAAGCTTGGGCATCGCAAAGCCTTGGCGTTAACGCTATGGGGCTGGGTGCTGATGGTGGTGCTCGCCGCGATCAGCGAATCGGCGCTGACCTTCTGGTTGGCAGCCAATGTTGCCGGTCTTTGCATGGGGTCCAGTCAGTCGGCCGGTCGCGCGATGGTTGGCTATTTGGCGCCGGAAGCGCGGCGTGCCGAATTCTATGGTTTGTGGAATGCGGCGCTCGGCATTTCGGCGATCATCGGTCCGCCGACTTACGGTGTGGTGACTTCACTCAGCAATAACAACCATCCGCTGGCGATGCTGATCTCCGGCTTGTATTTCGTCATCGGTCTGCTGATCCTGCGGCGCATTGACATGCAGCGTGGTCATTTGGCCGCACACACTGCGGCGACGTCGGTAACTTGAGGATTAACCCGTTAATGAATCATCAATCTCATGCAGCAGTGCAAGCGTATCCGACCACCAATGCCAGCATTCGGCCGCGCGGCCGCCTGGAGTTGCTGTCGCGGCTGGAGGTCGAGCGCCTGCTCGATACCAGCCAGCGCGGCCTGCACAGCGTGTTTCGCAACTGCACGCTGGCGGTGCTCAGCAGCGGCAACGATCTGGACAGCGGCAAGGAGCTGTTGGAGCGCTACCCGAATTTTGATGTCGAGATCATCCAGGAGGCGCGCGGCATTCGGCTGGAAATTCGTGGTGCTCCGGCCAGCGCGTTTGTCGACGGCGAAATGATCCGCGGTATGCGCGAGCATGTGTTTTCGGTGCTGCGTGACATCATCTATGTCAGCGACGAGATCATCGGCAATCCGGTGTTCGAGTTGTCGCAGGCGGCCGGCATCACCGATGCGGTGTTTCATATCCTGCGCAATGCCAAAGTCTTGCGTGCCGGCGCCGAACCGAATCTGGTGGTCTGTTGGGGCGGCCATTCGATTTCACGCGAGGAGTACGACTACACCAAGTTGGTCGGCTATCAGCTTGGGCTGCGTGCACTGAATATTTGCACCGGTTGTGGTCCCGGCGCGATGAAAGGACCGATGAAAGGCGCCACCATCGGCCACGCCAAGCAGCGGATCAACAGCGGTCAGTATCTGGGTATTACCGAGCCGGGCATTATTGCCGCCGAAGCACCGAATCCAATCGTCAACAATCTGGTGATCATGCCGGATATTGAAAAGCGCCTGGAAGCGTTTGTTCGCGCCGGCCACGGCATTGTGATCTTCCCTGGTGGTGCCGGCACCGCCGAAGAAATTCTCTATCTGCTTGGCGTACTGCTACACCCTGCCAACCAGCAGATGCCGTTTCCGTTGATTTTTACTGGTCCGCAATCGGCTGCAGCGTATTTCGAGCGCATACACCATTTCATCGGCGTCACGTTGGGACCGGAGGCACAGGCCAAGTACGAGATCATCATTGATGACCCGGCGCAGGTCGCCCAGAAGATGCATGCCGGCATTCAGAAAGTGCGCGAGTTTCGCAAGCTGAACAACGACGCGTATCACTTCAACTGGCTACTGACTGTCGCGGATGAGTATCAGCACCCGTTCGCCGCTACGCATGCCAACATGCGCGCGCTCGATCTGCGCCGCAATCAGCCTGCGCATCTGCTGGCGGCGCAGTTACGGCGCGCGTTCTCCGGTGTTGTGTCCGGTAACGTCAAGGAGCACGGCATCCGTGCCATCGAGGAGCATGGGCCGTTCGAGATCAGCGGTGATGCCGACCTGATGGCTGAAATGGACAGTCTGCTGAATCAGTTTGTTGTCCAGGGCCGGATGCGCTTGCCGGGGCGGGCGTATACGCCGTGCTATCGAATCATCCGTTGATTTCTGCCTTACCGCATGAAAGCAAAAGGCGGGAGTGCTCCCGCCTTTTGCTTGGCTTGGACTTGCTATCGCCCTGTTACTGCAGGTGCGCTTTCAAAGCAGCACCGGCTTGTGCCATTGCACTGCGGGTGCCGTTGACTTCGCTGAGGACATTCAGCAAACCAAAGTCATGGATCATGCCGTTGTAACGCGTCGTGGTAACGTCGACACCAGCGGCATCAAGCTTGCGGCCATAGGCTTCGCCCTCGTCACGCAGTACATCCATTTCCGCTGTTTGAATCAGCGCAGGCGGCAGGCCTTGCAACTGCTCGGTGCTGGCGAGCAGCGGCGAGGCGTAGATCTCTTGCCGTTGGCCGGCATCGGTCGTGTAGCTGTCCCAGAACCATTTCATCATGTTCTTGGTCAGGAAATGGCCGTCAGCAAACTGATCATACGAGGCATTCTCAAAATTGGCGTTGGTCACCGGCCACAGCAACAGCTGGAAGCGCAGCGACGGTGTGCCGTGTGCTTTGGCTTTCAGGGCAACAACGGCTGCCATGTTGCCACCGACACTGTTGCCGGCAACGGCAAGTCGTGAACCGTCGACATTGATCGATTTACCGTTTTCCGCGACCCATTTTGTTGCTGCGTAGGCTTGGTTGATTGCCGTCGGGTACTTGGCTTCCGGTGACGGTGTGTAGTCGACATAAACCGCCGCGGCGCCCGAACCGGCCACCAGATCACGAATCAACCGTTCATGTGTCGGGAAATCGCCCAGCACCCAACCGCCACCGTGGAAGAACATAAAAGCCGGCAGCGTGCCTTTGACACCAGCTGGGCGAACAATGGTCAGGTTGATCGGTTGACCATCAACCGTAATGGTTTTCTTGCTGACATCGGCTTTCGGCAACTCCAGCTTAATGCTGGCTTGCGCACCCACCAACACCGCGCGCGCGTCTTGCGGCGACAATTGCTCCAGCGGTTTGCCACCGCCAGCGGCTAACGCATTCAGGAAACCTTGCGTTTGTTGTTCGACACCAGGACTGCCTGCGGCGTACGCGGCCGACATGGCCACTGCCAACACCGAACTGGAAAGGATTTTCGACAGCGATTTCATGATTGGCTCCGGATTCGTATTGAAAGTTGTGTGGATTGAAGTGGCGGAGCGCAAGCGACTGCGCTCCGCGATTTCGATGCATTGACGGCTTACACCAGCGCCCTCACACCAACACCAGGCGCACCGCCAGATTGCCGCGGGTGGCGTGTGAGTACGGGCAGACGATGTGGGCTTGATCGACCAGCTCTTGCAGCACTTCACGCGGCATGTCCGATGCGCTGATGCGCAGTTCAACATCGAGCGCGAAACCGGTCGGCACCTGACCGACGCCGACTTGCGCCGTCACCGACAAATCGGCCGGCAGTTTTTGCTTGGCTTTGCCAGCGACAAATTTCAGCGCGCTCAGAAAGCAGGCCGAGTAACCGGCAGCAAACAGCTGTTCCGGGTTGGTGGCTTCGCCACCGGCACCACCGAGTTCGCGCGGGGTGGTCAGCTTGACGTCGAGCAGGCCGTCGTTGGAAACGGAGCGGCCGTCGCGGCCACCGGTGGAGGTTACGGTTGCGGTGTACAGAACGTTCATGGTGTGACTCCTTTGTCTTGAAGCGAACGTGTTGCGATAATGATTAGCGCAATCACTTAATGGTTGCACTGCACCTTCCCGGCTAGCGTCCTGAGCAATCTCGGGAGTGGCGCTGGCCTTGGTGGTTAAGTTATCGCGCTAATCGTTAGCGTGCAAGCTAAATCTGCAAATTTCCGACAAGATGTAGTTAACTTATTGATAAATCGATAAATTTAGTTTGACCTTATTGTTCCAGCTGGCTGCGCAAAGCGAGCAGGGACTGCCTGAGAGCGACCAGGTCGGGTATCGGCAGCCCGCAGGCAAGACCGACGGCCGCATTGACCTCGACCGCTTTGGCTTTCAACGCGCGGCCGGCATCGGTCAGTTCAATGGCCAGATTGCGCTCGTCCTGGGCATCGCGCCGCCGTTGCAGCAAGCCTTCCGATTCCAGTCGTTTCACCACGGGTGTCAGCGCCCCGGGGTCCTGGTGCAGTCGCTGCGCCAGTTCTTTCAAGGTAATGCCTTCTTTCTCCCACAGCACCAGCAAAACCAGGTACTGCGGATAGGTGATGTTCAGCGCCTCCAGCAACGGCTTGTACAGCTTGGTCATCGCCAGCGAAGTGGAATACAGCGCGAAACACAGCTGTTGATCGAGGAGCAGGGCATCGGCGGTTTTCATGGCGGGCTCGGCAGGTGACGCAGACAGTTAGCATGATAATCAAATCTGCTCGCGCTGACAGCAGGGTTCAAATGAGCGGTTCCCGCCGTGAAACAGTTTGATACCGGCCGCCCTGATCTTTTCTTGCCATGTCGTGCTGAACTACTTCTCGTTTCCGCACGGTAACGTCAATGCCGACCGTGGCATGTAACGCAGGCTGACACACCTTACCTGGTATCGAATCATGAACATCAATGTCCGCGCATTGTTTGCGATAAGCAGCTTTGCTGCCATCTATGGTTTGGCGTTGGCCACGCTCGCACGTTCGCCCAGTTTTGAATCAGGCGAGTATCTCGCCATTCTGCTGATCTTTGGTCTTGGTTTTTCGCTGGCCGCATGGTTGGCCAGCATCGGCATTCAACCACAAATCATCACTGTGCGAGAGCCGCGCAAAGAAGCCTACACCGTGTTTGGCTACCTTGCGGTGTTTGCGCTGTTGTTTCTCGGCTGGGGGCTCAGTGCCCTGAAGGCAGCGGTAACCGCCGGGCAGCCGCAAGAAGTGGTGATTCTGCTCGCCAAATTGCTGGCGATGGTGGTGTTGCCGGCGCTGCTGTTTCAACGTCTGGGTTATCGCTGGCGCGATCTGGTGGGCACCTTCACGCTGGCCAAAGGCCACGGCCGTGTGTTGCTGATCATGGCGGTGCTGCTGCTTGGTTTGCAACTGACAATCGGCCGCGGTCCGGCGCAACTGGCGGCGTTGTCAGAGCCGGCATGGCTCATCGCCATCGTCGCGCCTGTGGCGCTGCTTTGGATGACACTTGAAGCGGGCCTGACCGAAGAGTTTTTGTTTCGCGCGTTGTTGCAAACCCGCATCGCAGCGTGGCTGCGTTCAGAAACCGTTGCGATTGTCTTGATGGCCATTCTGTTTGGTCTGGTGCACGCGCCCGGTTACGTGCTGCGCGGCGCCCACCTGATGGAAGGCATGACTGGCGCACCAGACGTTCTCACCGCGGCCGCCTACTCCATCGTCGTGGTCGCGCCGATCGGCCTGATGTTCGGTGTGCTCTGGGCTCGCACCCGCAACTTCTGGCTGCTGGTGCTG
>CAMLNB010000216.1 GCA_946481205.1 uncultured Kangiella sp. | reverse complement strand
CCAGTCGTGGCGGATGGCGCCGGTCAGCAGGCGGTCAATCAATTGGCTCAAGGCGTCTCTCCGGGTACAGTCGGTTTGGGGCATGGAAAAACCCCATAAAGAGGCCGGCATCATAGCCGGCCACGTGTGACTGTCAACCGGAATGGATGCCTATGGTTTACAAGTGGCTGGAACCGCTGTGCCCGCTCTGCCGCTGCCCGGCCGAGCAGGGTACCGGTCTCTGCGCGGTCTGCCGGGCTGATTTGCCTTGGCTCGGCCATGCCTGCCGCCGCTGCGCACTGCCCTTGCCACTCGCCGCCGGCGACACCTGTGGACCGTGCCTGCGGCGACCGCTGCCGGTCGAACGCACGCTCTGCGCGCTGCGTTATGAAGCGCCGGTCAGCGGGCTGGTCACCGGTTTCAAATTCCAGCGCAATCTCGCCGCCGGAGCGGCGCTAAGTGGGCTGCTGCTCGAAACGGTACAGCGAGCGCTGACGAAAGCGGACGCCGCTTTCCCGAATGCCTCCATCCCTGATGCCATTCTGCCGGTACCGCTGCACCGCAGCCGGCTGCGCCAGCGCGGCTACAACCAAGCTGCCGAACTGGCGCGACCGTTGGCAAACGCGTTACAGCGCCCGTTGCTGACAGCGCCGGTTCAGCGCGTGCTGGCGACTGCCGATCAAATCGGACTGTCGGCACTGCAGCGTCGACGCAATCTGCGCAACGCCTTTGCCATCACCGGCACGCTGCCGGCGCATGTCGCCATTGTCGATGACGTGCTGACTACCGGCGCCACCGTGCTGGCGCTGGCTCGCGCGCTGCGCAAAGCCGGCGTCACGCAGGTGTCGGTCTGGTGCGTTGCACGCACCGTGTAAAACTGCCACGAATTGCCGGTAATTTTGCCGGTGACGGCAGCCTTTGCCGGCTCGCTATACTCGCCCGGTCTGTTGCCAAGGATGCTGCCATGACCCGCCTGCTGATCACACTGCTGTGCTGCTGTATCGCCACCGTCACACTGGCCAAACCCGATGGGGCCGTGGCAACGCCGATCCAACAGGCGGTCGCGCACAGCGAACGTAGCGATGCCGATCGCAAAGCCGATCTGTACCGCAAGCCGGAAGCGATTCTGGAATTTTTTCAGGTGAAGCCGGGCCAAATCGTGCTCGATGTCTTCGCTGGTGGCGGTTACTTCAGCGAGCTGCTGGCGCGCAGCGTTGGCCCGCAAGGTCGCGTCGATGCCTTCAACAACAAACCGTATCTGAATTGGGTGGGCGATCAGCTCAACGCCCGCCTCAACAACAACCGGCTGCCGAACATCCGCCGGCTCGATGTCGAGGTCGATGAGTTGCAGCTTGGCGACCAGCACTATGATCTGATTTTCGCCAGCATGGCCTTCCATGACATGTATTACGCCGATCCGGCGGAAGGCTGGCCGGCGATGGACCGACCGGCACTGTTCAAAAAGCTGTACGCGGCGCTGAAACCGGGTGGCGTGCTGGCGGTGATCGACCACAGCGCCCGGGCCGGTCGCGGTGTACAGGACAGCAAGCCGCTGCACCGCATCGAGGAAAGTGCGCTGCGCAAGGATCTGGAGCAGGCCGGTTTCCGCTTTGATGCCAGCACCGAGCTGCTGCGCAACCCGAACGATAATCGCAGCCTGTCCAGCTTTGAACCGCGCATCCGCTTCCAGACCGACCGCTTTGTGCTGCGTTTCAAACGGCCATAAGAAAGCCGCTGCCTGCACCGTCGCGGTGCTAGAATCCCCCGAACCGACCGGCCTTCGTGGCCGGTTTCTTGTGGCTGTCAGCCTGCTGACCACCACCAGCCCGAGCCCTGCCCGACTATCGTGTTGAATCGCGAACGTTCCCAGCAAATTCTGCAGCTGACCCTGCCCGTCATGGGCGGCATGATTTCGCAGAACATTCTCAATCTGGTCGATATGTATATGGTCGGCCGGCTCGGTCCAGCCGCCGTCGCGGCGATCGGCATCACCAGTTACGTCAATTGGTTGCTGGCGGCGGCGTTCATCGGTTTGTCCGCTGGCGTGCAAGCCATGGTGGCGCGCCGGATGGGCGAAGGCCAGCACGAGATTGCGGCGCGACCGCTGAACGGTTCGCTGCTGCTGATCGCCTGCTCGGCGATTCCGCTGGCGATTATTCTGATTCTCTGCGCGCCGTGGATCGTCTCGTTGCTGACTGATGATCCGGAAGTGGCCGCGCAAGGCACGCCGTATTTGCAAGCGCGCATTGCCGGCATCGCTGCCATGGGCATGAACTTTTCGTTCCGCGCGTACTGGAGCGCAATCAAACTCACCCGCTTCTATTTCATGACGCTGCTGGTCATGCATACGATCAATATCGGCATCAACTACCTGCTGATTTTCGGTCACTTTGGTTTACCGGCCTTGGGCACGTTTGGCGCCGGCCTCGGCACCACCATTTCGCTCTATATCGGCACGCTGATTTATTTCAGTTACGCCTGGAAACACACCCGCCAATACGGCTTCCTGGCGTCACTGCCGCGTCGCGAAACCGTGATGACCATCATCAAGGTCTCGGTGCCGGCCTGCGCACAACAATTCTTTTTCTCGCTCGGCTTCACGGTGTTGTTCTGGATTGTCGGCCAAGTCGGTACCGGTGAACTCGCCGTCGCCAACGTGCTAACCAATACCTTGCTGGTGGCGTTTCTGCCTTGTCTGGCATTCGGTTTGTCGGCCGCCACCTTGGTTGGTCAGGCACTCGGCCGCAACGATGCGGTTGATGCGTATCGCTGGGGCTGGGATGTTGCCAAGCTGGCGCTGATTGTCGTGTTCATCATCGCGGTGCCGATGTTCGTATTGGCGCCATGGATCATGAGTGTCTTCATTGTCGATCCGGAAGTCGCAGCGCTGGGCGTGATTCCATTGCGACTCGTTGCCATTGGCTTGTTGCTCGACGCGGTCGGCACCGTCTTGTTCAATGGCATGCAAGGCGCTGGCGCCACCATGAGTACGATGGCGGTAACACTCGGGCTGCAATGGCTGGTGTTCCTGCCACTCGCCTATCTGACTGGCCCGGTACTCGGCATGGGCCTGCTGACGATCTGGTCCATCTATGTTGGCTACCGCGGTTTCCAAACCGGGGTCTTTATCTGGCTCTGGCGACGGCGGCAATGGACCACGATCAAACTGGCGTAGACGATCACGACGGCGAACACAACGAGCCGCGGCATGTTTACGCCGGCCTGACACCCGATGCGATTTTGTTGGCATTGGAAAGCGCTGGCTGGTTGCCGGAAGCGGCACTGCATCCGCTGAACAGCTTCGAGAATCGCGTTTACAGTTTTCGCGACGAATCCGCAAACGAATCCGCCAGCAGCAAATTCGTCGTCAAATTCTACCGGCCCGGGCGCTGGAGCCGGGCGCAGATCCTGGAAGAGCACGCGTTCCTGTTTGAGCTGGCCGACACCGACATTCCGGTGATTGCGCCGGAGCGGCGAGATAGCCTCAGCCTGTTCGAGCACAACGGTTTTCTGTTCGCGGTCTTTCCGCAACGCGGCGGCCGACCGTTTGAGGCCGGCAATGAGGCCCAGCTGGAAGTGATGGGCCGTACCGTCGGCCGCCTGCACGCCGTTGCCCAGCAAAAAACGTTTGCTGTCCGTGAGCGGCTCGATGTCGAGCATTTTGCTCGCCCGGCCTTGCAGGCAACGCTGCAAAGTCCGTTGTTACCGGCGCATTTGTTGGCGCGATATCGCAGTGCTGCCGAGCAGCTGCTGGACAGTTGTGACGCGCAATTGCAACGACTGCACGATGTCAGCTGGCAACGCTGCCATGGCGATTTGCATCCCGGCAATATTTTCTGGACCGGCGATGGCGTGCTGCTGATGGATTTCGACGATTGCCGTACCGCGCCGGCCGTGCAGGATCTGTGGATGCTGGCCAATACGCCCGCCGAACGGGCGTTATTGATCAGCGAATACGAAAACTTCTGTGATTTTGATTGGCGCGAATGGCAACTAGCCGAAGTCTTCCGTGGTCTGCGCTTGGTGCAATACGGCGGCTGGCTCGCACAGCGCTGGGACGACCCGACCTTTCCGCGCCATTTCCCTTGGTTCGGCGGCGAACACTATTTCGCCGGCCAGATCAGTTTGTTGACCGAACAGCGCGACGCAATCATCGACAGCGCTAGCTGACACAGCAACCAGACGGATCAGGCCGCCGTCGGTTCGTCATCGCTCGCGGTCGTTGTCACCGGCAACACGCTGAACCGCCGACCGATCTCATCGCCCATCCGCTGAGCCAATTCGCGTTCGCCCATCACCACACTGGCGATACCCAGATCTTTCAAATGCTGGTATTCGTCATCGTGATGGGTGCGGACAATGATGTCGATATGCGGATTCAGTTTGCGCGCCAGCTCGATCACGCGCCGGGTCTGGAAGCGCTCGGGCGTCGTGATCACCAGAATGCGAGCATGAGTCAGCTCGGCATGCTCCAGGATACCTGGCAGTGACGCATCACCATAAATCACCGGCAGATGCCGCTTGCGCAATTGCTCGACATAATGGCGATCGTGCTCGATCACCAGATACGGCAGCTGCATGTCATCCAGCTGCTCGCCGATGCGCCGCCCGACCCGACCAAAACCGATCAGCACGACATGATCCTGCATCTGCTCGTGGTCGATCTCGACGTCCGGCGTTGCCAGCTTGTCCTGGTTGCGATTGAAACGGGAATTCCAGCGCGGGCTTTTTTCGATCAAAGCCAAGATCGGTTTGATCGATTTGAAGGTCAGCGGATTCAAGGTGATCGAAATCAGCGCACTGGCCAGAATGATGCTCTGCCCTTCCGGCGGCAACAGTCCATGGATCAGACCGAGGCTGGCCAGAATGAACGAGAATTCCCCGATCTGCGCCAAACCGGCCGACACGGTCAGTGCGGTCACCAAAGGATATTTGAAGAACAAGACAATGCCGAACGCCACCAGCGATTTGCCGACCAGAATGATCGCCACCGCCGCCAGCACATGCCAGGGCTTGTCGAGCAACACCATCGGGTCAAACAACATGCCGACCGCAACAAAGAACAGCACGGCAAAAGCATCCTGAAACGGCAAGGCATTGGCAGCGGCGCGATGGCTGATATGCGAGCCGTTGATCACCACGCCGGCCAAAAACGCACCGAGCGCAAACGACACACCAAACAATGTGGCAGCGGCGTAAGCGATCCCGATCGCCACGGCGATCACCGCCAAGGTGAACAGCTCACGAGAATCGGTCTTGACCACCATTTGCAGCAGCCAGGGTACCGCTCGTGCGCCAGCAATGATCATCACCGCGGAAAAAATCGCGACCTTGACCAGCACCAGACCCAGCGATTGCCAGAACGCGCCGCTGGTGAACAGCGAACTGGCATCGCCGCCTTTCAAGGCGCCGAGGGTTGGCAGCATCACCAGCGCCAGCACCATGACCAGATCTTCGACCACCAGCCAGCCGACCGCGATGCGACCGTGCACGGTATTCAAGACGTTGTTTTCTTCCAAGCCACGCAGCAGCACCACGGTGCTGGCTACCGACAGCGCCAAACCAAACAGAATCGCCGCCGGCAGATCCCAGCCCCACCACCACGCCATGGCCCCGCCCATCGCGGTAGCGGCTAGAATTTGCAACACCGCACCGGGCAGCGCAATGTGACGCATCTTCAACAGATCGCGAAACGAGAAATGCAGACCGACACCGAACATCAGCAGGATCACGCCGATTTCTGCCAACTGCTGCGCCAACGCGAGATCGGCAACAAAACCCGGGGTATTGGGGCCAACGGCAACACCGGCAAGCAGATAACCGACTAAAGGTGGTAAACCAATGCGCGCGGCAATCAGGCCGGCGATGAAGGCGAACAGGAAGCTGAGGGCGATGGTGGCGATCAGCGTGTGATCCAAAATGGCGGCTCCTGTCGTCAAGTTGGTGCGGCGAGTGGTTGGAGTGATCCTGTCGATTGTCTGCGGTGCGCCTGTCGCGTGGCTGCCGGCGGTATCACTGCAAGCGAAAAGAAATCGCAACAGGGCTCGATGGCAGTGTGCCGTGTCACGAGCCCTGAACGAAGACTAGCATGTTTGATGCCAGCCGTAGGAACGGATTTTTCTAAGCAA
>CAMLNB010000215.1 GCA_946481205.1 uncultured Kangiella sp. | reverse complement strand
GTTGTAGCGCCGGGCTGGCGCTGCCGGTCGGCCCGCTGTGGCAGAACATGACCAGCGGCAGCCTAGGCTCACTGGATTCCGGCAAATAGAAATAGAACGGTATTTGGCGATTTTCCGCGGCAGCCCATTCCAGGCGTGCCGGCGTGATGGGAACTGCCGACGGCCATGCAGCCGGCGGACAGATGTCGATCACGCTGTCGCTATCGGTATCTTGAGCAAACAGGCGCTCGCCTCGATCGACACGGGCGCCGAGCAAGAAAACGTGGCGCTGCGCAACTACCAGCTGGCCGCTGAGGCAATTGTCCGGCACGCCCACCAGCTGTGGCGCGTGCTCGCCCGAACGCTGACGCCACAGTTGTTGAAAACCTTGTTTATGGGCCAACCACCAGCACTGGCCGTCGGCATCGATTTGCCAACTCTGGCCACCCAGCGTCCAAGGCGCCAAGCAGCAATCGGTCGGCTCGTGATGCAAAAACTGCCAACCGTCCGCTCGCCATTCTGCCAGCTGCCAATAGCCACGCTGATCCGTCAGCGCGAACAAGCGATTGTCGGCAGCAAATCCCGGTTGAAGCACGGACTCGTTCGCGCCGCCGGCAAGCGGCTCGGCATCAGTGATTTGCATGGGCGACAGTACAATCGCCTGCCATAGCTCGGTGCCATCCCAGGGCATATTGGGATTCGACCACTGTAACCAAAGCAAGCGCGAACCATCGGGTGCAATCCTCGGTGCGGCATAAAAATCGGCGCCACTGGCAAGCACCTCGCAACGCCCATCCAACGACAAAGCGACCAATTCGTTGCTGACGCTATCGTCATGATGGCGTTCGCGTACGGCGTAGATCACGTCAGCATCCGGATGCCAACAGAAATCGGCGTAACGAACCGCTTGTCGTGGTTGACTGACTGCGGTGATCGCCGCGACATGGCCATTCACGTCACGCAGCCAAACCTGTTGCTCCGGATCCGCGGAAAAAACCACCGCGCCACGGCGTACCGCGAATTCGCCACCACCGTATTCATGAACGCGCGAACGTACGCTCAGCGCGGTCGGCGTCATCTCCTGACAACCAGATGTCTCCGACCACCGCACAATGACGCCGCGGCCCTGCTCCTGTGGTCGTTGCTCCAGCCAGTACAAGTACTCACCGTCGTGACGCAGCATGCTGCGTCGGATCGCAGCTTCCGCTACCGCGCTAGTTGGTAACGCCGAAGCACTCTCGTTGGTAGCACCATCGGTCATACGCTTACACCTGCCATTGCAGCTGCCACGCCTGTTCGTGCAAATGAGTGACCCCTTTTGCTGCGAAGCGAGGCTCGTGCGGCAAAATATCGTGATCCAGTAACAGGCGCTGACTAGCGGCAGGAAATAGCTGTTGGATGTCCTGCTCAGAAACAGAAAACGGCGGTCCTGACATCTGTGCTTGCGGATATAGCAGAGTCAGCAGCAATGTATTTGCAACTGGCAATAACTGCTGCAAATAGCTGGCGTAGCGCAGCCTTAGCGGCTCTGGCAGTGCGATCAGCGCAGCCCTGTCATAGATGTACTGACAGCCGGCCAGCACGGCAGCAGGCAGCGCAAAGAAATCGCCGCAGTAAATCTGCAGACGCTGGTATTGATAACAGCGAAATGACTCGACGCGAGTCAGCGATGGCATCAGCTGCTGCTCGGCAAAAAATGCTTGCACCGCCAGCTCACTTGCCTCAACGCCGATAACCCGATGGCCGCGCGCTGCAAGCCAGTGCAAGTCGAGCGATTTACCGCAAAGCGGCACAAAAACCGTGGCTTCCGGTTCGGGGCACAGTGATGGCCAGAGCGACACCAGCTTCGGATGCGGGCGCGGCAGATGAAAACCAATTTCGCCACGCTGCCAGCGTGTTTGCCAGAAGTCGATTTCCAAACGAGCCTCCGACATCGGTGAGCAAATGTCGCCGGGCAAGCTCATCGGTTCAAGCCCGGAGAATCCAATTTAACGCATCCAGTTCAGCGCAAAAAACTATGCCGCTGCGTGCCACGCTGCCACCACCGCAACAGCAGTTTGTCTGCCGTCAGAAACGCAGCCAGCGACAAACGGTCGGCCAGCGTCTTGCGGAATTCATAATTCACTTCGTAGACATCGTGATCTTCATACAGCGATTGCAGCAAGGCATCTGAGGTCTGCAGCTCATCGACGAGCCCCAGATCCTTGGCTTGTGAACCATACCAGTGTTCGCCCGTTGCAACCTTGTCCAGATCAACCTGGGGCCGATGCTGGCCCACATAAGACTTGAACAGCTTATGTGTGTCTTCCAGTTCTTCCTGGAATTTGCGTCGTCCTTCATCGCTGTTCTCGCCGAACATGGTCAGCGTGCGTTTGAATTGACCGGCGGTGTGCTGTTCGTAATCAATATCAAAGCGTTTTAGCAGCCGGTTGAAGTTCGGCAGCTCGGCGACAACGCCGATGGAACCGATCACAGCAAACGGCGCGGCAACGATTTTGTCGGCAACGCAGGCCATCATATAACCGCCGCTGGCCGCGACTTCATCGACCACTGCGGTCAATGGCAGCCCGGCGTCGCGTATGCGTTGCAACTGGGAAGCCGCATGGCCGTAGCTGTGTACGAGACCACCGGGACTTTCCAGACGCAGTATCACTGCATCGTCGGCATCCGGCTCCGCAACAGCCAGTACCGCCGTCACTTCTTCGCGCAGGCAGTGCACGGAAGACGCTTCCATATCGCCATGGAAATTGAGCACAAAGATGCGCGGCTTGCGCGCTGGCTCTTCGTCTTCGCTCTGCTCAGTTTCCCTGTCCGCATCCGACTCGGCCTTGCTGCCAACGTCTGGCTCCGTCTTGCTGATTGTCTTCTTGATCTGCTTGGCGGCTTTCTTGCGCGCTTTCGCCTCTTCTTTTTCTTTCTTCTGCTCGGCTTTGTGCCGCTCTTTGTATTCGTCGAGATCGAGAATTTCGGAATACATGGTATCGGTCAGATCCTTGTACTCCTCGCTGAGGTTGCGTACCTCAATCTCACCGGGGGCCGGCTGGTGATGGCGCTGTTGCCGAGCCCGCAGGATCCCGCCAATCACCAACAAGATGGCCATGACAATGGTGATGGCCTTGGCCAGGAACAGGCCGTATTCATAGACAAACTGCATCAAGGACTTGCACTCCAACTGCCCGCACCGGCACGGGGTGGGCGATCATAACAAAGAAGCGGTGCCGGCCTGCCAGGAAAACAAAAGCCCCGGCACCAGGCCAGGGCTTTTGTTCAATGCCTCAACGAATCAGGGTTCGATGATGGCGCTGTTGGTGATGTTGACCAAGGCACCGTTGGAGCCGAAGTACTGGGCGATGATGGTGTTCATCTCGACCGTGACCGCAGCCGCCAGCATGGCATCGGTGGTGGCCGGTGCGCAGGTGGCAATCGACAGCAACGAGCTATGGCAACCGGTATTGAAGCGGATGAAACCGCTGACACCCGCCGGGTTGGTTTGGTCAGTCGAGATATTGCTCAGACCGAAAGCACGCGCCAACGGGGTGGTACCTGCGTACGGAGCGATCGCAGCAATCGTGGTTGGCAGACCAGTATTGCCGACCTGATAGTTCAAAGCTGAGCCATCGTTCGGCACGACCAAGTCATTGCGGACCTGGAACATCAGCGTCGGCACACCGGCGGCACGGAAAGCTTGCCAGTTACCCAGCGGATCACCTTGGTCGATCACCGTCTGCAGCAGGAAGACAAACTGCTCGTAACCCGCTGTACCAACGGTACGGCCAGCTGCAGCCAAACCGCCATTGATGGTCGGGCCGAACGCCGGCGACACCGGCACCATCTTGCCCAAACCACCGCCCGGGCTGACCAGCACGGCAGCCTGCACCCGCGGATCGTAAGAGACGAATTGCGAACCGGTAATGGCGCCCAGCGACAGACCCGCAAAGTAGACTTTGCCGGCGTTGAAGTCTGCACCAGCACCGTCATAGTCCATTGTGGTCAGCGCACGCGACACCGCCAGCAAATCGGCGGCAGCTTCACGCAGGTTGTCACGCGAGGTCAGCGGGCTGGTCAAGTTGATGAAGTGGGCACCCGAAGCATCGACCACTGTATCCGGACCACTGGCACCGGTGGTGTTGTTGACATAATCGACACCGAAGATCCGCTCACGCACGGTTCCTGGGGTGTAGCCGACATGCAGCAGGCCCGCCAAACCTTGATCCGAACTGCCGGTTGCGTAATCAGTTGGTGCACGCAAACCGTGCAGCGGCAAGTCAATGGCGACCGAAGCCATACACAGAGGTGCTTTCGCGACCGTGTTGGCGATCGGCAACATCTGACCGCGATGGCCCGTGATACCGTGTTGGAAAATCATTACCGGCCAACCATCGGTCGGCTTGGTGCAGGTACCACCTGGCACTGCCAACAGCATTGGAATGGATTCATTGCCAGTCGCTGCCGGAATGCGGTTGATGTAGGACAGGTTGGTGCCCAGTGTGCTGCCCGGCGGAATGGCGGTGTTGGCTTTCCAGAACTCCTTCAACGGCGCCAACGGATTGCTCATCGACGGCGCGGCCAAGTAGTAAGGAATCGTGATCTGGCCCTGCCACAGTACGGCGCCCGAATCGAGCGCGGCATTGATGGCAGCGAACGGTGCTTCCGGGGCGAAACCACTGGTGGCGGGTGCCGGCGCATTCGGGTTGTTGACGACCATGCTGATGGTGTTCAGCGCATCGCCAATGCCTTGGACGCGGAATTGGAAGGCCAGCGTCACATCTTCGCGCGGCACATCGCTGTTGATGGCGTTCAGCATGAAATTGACGCGCTGACGAACCGGCTCCAACGCGGCAAAGCTGCTTTGCGAGTCGATAGGATCGGTGCCAGAGACGGCAGCAAACTGGCCGTCGGCAACTACCAAGTTGCCGTTGCCGTCACGAATACCGCGCGACAGCGCGACAACATAACCGGTGTCTTCTTCCAATGGATTGAACGGGGTGATGCGAATGGTGCGCAGGAGCGGGTTGGTGTCCTCCGCGGTTGGCACGAGGTCAACGCGGAAATCACTGCCATCGAGAATCTCCAGCACCTGGGTCACCGCGCCGGTGGGCGCCGGCACGCCGGTCGCCACTTCTGGACGCAGCAGCGCCACTTTATAGACGTGCACCGTTTCACCGGCGATCAGCGTCGTCGGGTCAATCGAGGCGCCGCCTTCATTGACGAACTGGATGATGAATGGCGCGACCGCCGACCAGCCGTCCAGAGCAAACAGATGGTTCGCCGCAAACGCCGAGTTGGACGCTGCTGGGTTCGGGTCAATGTAGGTTTCGTTGCGGTCATTGGCCGCGGTCGGCAAGCGCAGGGTCAAGTCTGTGGTATTGCCGAAAACGCTGCTGGCGAACAACAAATCGTTCGGCACCGGGATCTGGCTCGACGCCGGCGAGAACAGCGGACGGGTCAGGCGTACACCGCCCTCACCGCCAGTTGCATCCGGGATCTTAGGTTCGGCTGGACCGTCTCCGCCGCCGCACCCGGCCAATCCGAGTGCGCTGACCAAGGCCAATCCGAGCAGGTGTTTATTCATGGAATTCTCCCAGTAAGGCTGTTCCACTGTTGTCGTTGTTGCATCCGCGATGCGCGCTGTCAGTACTGCCGCCACCGAGACCGGAGGCGCAGGAGAGCTGGCCCAATCCTAACCGCTCATCTGTCCACTCACAAGACCACTGACCAGTTACAAACGAGGGGATTGCCAAGCTTTCATGCTGCGGCGCAACATAATTCAATGCCGTCGTCAGGGTCCGTCGTCGCTCCTGCTCCACGCGACCGATGGTATGAACCTTTGTCGTCAGCGGCGGTCGTCAGCACAGACACGAACTACACTTGTTGCAAGGCACGCACGCGCGTTGTCGCGCGTCGACACCGTGGAGGTCGTCATGAGCCTGTTTCAACATTACCGTTCACGTTACGAGGAAGCGAAAGAAGACGAGCTGAGCCTGCAAGAGTTTCTCGAACTCTGCAAGCAAGACCGCTTGGCCTACGCCAACGCGGCCGAGCGCATGCTGAAAGCGATTGGCGAAGCCGAGATGATCGACACGTCAACCGATTCGCGGCTCTCACGTATTTTTTCCAATCGCGTCATTGCGCGCTA
>CAMLNB010000214.1 GCA_946481205.1 uncultured Kangiella sp. | reverse complement strand
CCCGGATGGCTTGCGCAGTGCTGATAAGGCAGGACGCCGCATCAGCACGTGCCCGTAGCCGATAACGCCGAAACGACGGGCGGTGCCAGCCGAAGCAACCAAACGATTCTGGCGCGTGGGGCGTGTTCTTTTGCTTACTTTTCTTGCACGAGCAAGAAAAGTAAGGCGCCCGCCGGGGCGAGTCCCGGCAGCAAACCATACACATGAGAGAGAGCTTGAATAGACGAGCAGATAAGCGTCTGATTACGCTGCGCTAATCGGCACTTACTTGAACTCTGCCGTCAATTCAACTTCAAGACAGCGACAAAGTTCACCGCATATGGAAGTGAAAGTAGCACTGCACTTAGCCAAAATACCATCGGATTATTTGTCGGCACGAAAAGGGCCATTGCGGCGAACAGCGCAAACACCAGAATGCCCGCACCAGCATTCATTCTCAACGCACCGATTCGGCCTGGCCTTTTTATCTTGCCGGATACACGCCAGAAGACAAAGAGCGGATAGAGAGTTACAACCGAAAGAATAATAGTTCCAGTCAGCGAGCCAATGAAGTTTGGGACGCTTGAGATCTCAGCACTAATCGCTCTGGTGAATTGCCTCAGTACCGCGGCAGCCCAAAGGATGAAGTACGGTACCGTCAGTATACGTGCGAGAATAATTAATGCTCCACGTTTGTTTTCAGGCAACGGAAGACTGCTCTGTGGCGCAGAGTAAATATTCTCTTCAGTCATATTTTCTTCACATTTAGTTCTAGATTTTGAATTGTAACTTCAAGGTCGGCTGTCCATCGCAAGCACTTCAACAAAACGCTTAGATCACTGGGAGAACTGGCAGTGCTCCGTTGATCTAACACCGTCTAATCGAAAGAGTCGCGTGGATACTATCGACTAATCACACGCCTTCACCAAATCCTCCACCACTTTCTTCGCATCCCCAAACACCATCATCGTCTTGTCCATATAGAACAAATCATTGTCGAGACCAGCGTAACCTGCAGCCATCGAGCGTTTGACCACGAGGATGGTCTTGGCCTTGTGCGCTTCCAGAATCGGCATGCCGTAGATCGGTGATTTCGGATCGTCTTTCGCAGCCGGGTTGACCACGTCGTTGGCGCCGATGACCAGTACGACATCGGTGTTGGCGAAGTCGTTGTTGATCTCTTCCATTTCCAGTACCTGGTCATAGGGCACGTCGGCTTCGGCCAGCAGCACGTTCATGTGACCGGGCATGCGACCGGCGACCGGGTGGATGGCGTAGCGCACTTGCACGCCGTGGTGTTCCAGTTTCTCGGCGAATTCCTGCAGCGCATGCTGAGCACGGGCTACGGCGAGGCCATATCCGGGCACGATGACGACGCTTTCGGCGTTTTTCATCAGGAACACGGCATCGTCCGGCGAGCCGGCGCGATAGCTTTTCTCTTTGCCATCGCCGGCGTCGGCGTTGCTGCTGTCACTGCCGATACCACCGAAGATCACGTTGATCAGCGAGCGGTTCATCGCTTTGCACATGATGTAAGAGAGGATGGCACCGGAGGAGCCGACCAGCGAACCGGCGACGATCAGCAGGCTGTTGTTCAGCGTGAAACCGATACCGGCAGCGGCCCAGCCGGAGTAACTGTTCAGCATCGACACCACCACCGGCATGTCGGCGCCGCCGATGGGAATGATCAGCAGGTAACCGAGCAGCAGCGACACCGCCAGCATCACATAAAACGCGGTATGCGATTCCTGCACGAAGTAGATGGCGCCCGACACCACCATGACAATCGCGAGCAGCAGATTGACCAGATGCTGGCCGCTGAATTTGATGGCCTTGCTGGAGAAGCGGCCGGACAGCTTGCCGAACGCGACAATCGACGCCGTGAACGTGATGGCACCGATAAACGCGCCAACGAACAGCTCGAACCGGTGAATGCCATCCATGTGATTGTTCGGCTTCAGGATGGCGGCCACCGCGATCAACACCGCCGCCAGACCGATCAGCGAGTGCATGGCCGCGACCAATTGCGGCATCGCGGTCATTTCCACTTTCTTCGCGAGCACGGTGCCGATGGCACCGCCGATCAGAATCATCACCAACGTCAGCACATAGCCGTTGGTTGAGGTCAGTTCCTTCATCAGAAAGAACGTGGTGACGATGGCCAGCGCCATGCCGATCATGCCGAAGCTGTTGCCGCGTCGCGCCGTTTCCGGATGCGACAGACCTTTGAGGCTCAGAATGAACAGCACCGACGAAATCAGATACGACAGCGCAATCAGGTTGTAGTTGACCATGGTGTTTCCTTGGGAAACCTGTTCTGGTTTTTAGTCCGGTTAGGGGCTTGAGTGTCCCGGTTCGATGCGTTGCCGGCGCTTAGCTCTTCCGCTCTTTCTTCTTGAACATTTCCAGCATCCGTTTGGTGACCAGGAAGCCGCCGAAAATATTGACGCTGGCAAGACCCACCGCGAGCGCGCCGACGATGCTGTCGCCACCAAAGGCATCGAAACCGATCTGCAGCATCGCGCCGACAATCACGATCGACGAGATCGCGTTGGTCACCGACATCAGCGGCGTATGCAGCGCGGGCGTCACGTTCCAGACCACGTGGTAACCGACGAAAATCGCCAGCACGAAAATGGTCAGGTTGATAATCAAGGGATCAGCCATGGTAGTGCACTCCTTGTTCTTGCCGTCTCTTGCCGGAGCAGTTGCCAGGAAGAGACGGCGGCAGATTCATTCAATTTCGGGCAGCCGCCGGTTTGGCCGGCATCACCGCTTACTTCACACCGAACAGCACCTGGCCATCGCGCACAATCAGCGAGGCTTTGATGATTTCGTCGTCGGTATTGATCGTGAAGCTGCCGTCCTTGCCGAGCATTGGCGTCAGGAAATTGAGCAGGTTGCGGGCATACAGCGCCGAGGCGTCGGCGGCGACTTGTGACGGCAGATTGGTGTAGCCGATCACGGTGACGCCATTGAGATTGATCACCTGATCAGCGACGGTGCCTTCGACGTTGCCGCCAGCTTCCGCCGCCAGATCGACGATCACCGAACCCGGTTTCATCGCCGCGACCGTGCGGGCATGAATCAAGCGCGGTGCCGGCTTGCCCGGGATCAGAGCGGTGCTGATGACAATGTCAGCCTGCTGGGCGCGTTCATGCACCAGCTCGCCCTGCTTGCGTTTGTAATCCTCGGACATTTCCTTGGCGTAACCGCCGGCTGCATCACCGGCTTCGCCCGGCACTTCGACGAACTTGGCGCCGAGCGATTCAACTTGCTCCTTGGCCGCAGTGCGCACATCAAACGCTTCAACGACCGCACCCAAGCGCTTGGCCGTCGCGATGGCCTGCAGACCGGCGACACCGGCGCCGAGAATCAGCACGCGCGCCGCTTTGACGGTGCCGGCGGCGGTCATCAGCATCGGGAAATAGCGCGGGTAATGCGCCGCAGCAGTCAGCACAGCCTTGTAGCCGGCGATATTGGCCTGCGAGGACAGCACGTCCATGCTTTGCGCGCGGGTGATGCGTGGCAACAGCTCCATCGCAAACACGCTGACGCCTTTGGCGGCATATTGCGGCAGCAAACTGTTGCGATACGGATTGCACAGCGCCAGCACCGTGCTGCCGGCTTTCAGGTGACTCAGTTCGGCTTCGCTCGGTGCCCGCACTTTCAGCACCAGCTCGCCGGCAAAGGCCTCGGCGGCGCTGTTGACGATGCTGGCGCCGACCACGGTGTAGGCGCTATCGGGAATGCCGGCAGCAACCCCGGCGCCGGTTTGCACCGCAACGCTGTGGCCAAGACTGAGGTATTTCTTGATGGTATCGGGTGTGGCGGCAACGCGCTGTTCGCCAGCCGCGGTTTCGGCGGGAATGCTTATCTTCATACTTGTTTTCCCTGAGTCGGCTTGGCCAAAACCGGCTAGCCTGAAGTACGTGTTGACAGCATGAGGCTGGGAAACGAGCAGCTGTTGCAAACCGCTGCTGGCACGCGCCGGCTGACGACATCCTCCTGTCGGCCTGACCCTGCTCGGCGAATCCACACCTCGTCCGGTATCCTATGAGGCTTATCCGAACGGGTCAAACGGCGGTCCGGCTTCCGTCGCAACCGTCATATAGCGAGGCCAGGTAGTCAAACCATGCGCACGATACGCGTTTTTGTTGCCGATGCCCTGAGCATTGGCGCCACCGTCAGCCTCGGTGAGCAAGCCGCCGGCCATGTCAACCGCGTGCTGCGGCTGAAAGAAGGCGATGCCGTGCAACTGTTCAACGGCGATGGCCAGCAGTACGACGCACGCCTGACGCAATGCGACAAGAAAGCGGTGCGCGCGCAGGTTGCTGCCGCGCAGGCGGTTAATCGCGAATCGCCGCTGCAGATCACGCTGATGCAAGGCATCTCGCGCGGCGAGCGGATGGATTACACCGTGCAGAAAGCGGTCGAGCTTGGCATCAGCCGCATTGAACCGGTGATCAGCGAGCGTTGCGGCGTTTCCGTCGACGCCGATCGCTGGGAGAAAAAACGCGAGCATTGGCAACGCGTGGTCGAGAGTGCCTGCGAACAATCCGGTCGTAACGTTGTGCCGGTGATCGCGCCGGTGCGCAAACTCGATATCGCCCTGAGCGAACTGGAAACCGGCAACCTGCGTCTGATGCTGGACCCCGAAGGCAAACAAGGTCTGCGCGATCTGAAACTGAGCGCATCGGTCGTGCTGCTGGCCGGCCCTGAGGGCGGCCTCGGTGATATGGACATGAAATACGCCCACGCCGCCAAATTCACCGGCCTGCGTCTTGGCCCACGCATTCTGCGCACCGAAACCGCGGCGATGGCGGCACTGGCAGGCTTGCAGTTATTAGCGGGTGATTTTTGCTGACTGCCGCATTGAATGTGTTCTGATGTGGGAGCCGCTTTAGCTGCGATGTTGCTCGACGCGTTTCGCAGCTAAAGCCGTTCCCACCTTGTCCCGTACGAACTGGGAACGCGCATGCAATACCGCTCTATTGTTGTGCTCACCGGCGCTGGCATTTCCGCCGAATCCGGCATCCGTACCTTTCGCGCGGCGGATGGACTCTGGGAAGATCATCGCATCGAAGATGTCGCCTCGCCGGAGGGTTTTGCCCACAACCCGGCGCTGGTGCAGCGCTTTTACAATGAGCGCCGGCGCAAACTGTTTGACTCGTCGGTACAACCCAACACGGCGCATATCGCACTCGCTGAGTTTGAGCGGACATTCCGTGGCGAGTTTTTGCTGGTCACCCAGAACGTCGATGATCTGCACGAGCGCGCCGGTAGCAACCAGCTGATTCATATGCACGGTGAGTTGCTGAAAATGCGCTGCAGCATGAGCCAACAGATTTTCCCGATTCAAGGTGATTTGCTGAGCGAACAGCGCTGCCAATGTTGTGCGCTGACCGGCACGCTGCGGCCGCATATCGTCTGGTTTGGCGAAATGCCGCTGGAAATGGATCGCATCTACGCTGCACTCGACCGCTGCGATTTGTTTGTCAGCATCGGCACCAGCGGCAATGTCTATCCGGCGGCGGGATTTGTTCAGGCAGCTCGCGCCGCTGGCGCGCATACCGTCGAGCTGAATCTGGAACCGTCAATGCAGCGCAGCAGTTTTGTAGAAGCGAGGCATGGCAAAGCCAGCGAGCTGGTGCCTCGATTTTTTGCACCGCTGACCTAATCGGTGTTTGTTACGGAACCCTGCGCCAAGCATAAGCCATGTCAGTGTTGCGGCATCGGCTGGTCAGAAGGTGCCGCGGTGCATGCGGCATTGCCGAGCAGTTTCAGCACTTTCTTTTCAGCGAGGTCCGAGCTGGTTTTATCATAGTCCGGTGCCGGACTGAGCCAAACACCAGCAGCGACGACATCTTCACAATCAAGCGCGACGGTTTGTCCTGCTTCTGCTTTCTCCCGCTGCAACTTGGTGGTCGGCAATACAGGTCCTGACGGAGCTTGCGGCTTTGCCACGCAGGCAGACAAGGCAACGAGGAAAAGCAAACTAACTAGTTGGCGCATGGATTCGTTTCCAGCCAGAAAAACACAAGGCCGCAGAGTGTGCGGCCTTGGTGCTGAATATTGGCTGAGCGGTAAACGCAATATCAGCTCATCTTTTCCGGACGGTAAACCAGCGTTTCGCGCGCCATCTCTTCAAGCTT
>CAMLNB010000213.1 GCA_946481205.1 uncultured Kangiella sp. | reverse complement strand
TGGTACACCGAGCAGGCGCTGGCGCACGGTGGCGATTGGGGCATCAGCGTCGTCGCCATGCGTTCCGCCGATCTGCAGCAGGCGTTGCAGCCTCAGGATGGGCTGTACACGATCGCTGTGATTGATCAGCAAACCCATTACGAAGTGGTCGGCGCGATTCAGGAGCTGCTGGTCGCGGACAAGCAATTCGCCGCGATCCTGCAGCGCCTGTCTGCCACTGAAACCCGCTATGTTACGCTGACCATCACTGAGAAAGGCTATTGCCTGAATGCCGACGGCAATCTGGATCTGCATCATCCGGATATCGTTGCTGATCTCAGTGGCAGCAGCCAGCCGCGTAGCGCAATAGGCCTGCTGGCACAAGCGCTGGCGCAGCGCCATGCGAACGGGACGCTGCCGTTTTGCCTGATTAGCTGCGACAACCTGACGCAGAACGGCAACAAGCTGAAGCAGGCGTTGCTAACTTTTGTCGAACGCAAATATCCCCTGATGCAGGCTTGGTTACAGGCACAGTTGCTTTGCCCTTGCACAATGGTGGATAGCATCACACCCGCCACCGATGACACTCTACGCCGGCAGGTCGATGCCGCGCTCGGGTTGCACGACGCCTGGCCGATTAAACGCGAAGCATTCTGTCAGTGGGTCATTGAAGACGTCTTACCAGCGGAGCGGCCGGCTTGGGACCGTGCTGGCGCGATTTACGCCAGCGATGTGCAGGCCTTTGAAAAAGCCAAGCTGCGTTTGCTCAATGCGCCACATTCAGCGCTGGCCTATCTGGGCAGTTTGCTCGGCTACAGTTCCGTGCATGAGGCGATGCAGGACCCAGTACTGCGCCACTTTGTCGAGCGGATGGTGCGCGAGGAATTGCAAGACTCGTTCACCGCGCCGAAAGAGCTGGACGTAGCCAGTTACAGTGCGGCGATTTTTCGGCGTTTCGATAATCCCGGTATTCACCATTTGTTGGCGCAAATTGCCTGGGATGGCTCGCAGAAATTGCCGATGCGAATCCTGCCGGCGATCTCCGACAATCTTACTGCCGGGCGCCCGATCACGGATTTGTGTTTGGTGGTCGCGGCTTGGTTCCGGTTTGTTGGTATGCGGTATCGCCAGGCCCGGAATCACATCGGTACCCGCAGTGCGCCAGCGCTGGTTGATCCACTTGCAGCGTTGCTGTTGGCCAAGGCGGCGGCGTGCACAGGAAACGCCGAGAGGGATATTGCGCAGTGGTTGAGCTTGACGCAGGTCTTTCCGCAGGCGCTGCGCGAACACGCCGGCTTTGTCGCGGAGTTAACCGGGGCTTATCACGCGTTGGCTGGCGAAACAGCTGAGCAATTGTCGGCGGCGCTGCGTGGTTAGCATCGCCGACGCAATGGCGGCAGCGAGCCGATTTCACGCGCGCGTCGCAAATGGGGAGAAGTCGATGTGGGGCGCAACAAAACCATGAGCAAACGCATTGTCATGATCGGCGAGTGCATGGTCGAGCTGTCGCGGGTGGGTGATGACACCTATCGCCAGCGTTTTGCCGGCGATGTCTACAACTCGGCGGTTTATTTGAAGCGAACGGCGGAGCAACCGTTGACTGTGCATTTCATGACGGCCGTTGGCACTGACCCGCTCAGCGAGCGGCTGATCAAGGAAGTGCAGCAAGAAGATCTGGATACCCGACTGATTTTCCGGGCGCCGATGGCGCGCGTCGGTCTGTATCTGATCGATGTCGATGATCACGGTGAGCGCAAGTTTGTTTACTGGCGCGAGACCTCGGCAGCCAAGCAGGTGATGCAGTGCTTTCAGCGTGAGCGTGCCAGCTGGTTGGTGCAGGGTGTCGATATGTTGTATTTCTCCGGCATCACGCTGGCGATTCTGTCGCCGCCGGATCGGCGCAGCCTGTTTGAGGTCATCGTCGAGCTCAAGCGCAGCGGCAGCACCATCGTCTTCGATCCGAACTACCGCGCGGCGCTGTGGCCGGACAGCAATGAAGCCGCCGAAGCCTTGCTGCGTGCGTATCAGCTGGCCGATATCGCGCTACCGGGTCTGGATGATCACAAGCTACTGTTTAGCGCTGCGACCGCTGATGATGTCTTGCGGCATCTGCAGGAAATCGGCGTCCGGGAAATTGTCGTGAAGGACGGCATCAATGGCGTCCGTATTGCCGCTGACGATGTCTTGTTGAGCACTCCAGCCTATCCAGTCAACCATATCGTCGATACCACGGCGGCCGGCGATTCGTTCAACGGCGCCTACCTCAGTGCCCGACTGGCCGGGTTGGCACCGGCGCCGGCCAGCCAGTTTGCCGCCCGGGTCGCCAGTTTCGTGGTCGAACACCCCGGCGCCATCGTCGATGCCGAGGCGTTCCGGGCATTCACGGCTCGCTGTCGGCCGTCCTCGTTCACCGGCCAGGCCTGAGTTTGCCGGCGCTTGCCGGCTTTTTCGCCAACCAAACGGACGGCTGGTCAGATGGTTACGTCCCCCGGCCGCTGGTAGACTACGCCCCCTGCGCCTGATGGCCGGCCGGTCCGGCTGGCCATAGCGGGCATGCGACCGGACGACTGAACGCCCATGAGCCTGAATTTTCTCGATTTTGAAAAGCCGATTGCCGAACTGGAAGCCCGCATCGAAGAGCTGCGTCAGCTCGGTGATGACGGCGAAATCAATATCACGGAAGAAATCGACCGGCTGCGCAAGAAAAGTGTGCAGCTGACCAAGCAGGTGTTTTCCAACCTCGATGCCTGGCAAATCGCCCAGATGGCCCGGCACCCGCAGCGGCCATACACGCTCGATTACCTGAACGAGCTGTTCACCGATTTCGACGAGTTCTGCGGCGACCGCGCGTTTGCCAATGACCCGTCCATCGTTGGTGGTACTGCCCGCCTGGCTGGTCGGCCGGTGATGGTGATCGGTCACCAGAAAGGCCGTGACACCAAGGAAAAAATCCGCCGTAACTTCGGCATGCCGCGACCGGAAGGCTACCGCAAGGCGCTGCGGTTGATGCAGCTCGCGGAGAAATTCAAACTGCCGATCATCACTTTCATCGACACCCCCGGTGCCTATCCGGGCGTGGGTGCGGAAGAGCGCGGCCAGTCGGAAGCGATTGCCCGCAACCTGAAAGTGATGTCGGAACTGAGAGTGCCGGTGGTTTGCACCGTGATCGGCGAAGGCGGCTCCGGCGGCGCGCTGGCCATTGGCGTGGGCGATCGGGTCAACATGCTGCAGTACTCGACCTACTCGGTGATTTCGCCAGAAGGTTGTGCTTCGATCCTCTGGCGTAGCGCCGAAAAAGCCCCGGAAGCGGCGGCGGCGATGGGCATCACCGCCAAGCGCCTGAAAGAACTGAAGCTGATCGACGCCATTGTCGAAGAGCCGCTCGGTGGTGCTCACCGTGAGCCGCGCAAAATGGCGCAAACCTTGGCAGAGCAATTGCTGTCCGATCTGAGCGTGCTCGACAAACTCAGCGAAGATCAATTGCTGAGCCAGCGCTATCAGCGGCTGATGAGTTTTGGTGTGTTTGCCGAGGCGTCCTGAGCCTCGCTGCATTCGCATCTTTCGCCAAGAGCATCATGACTACACACGCCCCGGCTGAAGCGTTCGCCTCAGCACTCGGGGCGTTGTTGTTTTCGGCGGGTAATGTGTCCGCGTCCTCGCTAGGCCGTCCGGCCTTGGTCGTCGCCTACAGCGGCGGCCGCGACTCAACCGTGCTGCTGCATCTGGCCCGTCGTTACGCGGCGGCGCAGCAGCTGCCGCTACGCGCCATTCATATCAACCACCAGTTGCAGCCAGCTGCCTCGGCCTTTGCCGAACACTGCCAACAGGTATGCGCGGCGTGGGGCATCCCGTTGACGGTGTTGACCGTTGCAGTCCAACGCAGCGACAAAGGTTTGGAGGCCGATGCCCGCGCCGCGCGTTATGCCGCGCTCGCCGCTCATCTCCAGACCAATGAGATTGTGCTGCTCGGTCAGCATGCTGACGATCAAATCGAAACCTTGCTGTTGCAATTGCTTCGTGGTGCCGGGCCTTCCGGTTTGGCGGCGATGCCAGCTGTGGCGAGCTGTGGTGCCGCGCGTTTGTGCCGACCCCTGCTGTCTGTGCGTCGCGAGGCAATCACCGCGCTGGCGCAAACCGAAAAGTGGTCATGGATTGAAGACCCGAGCAATGAAGATACCGATTTGGCTCGCAACCGCTTGCGCGCCGAACTGATGCCGGTGTTGCTGGCGCAGCGGCAAGGCGCTGCCGAGGTTTTGCTGCGCGCGGTGCACTGGCAGGCGGAAGCTGCTGTGTTGTTGAGCGATCTGGCGGCGCTGGACGCGACCCGTGTGCAGTACGCGAATGGTTTGCTGTCACGACAGGCCTTGCAGCGTTTGTCACCGGCCCGGCAAGCCAATCTGCTTCGCGGCTGGTTGCAGCAGCAAGGCTACGCGATGCCGAATACCGATCCGCTGCAGCATTTCCTGCAACAACTGGCTGCCGATTCGGACCGGATCCAGCTGGCATGGGCCGGCCATTGTTTGCGCGTCTATGGTGATCAGATTGTGGTAACCCCGGATTGGCCCGAGCCGGCGTTGCCGACCCAGTTGTGGCTCGATCCCGCTATGCTGTCATTACCGTTGCAGCTGGGGCAGCTAGCGTGGAGCACACAAGCATCGGCAGGGGCATTGGCGCTGAGGCCGGCACGAGCCGACGAGAGGGTCAATGTGCGTTGGCAAACACCGGGGTTGCGGGTGAAGCTGCCGAAGCGTGATGGCCGGCGCGAGCTGAAAGATCTGTTTCAGGCCGCGCAAATCCCCGCGTGGTTGCGGCCCTACTGGCCAAAATTGTTCTACAACGATGAACTGGTCGCGCTGCCCGGCGTGTTGGTGACCGAGGCTGGCGTATCTCATGAGCAAACGAGCGAAAATGTTTGCTATTTGCAGGCGGCGGGGTCGCTGTTCAGCCTGGCGCAGCAGCTGCGAACGCCGGATGCACCGACTGACTGAGCAAGTTGCCGGCAGTCATCGCCGGCATTGGCGCGCCAAATAAATAGCCTTGGCCAAATTCAAAATTCAACTCACGCAAGACCTGTAACTGCTCGGCCGTTTCGATGCCTTCGGCCACCAATTTCAAACCCAGGTTGTCAGCGAGCAGACGGACACCGTTGAGCAGCTGCCGGCTTTTTTCCGACTCACCAATCTGCTGAATGAAGCTGCGGTCAATCTTGACCGTGTTGAGCGGGAACTGGTGCAGATAATTCAGCGAAGAATAGCCGGTGCCGAAATCGTCGAGCAGAATCTCAATCTGCATGACTTGCAACTGGTGGAGGAATTTCTGCGCCATATCAAAGTGCTGAATCAGCAGGCTTTCAGTGATTTCGAGCTTCAAGGCCTGCGGTGGCAGTGTGCTCAGTTGCAAGCTGTCCTGCACCCGTTGCAGAAAATCATGCTGGGTCAGTTGCCGGCCCGACAGGTTCACGCTGACGGACAACTCTGGCATGCCCTGCTGTCGCCATTGCTGCACCTGATGCAGCGCCGCTCGCAAGACTTGCATGCCGATTTCGTTGATCAGACCGGTTTCCTCGGCAACTGGAATGAATGCCGCTGGTGAAACCAGGCCGAGTTGCGGATGTTGCCAGCGGGCCAACGCTTCAAAACTGCTGATCCGCTGCTGCGCCAGATCGTAGATCGGTTGATAGAACACGACAATTTCATCGCGATCGATGGCATGGCGCAGATCGGCCTCCAGCTTCAACCGATTCAATGCGCTCTGGTGCAGGCTGCGGTCAAAGAAACAGTAGCGGTTTTTGCCTTGGGCTTTGGCTTGATACATCGCTGCATCAGCATCGCGAATGGCCGAGTCGGCGTCCTGATAACCGATCAGACTGGTCGTGATGCCGATGCTGGTGGTGGTGTAAATCTGCTGATCATTGAGCACATAGGCTGCGGCAATGCTGGCCAGAATGCGCCGGGCGATGATCTCGATGTCGGCGATTTTCTCGACGTCCTCCAGCAGCACACAGAACTCGTCGCCACCGAGACGGGCGACCGTGTCACCGGGCCGCACACAGTCGCTCAAGCGTGTGGCGACATCGCTAAGCAGTTTGTCACCCTGTAGATGGCCGAGACTGTCGTTGATCACCTTGAAGCGATCGAGATCGAGAAACAGCAGCGC
>CAMLNB010000212.1 GCA_946481205.1 uncultured Kangiella sp. | reverse complement strand
CCCTCGACTCGAGGTGTTTCAATAGTGACATCCTCGATGAATGGCTGACGTTCCAACAGTGTTTTGGAACGCTCGACCAAGTCGGTGGAGAACGGTCCGCTCTCCATCATCCGCATTTCACGACGAAGTACGTGATCGTTGGTTGTCTCGTTACCTGAAAAGGAAATACGACGTACGTAGGTTCGCTTACCCGGCTGAACCATCAGCGCAATATCAACCAGCTTGTTTTGATCATCAGGCGTCGGAGCGGTCGTGACGTTGGCAAAAGCATAGCCATAGAGGCCAAGAAGCTTGCTGATATTGGTCTCGGCAAAAGTAAATGCAGCGGCGGAATAGGTGTCACCGGCCTTCACCGGCAACAATTGTCTTAGCTGCTCCTCGTCGACAATCAATTCACCAACAAACTTGATGTCCTTGATCTTGTATTGCTCACCCTCACTGACGTTGATGGTGATAAAGACATTCTGCCGATCCGGTGAAATCGAAACTTGGGTCGAAGAAACCTGGAACTTCAAGTAGCCACGGTCCATGTAATAGGAACGCAGTTTTTCCAAATCACCCGACAGCTTCTCTTTGGCGTACTGGTTGTCATCCGTAAAGAAGCTGAACCAGCCACCCGTGGTCAGTTCAAACTGTTTCAACAGTTCTTCATCAGTGAATAACTGATTGCCGACGATATTGATCGCGCCAATAACCGCGGCGTCCCCTTCAACCACTTTGAACCGGACATCGACTCGATTGCGTGGCAACTTAACGGTTTTGTAGGTGATGCGGACGCTGTATTTGCCGTGCGAAAAATACTGCTGCTCCAGCTCTTGCACAATTTGCGTCAGCATGGCCGGATTGAGCACTTCGCCTTTGGCGAAGCCCATCGGCTTCAATCCTTCGAGCAACTGCTCAGTCTTGATCTGCTTGTTACCATCAAAGGTAATGGTAGAGATGGTTGGCCGTTCTTCCACCACCACAATCAGCTTAGCGCCATCACGCTCCAGCTTGACCGATTCGAACGAGCCTTGCCGATACAGCGTGCGGATGATTTGTGGCATCCGGACGTCATCGACGGTTTCGCCGACACGTAGCGGCAAATAAGTGAAGAAGGTGCCGAGCTCAACGCGCTGCAGGCCGCGAACTTCGATGTCTTGCACGACAAAGGGTTCGATAGCCAGAGCACGAGTGGCGCTGAGCGCCAGGAGAACTGCCAGGGACAAACGCTTGAACGGGATTTTCATATTGTTCTATTTACACCAGCCGCCCGCTCGCTACAGGCGCGCAAAATCGTTAAAAAGTGCAATGAGCATCAGCGCGCCAACCAGCGACAGTCCGATGCGCAGGCCCCATTCCTGCACGCGTTCCGACAACGGCCGGCCGCGTACGACTTCCACCCCGTAGTACAGCAGGTGCCCGCCATCCAGCATCGGGATGGGCAAGAGGTTGATGAGACCGAGATTTACGCTGATCAATCCCAGAAACCAAAAAAATCGATCAACACCCGCAGCAGCCGTTGCACCGGCCCCTTGGGCAATGGTGACCGGGCCGCTCAGAGACTGCACCGACAGCGCGCCGGTGAGCAGTTTGCCCAGGCCATTCCAGACCAAAGCGGTGGTGTCGAGCATTTTCTGCCAGCCGGCGGCCATTGCATCAAGCGGACCGAGCCGATAGCGCACCCACCAGTCGTCCGGCAACGGCGGTCGCATCGAACTGATGCCCAGCACACCTTTGCCGTCTTGTTCCGCTACGGTCAGTTGAACAGACTGTTCCTGGCCATCGCGAAGCAGCCGGAGTGTAGCAGTATTGCCCTTGGCCGCCGCGATCTTTTCGGTCAGCGGCAGGAAGTCGGAAATAGGCTCGTCGTTCCAGTGAGTGAGTATGTCGCCGACCCGGATGCCAGCCCGTTCCGCCGGCCCTTGCGCCACCACGCTGCTGACCACTGGAGGCCAAGGCAACCGACGTGGTTGCAGACCGATGTGGCCAGCAATATCGGCCTCATGACCAGACAGATTCAGCGCACCGCCCGGCAAGCGATGCTGCTCATTGCCCGCTTGATCGCGCACCCGGACCAACACCGGCTCGTCCTGCCCAACCCGCGCAACCAGCGCAAACGTCAGCTCCTCCCAGGAACTGACCGGTTCATCATCAATCGCCACCACTTCCATGCCGGCGCGCAAACCGGCCCGACCGGCGGCGCTATCCGCCGCGATCTCGCCCAGTACCGGCCGCAGATCACGCACACCGACCATATACATGACGGCGAACGCAACAATCGCAAACAGGAAATTGGCCAACGGACCGGCGCTGGCCACCGCAATGCGTGTCCAAACCGACGCGCGATTAAAAGCTTGCGGCGCCAGCTCCGCCGGCACGTCGGCCTCGCGCTCGTCCAGCATCTTGACGTAGCCACCGAGCGGAATCGCTGCGATGCGGTATTCCACACCATCGCTGCTGGTGCGCGACCACAGCGCCTTGCCAAAACCGACCGAGAACGTCAGCACTTTCACGCCGAGTTTGCGCGCGACCCAGAAATGGCCGAACTCGTGTACCGTCACCAGCACGCCGATGGTGACAATCAAAAACAGGATATTCCACAACCACACGATCATGCTGCCTGCACTCCTACCTGACCGGTCGCAATGCGCCGTGCTTCGGCGTCAATCGCCAACAGCGACTCCAGCGTTTCGACCGGCGGCGCCGGACAATGTTGCAGGGTTTCGGTAATGACGCTCGCTATCCGGGTGTAGGCGATGCGGCCGCTTAGAAACGCCTCGACCGCAATTTCATTGGCAGCATTGAGCACCGCCGGCACACTACCGCCGGCTTGCAATGCCTGATAGGCCAAATCAAGACAAGGGAAGCGCTGGGTATCGACCGGCAAAAACTCCAGCTTGGCGATCTGGGTCAGATCCAGCGGCGCCACCCCGGCAGCAATCCGATCCGGCCAGGCCATCGCATGCGCAATGGGTGTGCGCATGTCAGGATTACCGAGTTGCGCCAGCACCGAGCCATCCACGTAGCGCACCAAACTGTGCACGATGCTCTGCGGGTGTACCAGCACGTCGACTTGCGCACGAGTGGCATTGAATAAGTAACAGGCCTCGATCACTTCGAGACCTTTGTTCATCAGCGTCGCGGAATCGACCGAAATTTTCCGGCCCATGTTCCAGGTCGGATGCGCGCAGGCCTGATCCGGCGTCACGCCAGCCAACTCGCGCAGCTCACGTCGCAGGAAGGGTCCGCCAGACGCGGTCAGCAGAATTTTTTCGACGCCGTTCGCGCGCAAATCACGTTCACCACGCAGATCGGTGTCATGACCGGGCGCTGGCAAGCATTGGAAAATGGCGTTGTGCTCGCTGTCGATGGGCAACAGCATCGCGCCGTGCTCGCGCACTGCCTGCATGAACAGTGGGCCGGACATCACCAGCGCTTCTTTGTTGGCCAGCAGAATGCGTTTACCGGCTCGCGCCGCGGCAAGCGTTGGCAACAAACCGGCAGCGCCGACAATGGCCGCCATCACGGTATCGACATCGGCAGCCGAGCTGATCTCAGCAAGCGCCTGCTCGCCAGCAAGCACTTCGGTCTTGAGACCGGCCTGCCTGACTCGCGCTTGCACACTCGTTGCGGCATTGGCATCAACCAATACTGCGTAGCGAGGCTGGAACTGTTGAATCTGTTCGAACAGGCGCTCGCCGCTGCTGCGCGCCGCCAAGGCAAAAACTGCAAACCGATCGGGATGCCGGGCAATCACGTCCAGCGTCGAAACGCCGATCGAACCGGTGCTGCCGAGCACCACCACCTGTTGCACGGCCAATTGCTCGACAACCGGGCGTTGCATTAACGCAGCTCCAGCAACAAAGCGCCAAGCGCAAACACCGGTGCTGCCGCCAACAAGCTGTCAATTCGATCCAGCATGCCGCCGTGGCCGGGGAAAATTGTTCCGCTGTCTTTCACCCCAGCTTCGCGTTTGCACAAGCTTTCAATCAGATCGCCCACGACCGAGGCGATAATGGTGACCAACACCAGCGCGCGGAAACCCCATTCGGAATTGCTCGACAAACCAAACAATTGCGCTGCGAAATGGCCAATGACCAAGGCCAGCGCCAAACCGCCAAAGAAACCCTGCCAGGTTTTTCCGGGACTGACCGACGGCGCCAGCTTGTGTTTACCCAACGCTTTACCAGCGATATAGGCGCCGACATCGGCCGCCCAAACCAGCAGCAGCACATAGAAAATCACCAACGCGCCTTTCAGCGGGTCATGCAAATTACCGAGCTTGCGCAAGCTGACCAAGGCAATCCAGGTTGCGAGCAATAGCAAAATGCCGAGTGCCTGCCGCAGCCCCTGTGACGCGCGCCACCAGCCGGCACGCTGCGGATAAAACCACAGCAGAATCGGGCTGACCAACCAGAACAGCACGGCCAGCGACAACACCAGCAACGGCAGATTGTCGCCCGACCAGAGCCACTGCGGCCAGCTCAGACTCGGCCAGAAATCGAATGGTGGCGACAGCTGCCAGAGCACCACCGCGCAACCCAAATAGCTCAGCATCGCAGTCAGTGGCGCCGTTTTCTCGGCGCTGGTGAACCGGCCCCATTCGCGGGCACCGAGCGTCAGAATTGCCGCCACGGCAATTGCAAACGCAGGCAGTGGCAACAGGAAAACCAATGCCAGTACCAAAGGCAGCAACAGCAACGCGGTGATGACTCGTTGCATCAACATCAGGTTTCCCCTGTCACTTGTTCACCGGTTTTACCAAACCGGCGTTGACGCTGGGCATAGTCAGCAATGGCAAGATCAAGTTCAGCGGCATCGAAGTCCGGCCACAACGCTGCCGAGAAATACAGTTCAGTGTATGCCGCCTGCCAGAGCAGAAAATTGCTGATGCGCACTTCGCCGCCGGTGCGGATCAGCAGATCCAGCGCTGGCTGATCGGCCAGGGTCAAATGCCGAGCCAGCTCGGCATCTTGCAGCGGCGAACTATCGCCGGCGGCGCGCTTGGCGGCCAACGCCAGATTAGCTGCGTTGATGATGTCCCACTGGCCGCCGTAATTGGCTGCGATATTCAGCGTCAACGCGGTATTGCCGGCGGTCATCGCTTCGGCTTCGGCCATGCGTTGCTGCAGCTTTTCCGCGAAGCGGCTGCGATCACCGATGACGCGCAGACGAACACCATTCTTGTGCAGTGATTTGGCTTCACGCTCCAGACCGGTGACGAACAGATCCATCAGATAACTGACTTCTTCGAGTGGGCGTTGCCAGTTTTCCGAGGAGAACGCGAACAAGGTCAGCGAGCGAACACCACGCTTGCCGGCAGCTTCGGTGATGTCGCGTGCCCGCTCCATGCCGACCTTGTGGCCGGCAACGCGGGGCAGGCTGCGCTTTTTCGCCCAACGGCCATTGCCATCCATGATGATGGCAATGTGTTGCGGCACCAGACCCTCAGCGATCTGATTGGCAGAAGAAGAAGACAAGAACGGCGCCTCCGAAAGACACTGCGGCGGGTAATCGCAGACGCGATTACACCGACATCAGTTCCTTCTCTTTCTCGGCCAGCAGCTTGTCGACTTCGGCAATTTTGCCGTCGGTGATTTTCTGGATGTCGTCTTGTGCTTTCCGCTCTTCGTCTTCGGTGACGACTTTGTCTTTCAGCAACTTTTTCAGCGCTTCGTTGCCGTCGCGACGGACGTTACGAATGGCGACCTTGGCATTCTCGCCTTCGCTCTTGACCACTTTGGCGAGCTCCTTGCGGCGCTCCTCGGTCAGCGGCGGCAGCGGAACGCGAATAGTCTGGCCAGCGGTTTGCGGATTCAGCCCCAGATTCGATTCATGAATGGCTTTTTCAATCGGTTGAATCGCGCCCTTGTCAAACGCCTGAATGACCAGCGTGCGCGAATCTTGCACGTTGACGTTGCCCACCTGCTGCAGCGGCACCGAACTGCCGTAGTAATTGACATGGATATGTTCGAGCAGCGACGGGTGGGCGCGGCCGGTGCGGATTTTGCTCAGGTTGCCTTTCAGCGACTCAACAGACTTGGCCATGCGCGTCTGGGCGTCGGTTTTGATGTTGGCAATGGTCATGGTCGTCTCCCTTATTGGCGTTCATGCTGCCGCGTTACCGCGCCAGCAGGCATTCTCGAAAACGGTATTCCGTGGCAATC
>CAMLNB010000211.1 GCA_946481205.1 uncultured Kangiella sp. | reverse complement strand
ATCGACAGACTACCGTCCTACTGTCGTGCGCCTGATCTTTTCGTTGCCTGCTTTTATTGCCATCGATAAACTGCCGCGCCTTTTTTTGCTCCCCAAGGCAGGGAGTTATCAATGAACGGAATTATCATGACGTTACTGCGCGTGGCGGCTGCTGTTGGTGCGGTCATTTTCTCCTTTTCGGCTCAGGCACTGGAAACCACCATCGGTGTGGCAGAAACCGAGTTCGAGCACGACAATATCGATTACGACCGGGGTCTGAAGGCTTATTTAACCCTTGTTGCCGACAACGGCGTCGGTCTCGAAATTGCCAAGGGCGAGTATGGCGAATATTACGACCTCGAGCTTTCCAGCACCAATATCGCCTTGCTCGCCAGCACATCGGGCGATGTGGTTCGCTTTTACGGCAAACTCGGCATTGCAATGTGGGAAGCCACTGTCGACAGCTATTATTTCGGAACCGCTACTGACGATGGCACGGATACCTTGCTTGGCTTTGGTATGAACCTCAATCTTGGTAGCACAGTCCAGCTCAAGCTTGAGGTGGAAACCATCGATGTCCAAGATAACGCGCAAAGTTTGAATGCCGGTATAGGTTTCCGATTCTGATTGCCGCAAAACAAAAACCCGCTAATGCGGGTTTTTGTTTATGCGGTCAGGAAGATCTTCAAGGTCCTTGCGGCAGCATCGACAGAGCTGTCAAGCCAAGCTGACACTGACCTCGACATTGCCGCGCGTTGCGTGCGAGTACGGACAGATGTTCTCGTGGGCAAAACGCACCAGGCCTTCCGCCACCTTGCGATCCACACCCGGTAGCGACACCTTCAACGCGACTGTCAAACCAAACCCACCGGCTGCGCGAGGCCCGACACCGACCTGCGCGGTCACGGCGGTTTCGGTCAGCATCACTTTCTGTTCGCGCGCAACAAAGCGCACGGCAGATTCAAAGCAGGCGGCGTAGCCCGCCGCAAACAATTGCTCCGGATTGGTCGCCGCACCGCCGGCACCACCGAGTTGTTTTGGCAGGGCGAGTTTGGCGTTCAGCACGCCGTCAGAGGATTTGATGTGGCCTTCGCGACCGCCAACCGCCGTCGCTTCGGCGGTGTAGAGCACTTGTACAGACATGGGTGTTCTCCTGCAGAGAGGTGGAAACATCGGCCAGGTCTGAACGTATCGGGCGAACGGCAAGGCATCAGGTGCCACGGCCGAGCAGCAAACCGACCCGGAGCCAGCCGAAGCATAGCCCGGGTCTGTCGAAGGCGGTATGCCGTCCGGGAATCAGTGGTCGCGGCGAACGATATCGAATGCCTTCAGCGCGCTGTTGCTGGCGCTGAGCGAGGACTCCAGTGCTTGCAGCGCCGTAACATTGTCACAAAGCGCTTCAGCCTTGGTTTCCAGCAACGCGGCGCGAGCCTCGACCCGTTTCTCGAGCTCTGTCTCCATGTCCTCGAGCTGGCGCTCCCACTGCTTGGCGTAGTCCTCGTCAAAGGCGGCGTGCAGCGCCTTGCCCACCAGGGCAAAACTCGCCTCGGCAACATCCCAACTGATCGAGGCACCTTCGCCGACCACGTTCCAGTCTTCGTCGCGCCAGTTGGTCGCTCTGGCCGGCAGATGCTGGTCATCAATGCGCTTGCTGATCTCGACACCAAGGTTGGCAAACTTGCCACGCAACTGCTGGACCGAGTCGTGCTCCGGGCCGAGCAAGGTGGCAAAAGCAAACTCGGTGGCCTCGCCGGCAATCGCCACCGCTTCGCGGGTGATGGCGCTGACTTGTGGCACCAGCTCGCGGACACCGGCTTCGTATTGGCGCAACTGTTCCTGTTCTTTGGCCGACAGGCTGATCGCCTTGCCGTCGCGGCTCAGCGCGCCATCGGCCAGGACAAACACCGTATTGCCGTCCTGCAGCACAACCTGCTTCGGCTCCAGGGTGATGCCGTAGTGCAGATCCACTTCGCAATCACGGGCCTGAACCGCGCCCGCGACCAGCCCAAGCGACCCAACCAACAACAGTTTCGGCAAGCGGTTCATGATGACTCCTGTCGAGTGAGGGGAAACGACAGTGCTGTTGTAGCGCAGCGAACGATGATCAGCCGTGCCGGAATGTGTACGGATGTAAATGCCAGCGCTCAGGAGCTCAGCGCGAACCGCTCGCTGGCTGACAGGCCAACCAGCGCTGGCCGCTCAACAGCAGCTGCGACCAGCTGTCCGCGGCAGTTGGCTGACACAGGTTCACCGTGCGGGCACTCAAGAGCGCCGACACTGGCACCAGCACGACATCGCCCTCCAGCGCGACCAAACGCCGCTCCAACACTTGCAGCGTCGCGGGCCGTGGGTGACCAATCGCAAGGGCATGGCCGCGCTCGCGCGCGAGTTTCAGCAGCTGGTTGAATTGCCGTTCAACCGCCGCGGGTTGATCCACATGATCGAGAAACACATCGCGTCCGGTCACCGGTACACCGAGCCGACGCGCCGTGCTCGCGGCAACCGATTGACTGGTGGTGCGCGAGTCAACGAAAAACAGCGACTGCTTGCGCGCTTCGTCCAGCAACCAGCTCATCCGGATGCTGTCACGCGTCAGCACGCTACCCATATGGTTGTTGAAGCCGCGGACAAACGGAATGCTGGCCAGATTCTTGCGCAACTGCGCGCGCAGATCCGGCTCGGTCATGTTGAGCGTCAGCGCGCCGGGGCCCATCAATTGCTGCTGCGCCTCGGATTCCATCGGCGCGTGCAGCAGCACATCGCGGCCTTTGCCATGCGCGCTGCGGGCCATGCTGGCCGCAAACGTGGTATGCGGCAAAAAGGCGTAGCTGACCGGGCCAGGCAGCGCCAACGCACGCTCACCGAGCGCGCGATTGTCACCCATGTCGTCGATCAGGATGGCAATGCGCACCGCTTGCCCGGCCAGCGCCGATGGCAACAATTGCAAAAAAAACAGCAAACACAGCACCAGCAGTGCACTGCAACGCCAGATCATTTTTGCAATACCGCCAGACCACGCAGCAGATTGATCGCCGTTGCCAATTGCACGTCGTCCGTCAGATCACGGCCGTTGACGGTTTTGACCGGCGCCTTGTCAGCCGCTGGCGCGGCGTCGCTTTGATTGTTGCGCAAGGAGTGCGGCAGATCGGCTTCGCGCACGGTATTGCGCGGAGCATCAGCGACCAGCTTGCCGGCCGCGATCACCACATCGGGCTCGATTCCGGCTGCCTGAATCGATTTGCCGGACGGCGTGTAATAGCGCGCTGTGGTCAGCTTGATGGCGCCTTCACCAGACAATTTCTGCACGGTTTGCACCGAGCCTTTACCAAAGCTGCGGCTGCCAACCACAATCGCCCGGCGATGATCCTGCAGCGCACCGGCGACAATTTCTGCTGCCGATGCCGAACCGTTGTTGATCAATACGACCAGTGGCGCGCCATCCAGCAAATCATCCGGGCGGGCGCGAATTTCACTATCACTGCCCGGCACTCGGCCCTTGGTCGAGACGATCACGCCTTCGCGCAGAAAGGCATCGGTCACTGCGGCGGCTGCACCGAGCACGCCGCCGGGGTTGTTACGCAGATCGAGCACGAGGCCACGCAGATTGCTGCCGTTTTCGGTTTTCAGTTTTTGCAGCGCGGCGATCACTTCGCTGCCGCTGTCTTGCTGAAACTGACCCAGACGGATATAGCCAATGCCGTTGTCAAGCAATTGCTGGCGCAAACTGGCGGTTTGAATGGTGTCACGGGTCAGCGTCAGATCAAGCGGTTGAGTGCTGCCTTCGCGGCCCAGCTGCACGGTCACCGTGCTGCCTGGCGTGCCGCGCAAGCGGGTCACCACATCTTCGAAACTGAGCCCGCGAGTCATTTCGTTGTTGATGCGCAACAGCAGATCGCCGCTGCGGATACCGGCGCGCTGCGCTGGCGTGTCATCCATCGCGGTGATGACGCGAAATTGGCCGTTGTCAGGCGCAACTTCCAATCCGACGCCGCCGTATTCGCCGCGCGTGCTTTCGGTCAGCCGCTGCAGGGATTTGCCGCTTAGATAGGTCGAATGCGGATCCAGCGTCGCCAGCATGCCGGCAATCGCACCTTCCAGCAGCTGCTTGTCATCCACCGGCTCGACATAGCTGGCTTTGATACGGGCGAGCGCATCAGTCAGCGCCTGCAATTCAGCGAGCGGTAAACCCGCAGCCGGCTCGGCAGTCGCGGTGGAATTGGCGCTCAGCGGATAGCTGCTGGCCAGCAACAGCGTTGCCAGCAATGCGCGCGAAAACGGTGACGTTCTTTGGCTAGGCGATGCCATCGGGACGAACAGACTCATACAGCCTCCTGTCGGTGCCACGCGCACCGGTTCCTTGGATTCAGCTTACGCCAAAATGTTGCCGACGCCAGTGTGGAATCCTGCCGCCGTGCTGCGCACGGCGGCAGCTCAGCCTTTCTTGCACCACTGTCGCGGATCGATGGCACGACCTTTGTGCCGAATCTCGAAATAGAGCGCATTGCCTTGCTGGCCACCACCGCTGCTGCCAACGGTCGCCACCGGCTCACCGGCCTCGACCCAATCGCCGACCTGTTTGAGCAACGATTGGTTATAACCGTAGAGACTCATGTAACCATCGCCGTGATCGATGATGGTCATCAGACCGAAACCGCGCAGCCAATCGGAGAACACCACGCGGCCGTGAAAAATAGCGCTGACTTCCTTGCCTTCGGGGGCGCGGATCAGCACCCCGTTCCAGCGCAGCCGACCATCGTGCCGGCTGTCGCCAAACTGCTGCAAAAATTCGCCACGCGCCGGCCAACCGAGTTTGCCGCGCAGCTGGGCGAAGCCGGCGCCTTTTGGCAGCAGCACTGGCACGTCCTGCACGACCTGCTCGATACGGTCGAGCAATTGGCTGAGTTCTTTTTCATCACTGAGCAACCCGGCGATTTTTTTCTCGTCGCTGGCGATCTCGCTGGCGACCAACTTCAGGCTGCGTTCGCGCTGACGCTGCAAGCCGGCCAGCCGTTTGCGCTCGGCCTCTTGGGTTTGCTCCAGTTTGCGCAGCGCGGTGATTTCGCCGGTGATTTTTTCTTCGACGCTCACCAAACGGCCCATCGCCCAAGCCAGAGTCTTTAACTGCTCGCCGCGCGCTTCATTTAAATACCGGTAGTAACTCATCGTGCGACCGAACCGCGCCGGATCTTGCTGGTTCAGCAACAGCTTCAGGTATTCCTGCTGACCGGACATGAATGCCGCGCGCAATTGTTGCTTCAAGGCTTTGACCGAGCGATCACGCTGATTGCGGTAGCCGGTGCGCTCCTGATTCAAGGCTATCAGCCGGCTGCGCGCGGCGGCCAGCTCGGCACGCGTGCCTTTCAATGCGCGCGTGGCCATGCCCATGCGGGTTTCGATATCGGCCAGTTCGGCACGGGCGGCGCTTTCGCTGCGTCGGCGGGTTTCTTGTTGTGCACGCAGCGTTTCAATGCGCGTGCGCAGCTCTTTCAGCTGCGCTTCCGTGGCGGATTTGTCAGCAGCTACGGCCACCGACCATGCCAGAGAAAAGCTGAGCAGAGCCGTCAACACGCTGACGGCTGCGGCGCGGATCATCGCAGTCAGTAGCACCGGATCAGCCTTGGCGCAAACGGAACAGCGGTCGGCCGGTCATTTCCGGTGGTGCCGACAAGCCCATCAGATACAGCAGCGTCGGCGCGACATCGGACAGCACGCCATCGCCGACGACGGCCTCCGCCGGGCGACCGACATAAACCAGCGGCACCGGATCGGTGGTGTGCTGGGTATGCGGCTGGTTGACCTCGTGGTCGTGCATCTGCTCGGCATTGCCGTGATCGGCGGTGATCAGCGCTTCGCCACCAACTTTTCTCAGCGCCGCCACAACACGGCCAAGGCAGCCATCCAGTGCTTCAATGGCCTTTTTGGCGGCATCGAAATTGCCGGTGTGACCAACCATGTCGGCGTTGGCGTAATTACAGATGATGACGTCGTATTGCTGTTGCTCGATCGCTGCGACCATTTTGTCGGTCACGTCGGCGGCACTCATTTCCGGCTGCAGATCGTAAGTGGCGACCTGCGGAGATGCCACCATGATCCGTTCTTCACCGACAAAAGTCTGCTCGACGCCACCATTGAAGAAGAAGGTCACATGCGCGTACTTCTCGGTTTCGGCAATGCGCAG
>CAMLNB010000210.1 GCA_946481205.1 uncultured Kangiella sp. | reverse complement strand
GAAGGCCGGTTCAGCGAGCGGCAAAAAGCCGCGATTGATATGTTGTTGCCGCTGTGGGGGCGTCATGTTGCCGATGGTCCAGTGGATCTGGCGCAATGGTTTGGTTCGGCAGGCCAACTGAATACCCATCCGGTCTGGCTCGAAATCGGTTTCGGCATGGGCCAATCATTGGTGCAGCAGGCCAGTGCCCATCCAGACATTAATTTTGTCGGCATCGAAGTGCACCGGCCCGGCGTTGGTGCCTGTCTGACCGCCGCGCAAACGGCGAAGCTCAGCAACTTGCGGGTCTATGAAGAAGACGCCATCGAGGTGCTGAACAAATGCCTCGCTGATGGCGTGTTCGAGCGCGTGCAGTTGTTCTTTCCGGACCCGTGGCCGAAAGCACGCCACCACAAACGGCGCATTGTCCAGCCGGCATTCGCCGAGCTGATTCGCCGCAAACTGAAAATCGGCGGCATCTTCCATATGGCGACCGACTGGGAAAATTACGCGGAACATATGCGCGACATCATGAACGTCGCCGCGGGTTATCAAAACGAATCGAGCACCGGCGACTATGTGCCGCGCCCGGATTCACGGCCGCTGACCAAGTTCGAGGCGCGTGGTCATCGATTGGGCCACGGCGTTTGGGATCTGATGTACCGCCGGGTCAGTTAAGTCAGTTGGCGAACCGGAAAAAGGCTGCGCATCGCGCAGCCTTTTTGTTTTGTGCAGTCTGACGCCGCTCAGCCGTTGTAACGCAAGCGATCCAGTTCGGCATAGCGTTGCAACACCCGGCGACCGTCGTCACGCAGGCAATCGTGTTCAATAGCGATGCCACGCTGACGCAAATACGCTTCCGATTGGGCAAACACCGGCCCTTCCTCAAAGCCAATCGCTTGCGCATCTTCACGGCGCGCCGCAATCACAATCCGGCGCACGCCGCTCCATAAACTGGCACCCAGACACATCGCACAAGGCGCACACGAGGTGTAAAGCGTATGCGCCGGCAGCGAGGGTGCATTGAGGCTGTGGCTGCCGATGCGCGCTTGAGCGAACATAAACGCCAGCATCTCGGCATGCAGCGTGCAGTTGTGCAGCGGTACCACCCGATTGACGCCGACACTGATCAAACGGCCGCTGTCTTGCTCAAAGATGGCCGCGCCAAACGGGCCGCCGGTGTCGTGTTCGACGTTCTGACTGGCCAGTGCTACCGCCAGTGACATGCGGCTATGGTCATCAGGATAGTGGGCGGTGAAATCCACGGTCGTGCTGACCCAGCTCGGCAGGCTCAAGGTCGGTAAGGTCAGGGTAGGCAAAACAGGGGAAAGTGTCGTCATTGGCATTCGCTTGGGCAGGCTTGGCGCTACAATCCAGCGTAATCGAAACTGACGCGACGGCAACAGGCCCAAGCATATCGTCAGTGGCAACGAGGCAATAGCGATGGAAGGCTTCTTCGAAGTGGTGTTCGACGGTCGCACCGTCCCCGGCCGCGATCTGGCCGAGGTCAAGGCCAATGTCGGCAACCTGTTCAAGGCCAAACCGGAAACGATCGAGCGGCTGTTCAGCGGCCAACCGGTCACGATCAAGAAAGATCTCGATTACCCGGGCGCGCTGCGCTACATCGCCGCGCTGAAAGAAGCCGGGGCGCTGGCGCGCCTGAAACAGCAGGAAGGCGGCCCGAGTGTCGCACGCAAAGCCAGCGATGCCTGGTCACTGGCGCCGGTCGGTTCCGATCTGGCCGGGCTGCGGCCGGCACCCGCCATTCCGCCTGCGCTCGATCTCAGCAACTATTCTCTGGCACCGGTCGGCGCCGACATGGGCGAACCGGAAGCGGTCGTGCCGGTGCAGGTCGGTGATATCTCGTCGATCACGCTCGCCGAAGTCGGTGCCGATATCGGCACGCCGCGCGAAGTCATTCCATTGCCGGAACCGGATCTGTCAGAGTTCTCGGTTGCTGAAGTCGGCGCCACGCTCGGCGCGCCGCGCCGAATCGAGCCGGTCAACGTTGGCGATATCTCCGGCATCACCATTGCCGAAGTTGGTGCCACGCTGGACACCAGCGAGAAAAAAGCACCGCCGCCGCCACCCAAAACCGATCACCTCAAACTCGGCTGATTGGGCGAAATAAGAAAGGGGCGTATCGCCCCTTTTCATTTTCTTCAATCGGCAGCCATCGGCGCTGACAGCAACCGGACGCTGACACTGCGCTGGCGTAACCAACGCTGCAGGATGCGGTAGGTATCCAGATCAAACTGCCGCGGCGTCGCCAGCAGATCGTCAATATCGGTTTCATCGCGTGCGGTGCCGAGATAACACCAGTGATCGATCACGTGAAAATCCGTCCGTTCACCATCGCTCTCCTGCACCGCAATCGGCCCGGACCACGGCCAGCTGCGCGTTTGCAGCGGTTTCAGCGCCAGTTGCAGGCGCAGGTTGTACAAGGCGCTGGCTTCCATGCCGGCGCAGGCGCCGTTGCAGCGCTTGAGCTGAACGTCAAAGCACGCGCCCTTGCCGGATTCGAGGCCTAACAGCTTCTTGCACAGCTTGTGTTCCTTGGCCAAGGCAAACAGTTTTTCGCGTGCCTGGGTGCGGGTGCGGAACAGCGCGTAAGCACCGTTACTTGTGCTGACATCAACACTGCCGGTAGCAAACCGGGTGCGCAAATAGCCATGGGCATCGGTATAGCATTCCACGACAACAAGCTCGCGTACCCGACGCAGCTGGCGATTGAACAATGGCGCTTCGGTTTTGATCGCGGCGCTTTCTTTCAGCAGTGCGCCGAGTTCGCCGGCAGTGCGCTCGACGCTGATATCGCGAATGAGCTCGTGCAGGCGCTGGTTACGCGACAACACCGGGTCGGCGCCGAAATGCTGCAGCACCCGCGCCCGCAGGTTGTTGCTTTTGCCGACGTAGAGCAGGCCATTGTCCGGACCAAAGAAGCGATAAACGCCCGGGGCTTCCGGAATCTCGGCGATACGCTCAGCGGTCAGTGCTGGTGGTATCGACGGCTTCTTCAACTGATTGACCACGGCAGCGTGGCGCAGCTCTGGCGCTATCTGTGCGCAGGTCAGCGCCAGAAACTGCCAGGTCGCTTCGGCATCACCCAGTGCACGGTGCCGCGCTTCATTGCCGATGCCGAAGCGGGAGCAAATCGCGTCAAGGCCATGACCTTTGACGCCGGGATAGAGTTGACGTGACCAGCGCACGGTGCACAGCCGGTCAGGATCGAAGCGAATGCCGGCGCGGGCGAACTCGGCTTTCAGAAAACCGTAATCAAAGCGAGCATTATGGGCAACAAAAAGCCGGTCTTTCAGCAGCGCGGCCAGTTCATCGGCAAGAGTGGCAAAGCCAGGCGCGCCGGCCAGATCGTCGCTGCGAATGCCGGTCAGCTGCTCGATGTAGTACGGCAAGCGCATGCCGGGATCGACCAGGCGTTGCCAACGCTGGCTGACCACGCCGTTATCGATCAGCAACACGCCGATCTCGATCACCCGATCATGGCTCGGGTGCGCGCCAGTGGTTTCCAGATCGACCACGGCCAGCGGCCGATCCAGTGGCGCCGTCAGTGACAGGCTATCGATGTTTGCCATGATCACAGCAAATCCGCCGGCCAACTGAACAGCCGTTGTTGCAGCGGAAAGTACAGCGCCAACGTAATGGGCCGTGGTTCCAGTCGTTGCAGCACGTTGGCGTAGCGCTGCAACTGCGGTTTGTATTCGGCGACGCGCTCAGCGAGGAAACGGTCGATATCGGTGCCATCATGGCGCGCGGTTTTGTAATCGACAATCCAGCGCACGCCGTCGGCATCGACGTAGCTGCGATCGATAATGTGCTGACGCAGCCGACCGTCTTGTTCCGGTTCGGTTGATGTCAGCGCCCATTCGGATCGCGCGTCGCTTGCCGTGGTCAGCAAGGCCATACCCGCCGGATCGCTGAGGGTATTGCGCAACGCGGTTTCCACTTCGGTCATGGCGGCCGGCAGCTCGCTATCGCTGACACCAAACCAGCACAGCTGTTTACGCCACAGCGCGCGCAGTGCGGGCAACTGCGCCACGGCTGGCGGCGCGTGTTCGGCCCACTGCTGCAGCCAGCGGTGCACCACGGTGCCGACCGCACGCGCGGTATCGCCGGCAAGCAATTCCGGCAGGCTGCTGCTGGTATCGACGACAGCCGGTGGTGGTGGCGGCAAATCCGGTATCGGCAAGCGAAATGACGACGGCAAACGTTGCAGCGGCGTCGGTGTGACGTGCGCCTCGCCGTCATCGCTGTCGCGGAGTGCGGTGAAGCCATCGAGAAAGGCGGACGCGCAACCGGACCACAGCGGTGCCAGCAAACTGCTGCCGGCCGGGCCTTTGTCCGGCTTGTCGGCCGGCAAAGCCGCGAACAAATGCAGCCGCTGTTTGGCGCGGGTCAGCGCGACATAGAGCAGGCGCGCGCGTTCATGTTCGGCACGCGCTTTCTCCAGTTTTTTCAAAAATGGATTGGCGCCTTCGGTTTCGCTGCGAACGCCGGCAATGGTGCCGATCAACAGTCGGTCCTGGCCGGCGATTGGCAACAGATCCCAGCGCAGCAGCGGTGTTTCATCGGCCGGTGGCGTTGCCGACAAACGCGGCAGGATCACGGTGTCGAATTCCAAGCCTTTCGATTTGTGCATCGTCAGCAGTTTGACTGCGGCACCGCTGCTCGGTCGCGCATAGAGCTTGCCGAGTTCGCGATGCAAATCGGTCAGCAGATCATCGCTGTTGCCATCGAGTTGCTCGAGCAACTCGAAATACTGCTGGGCGACGGCGAATTCATCTTCGCTGAGGCAGGCCGCCGGCCCGCCCAGTTGCAGCCAACACTGACTGACGCGTGCGGTCAGCGGCAGGCGGTGTTGCTGGGCCAATGCCTCGAGCAACACCGAGGTGCAGCGCTGCAAACGGTGCTGGCCATCGTTCGACAAACGGGTTTGCCAGTCTGGGCGGTCACAATCTACACGTAACAACAAGGTCGGTAGCGGCGTCTTGTCGTCGAAACCGCAGAGCGCGTGCAGATCGGCAAGGGTCAGGCCACACCATGGTGCGCGCAGCGCACACAGCCACGCCAGGCGGTCAGCCGGGTGCAACAGCGCACGGGTCAGCTGCAGCAGATCGATCACGATGGCTTGCTGCGCCAGCGGCTCGGTATCGACCGCTTCCATCGCGATGCCGGCGCTGCGCAAACCCGCGGCGATGGTGACGAGATGGCTGCGGGCACGGGCCAGAATCGCGACACTGCCTTGCGTCTGTGCCTGTTGCACCAGCTCGACAATGCGTTCGGCTTCGGCGTCCGCATAGCTGTCACCGCTGCTGAAACCGTGACAGCGCACAGCAACACCGTCGAGCATCGGTTTGACCGCGACGGCAGGGCTGTAAGGTACGGCACCACGCACACTGTCTTCGTGCGCGGCCAACAGCGCCGGTCCTTGTGCATTGAGCCAATCGACAATGCCGGCTTGCGAGCGGAAGTTGGCTTGCAATGTGATCGCGTTCAGCGGCACCTGACCAACGCCGTTTTTGCGGGCATCAAGAAACAGACTGACTTCGGCTTTGCGAAAACGGTAAATCGACTGCATCGGATCGCCGACCAGAAACAGCGTGTGGCCATCATCTGGTTGCCAGCCGGCCGTCAGCTTTTTCAGCAGCGCGAATTGGCCGACGCTGGTGTCCTGGCATTCATCGACCAGCAAGTGACGGATCTTGTAATCCAGCGCCAGCGCCAGCTCACTGGGTTCGTCGAACTCGCCCAGGGCATCGATGGCCGATTGCGCCATCTGGCTGAAATCGATCTCATTGCGTTCGGCAAACACCAACCAGAGCTGCGCCACCGCCACCCGCAACACGCCGGCCAGATGCCAGAGAAACGACGACTGCTCGCTGAGTTCATCCGGTTGGCAGAGCAGCTGCAAATCGGCCAGCGCATCCGGTGAATACTCCGACAGAACGCCAAGTTGTTCGAGGAACAATTGTTTGGCTTCGTAATCGGCCCCGGCCTTGGCGGCGGGAAAGCCGAGCTTGACGTTGATGCCGCCCGGTTTGCGCCAGGCGCTGTCGGTTTTGGTCAGCAACAATTCGGCCAGCGCTTGCCAACGCGGCAAATCGCGGGCGTCGGCGCGCAGTGGGCGGTCCCAGTCATGCAGCGCAATGATGGCGGCATCACTTTCAGCGGCCAGCAA
>CAMLNB010000209.1 GCA_946481205.1 uncultured Kangiella sp. | reverse complement strand
CCGGGCATTCCCACCCGCGCGCAAGCGCGTGCGCACGAAGCGCAGCTGACCAACACGCCATTGTTCACAACGATCAAGAATTCAATACGGACAGCGAGCAACGATGTCGTCAGTGCCGTCAGTCCGGGCAACGCCGGCAATCCGGTCAACGTCAAACGGGTCGAGCGGCTGTTGTCGGCGAGCAAGTGGGAGTTTCTGTTTGCCCGACGCGAAAGCAGTTACAACTACCAGCGCTTTTTGCAGGCTGTAGCCAAGTTCCCTGCCATCTGCGCGGATTACACCGACGGCCGTAATGCTGATGCGATCTGCAACCGCACGCTGGCGACCATGTTCGCCCATTTCGCGCAGGAAACCGGTGGCCACAATCCCGGTGACAGCGTGCCGGAGTGGCGGCAAGGGCTGGTGTACCTGCGTGAAGCCGGCTGTACCGAAACTGGCCCCGGCTGCGAATACAATATGGAATGCTCGGCCAACAACTGGATCACCGAAGCCTGGCAGTGCGGCAAAAACCCGGACGGCAGTTGGAAGAAATATTTTGGCCGCGGCGCCAAACAACTTTCGTACAACTACAACTACGGGCCGTTCTCGCAGGTGATGTTCGGCAACGTCCGCAACCTGCTCGACAATCCGGATATTGTGGCCAGTACCTGGCTCAATCTGGCGTCGGCGACGTTCTTCTTCGTTTATCCGCAGCCACCGAAACCGTCAATGCTGCATGTGCTCGACGGCACCTGGCAGCCCAACGCTGCCGATACCGCCAACGGCGCCAGCAATTCATTTGCCTCGACCATCATGATCATCAACGGCGGCATCGAGTGCAATTCCGGCACCGACAAGCCGCAAGCACTGAACCGCATCGCGTACTACCGCGAGTTTGCCCGCGAATTCAATGTCAACATCAACGGCGAGCAGCTGTCTTGCGCAACCCAACGACCGTTCGATGGCAACGGAGCCGGCGCGCTGAACATCTATTGGGAGAAAGACTGGCACACCGGTAACGAGTACAAATGCATGCTGGTCAACTACCAGACGGCCTACAGCGCGCTGATCCCGGGCGATTACGAGAAATGCGTGGAAAAAGGCTGGAACATTGTGCTGCAATGACCTGAGCACGGACTGCCTCCTGAATAGACAACGGAGCCCGCAGGCTCCGTTGTCTATTCAGGCTTGTCTGTTCAGGAAGCTCGCCATGAAACTGAAACCGCTGTCGGCATTGCTCAGTGCACTGGCCAGTGTGTCCTTGCCACTGAGCGCAGATGAACTGAAAACCGACGAGCACATCCAGTTCGTTCGCGGTTATGCCGGCATCGATGCCGAAGGCGAAGTCAGCGCGGTGGTCCGCGCCTGGGTGTACGAACAGGAGCGCCGACCGGGCGCCAAAACGGCGTTGCGCTGGTTTACCGGCCTGGATCTGGATCAGGCAACCCCGGCCGAACGGCTCAACTTCGAGCAGCGAACACAATTGTTCCGGTTTGATTCGGAGCGTGGCAAGCCGATTCGCGTGCGTCTGCCGACCAATCAGGAGTTTGTGCTGCCGGAAACCAATTCGGATGGCATGGCCGAAGCCGAGCTCATGCTCGGCAAATGGTCGGAGCTAAGTTTGCACGGCAACGATCCTCAACAGCCGCTGATTCGGTTTCATGCCGTGTTACCGAGCGGCGATGCCCGCGAATTTCATGGCGAGCTGGTTGCGATACCCGCCACAGGGGTCTCTGTTGTCTCGGATATCGACGACACCATCAAGGATAGCAATGTCCTGAATCGCGATGAGCTGTTGAAGAACACCTTTCTGCGGGCATTCAAGGCTGTGGCCGGCATGAGCGCGCTCTATCAGCAGTACGCGGCGCAGGGCGAATCCTTGCGTTTTCACTATCTGTCCAGCAGTCCGCATCAGCTGTATCCGGCGCTGGCCGCCTTTCTAAACGAGCAGCAGTTTCCGCTCGGCAGCGTCCATCTGCGCCATATCGATGTCGGCGAGGAGCTGTTTGGTGCCGGCGATAGCTCGCAGCAACACAAGCTGGCGGTTCTGCACGAGCTGCTGCAACGGTTTCCGAACCGGCAGTTTGTCTTGATTGGCGATTCCGGCGAAGCCGATCCGGAAATCTATGCCGAAATTGCCCGTGCCTATCCTGAACAAGTACAGGCCATTTTCATTCGCAATGTGACCCAGGAAACGAACGACGCACCGCGCTACGCCAAGACCTTTGCTGGCGTGCCAGCGAGTCGTTGGCGCATCTTTACCGAGCCGCAGACGCTAACCGAAATGCCGTCAATCCGCGAGTTGGCCAAGCGCTAAACGAGGCTGCGTGAGGTGGCGGCATTGTTCTGCGCTGCCAGCTTGTAGCAAGCCAATCACCGCATCCGGTACAACATTGCTGAATGGCGGCAAGCCTTCTTGTTGACGTTGCTGCTGCATATCACTGATCAACTGGCTGGCCAGCTGCGCCGCCTGCGCCTCCAACTCTACCGGTAACGCCGAGCCGGTATCGGCGAGTTGCCCGAGTCGCCAGGCAGCAACATGAGTCCAGGCACGTGCTTTGATCTGCAGATCCGGAAAAGCCTGCTCCGGTTGACTTGTTGGCAATTGTTCGTGATAGCGCTGGCTGATCGCCAGCATCGCTTGAACATGGCCCGCTTGCGCCGCCTGCTGCAGCAAGCGTGCAATCACCAGCTGGGCATCTTCGGTGTCGTTTCCGTTCCCGCTAGGTACCTGAGCGATTGCAAGCTCTCGGTACTTCATTGCCAGCCAATACTGCGCATCGGCGTCACCGCTGTTGGCAAGGCTTTGCAGACTGCCGGGGTCATACTGCAAATAGGGCGACGGTTCCTGCATCAATTCCTGATCCGCACGCAAACGGGTTTGCGACAACCCGCGCTCTTGCTGCCATTGATTCAGGCTGCGCCAGTCCTGGGCCGAGAATTTTCGGTACTGCTGCAGTGTACGAGTGCCTGGATCCTGATCGCAGACATCAGTCGATGTCTGTTTTGTCTGCCAAGAGGGCTCTGCGGCTAAGCCGTTCTTTTTCGCCACATGAACTGGCACGCTTTCCGGCGCAACCGTCGTTGTCATTTGCTCAACGGCCGGCTTCAGCGACGGCAAGGAGTTACTCGGTTCCTGACGCACAGGAAACAGCAGAATGCCGACCACGATCAGCACTGCTAGTAATAGCAGCAGGCTGGAAACTCCAGGCTTGGTTGCGTGACCGGCAGCAGGCGATTTCATCTGCGGCAATGTCGTTCAGACCTCGTGGAAGGTGTGATAGAAACTGCTGAAATCATTGTCCCAGCGGAAATTGATGAACGACACCGTCACCGAGACATCCAGACCTTCGACGTAATGCCAGCAACCGACCGGCAGGAACAGGATTTCGCCGGGGTTCAGTATGCAATCCAATACTTGCGCCTGTTGCATCAGTGGAAATTGTTCAAGATTGATATTGCCGCCATCCACCAGACTGTAACAGTGGGTTTGGTTGTAGACGTAGGGCAGTTCGCAGGCCGGCATGATGCGCACGCGCTTGCGGCCGATCACCTGCGCCATGAAATTATTGGTCAGGTCATGATGGAACGGTGTGCGGGTGCCGGCCGGACCAAACCAGAAAAAGCCGTTGTCGGGCGAGCTGCCGTCGAGATACTCGGGCACTTGCACAATGTCCTGCCACAGTTCTGCCAGCGCTTGTTTGTTCTGCGAATTATTGTTGGCGGTCATGTAGTAATCGTTGGTGACGCCGCTCTGTTCGATCAGATCAACATACGCACCGAACTTCATCACCCGCTTCAGCTTCGGCTGATTGATTTCGTAGTTGTTGTCGCTGTTGCGGCCGAACTGCACTTCCACTTCGCGTTCACCGCAGCGCTGACGAAAATAATCGAAGTTCCATTTCTGCAGAGCCGGCCAGTCTTCCATCATGCCGGTGATGATCACGGCCCGGTTGGCGCAGTAGTAGTCGCGCAGAAATTCATCAGCGGTGAGCCGATGCCGGCGCTCAATCTCGTGGCCTTGCGGATGCAGGCGATTGAGTTTGCGCCGGATATCGTGCACCCAGTCGTGCTTGGCCAAGCGGCTGCGTAACCGGTGGGCGCCGTGCAGATACGGGCTCGACAGCGCTTTGTTCAGTTCGGCTTCGGCAATCATCGCCGGCATGCCGTGCGCGGTCAGCGTGTAGAAAATGCTCTCCGGGGTGTTGTCGAGCATCAGGTTCTCGGCGATCCAGCGTCGCCATTCGTCATCGACCATGACGACATTGGTGGCTTGAGACGCAGCGGCGGCCATTGTGTTCTCCCGGCGAAACGGATTGCGCAGATGCTGACAGCCTGCCTGCGGCCGCTGCCCGACACCCGGACTTTTCACGCATCCGTCCGGACTATTCTGCTGCACAGCAGCAGGCGGCGGGATGCAGTGGCCGGCTGATTGGCCCGACAAAATCGCACAGAACGCGTGTTTCCGACCGATCCGGAATTTGTCACTATGTTCGGTACAGAACAGGCCGCTCGATGGCCCTGGGACAGGGACACGGGTGCAGCCGATAGCAGCAGGCGAGGGCAAGGACGATGCTGAGTTCGGGACGATGGGCCGCCGTTGCGGCAGCGATTACCGCGCTGTTTGTCGCAGTGCTGCTGTTCAGCCAGTTCCAGCTGGGCCAGATCGCGGACAGGGTGCGGACGCTGCATGATGACCGCTTGCTGCCACTGATTCAGCTCAAACAGATCAGCGACGGCTATGCGGTGCGGCTGATCGATGTCGTCAACAAGGCCGATGCCGGTCTGCTCGACAAAGCCGCCGTGCAGCGCGAACTGAGCACCTTGCCCTCGCATATCGATCAGTACTGGCATGCCTATCTGGCGACTGAACTGACGGTGAAAGAGCGGCAACTGGTGGCTGAAGCCCGGCGCCTGAAAATTCCCGCCGATGTCGCCATTGCTGAATTGCAGCAAGCGGTGGCCACGCTTGAGAACCCGCTGACTGGCAAGCTTGCACAGTTCGATGGCGAGTTGTACCAACGCATCGATCCTCTGACTGCTGCGCTGGCAGAGTTGATCACGTTGCAGCTCGATGTCGCTGCCGTCAATCGCGATGAAATTGCCGCGCGCACCCGTCAGTTGGATCGGGTGTTCAGCGGCAGTTTGCTGCTGACCTTGGCATTGACCTTGGTTGCGTTGTCGCTGCTGTTCCTGCAATACCGCCAGCGCCGCCGTATTGCCGAGCTGGCGGCGGCGCAGCAGCAATTGCAGGAATTCAATCAAGCACTGAGCCAGCAAGTGGCAGAGCGCACGCAGGCGTTGCAAGTGGTCGAGCAGGAGCTGGATTCGGTGCATGCGGCGGTTGCGCGGGGCTTGCAAGCGCCGGCCGATCATTTGAGCGGCTATCTCAGCGAATTGCGTGAACAAAGCTCGGCGCCGGCAAACTGGCTACCACTGGTTGAGCGGGCGACCCGGACGATGGATCGGATGAACGCTGTCCTCAATGATCTGCTGGCGCTGTCGCGCCTGGAACGCAATCAGCTGCGACCGGAAGAAATCTCGCTATCGGTGCTGTTGGAGGAAACCTTGGCGCGCTACCCCTTGGCCGAGCGTCAGCGCATCCGGCTGACACTGCAACCCTTGCCGCTGGTGTATGGCGATCGCGCGCTACTGGGTCAGTTGCTGCAGCTGCTGCTCGATCAAGCGCTCAGCAATGTGGCCAAGGTCAATGCGCCGCAGCTGACCGTGACCACGGTTCGCGATCCACAGAACCAGCATCAATTGGCGATCGAGGTGTGCGACAACGGTCAGACTGACGTGAGTGACGCCGGCATCAGTCTGGCGCTATGTACAAAAATTCTGCATTTGCACGGCGGCCGCACCTGGACCGAGCGCCATCGTGATGCCGGGTCCTGTGTTTATTTCAGCTTGCCGGATATGCGCTTGAGTTTGCAGGTGGGGTGAGCGGTTGGTTTGCGGAGATGCAAGCTTCGGAGTGTTGTTGATTCAGCGCGTTGGTGGGGCGCTGAAGCATGACATGCTGCTATTCGTTGGAAAAAGACTTCGTGATTGTAGGCATCCCTGTGGCAGCTGCCAGCCTGCACTTTCTGCTTCGCATCCTGCTACGCAGCAAGGCCAGGGCGCACATCCTTGTGCGCCCGCTCAACGGAGCAAAGCAGTGCTTTGCTTGATTCCGCTTCGCCCATGTACCGGCGTTCGTCAGCTCGTGAGTCCAC
>CAMLNB010000208.1 GCA_946481205.1 uncultured Kangiella sp. | reverse complement strand
CACTCCCTCCCCTGCCAGGGGGAGGGTTGGGGTGGGGGCTTTCCGCTACGCCTCGTTTCCCTCATTAAATATTCACCAACGTTAAAAGAATGAGGCCGCATAGCAAACAGCATCTCGTACAAGCCCCCCTCCTGGCCTCCCCCTGGCAGGGGGAGGAGTAACAGTGCCCGCGCTCAGGCGCGAGTTCATTTGAAGGCCTGTTCGTTCCCCGCACCAGCACAGTAGTAGAATGCGCGCCCTGCTCCCACTTACCCCGACCCACGCATGCGCATTCTGCTCGCCCCGATGGAGGGCCTGCTCGACCACCTGCTTCGTGACGTGCTGACCCGTGTCGGCGGCGTGGATCTGTGCATTGCCGAATTTATCCGGGTGACCGACACCTTGCTGCCACCGCGCAGCTTTTATCGCATCGTGCCGGAATTGCAGAACAACAGTCACACGGTTTCCGGCATTCCGGTGCGGGTGCAATTGCTGGGCTCCGACCCGATCTGCATTGCCGACAACGCCGCGCGTGCCGCTGAACTCGGTGCCTGCGGCATTGATCTCAATTTTGGTTGCCCAGCGAAAACCGTCAACCGCCATCGCGGCGGTGCCGTGTTGTTGAAAGAACCGGAGTTGTTGCTGGAGATTGTCACAGCCGTGCGCGCTACCGTGCCACGCGCCATTCCAGTCACGGCAAAAATGCGGCTCGGTTATGACAGCACCGAGAACGCGGTGATCTGCGCGCAAGCGCTAGCCGATGGCGGCGCGGCGGAATTGACCGTGCATGCCCGAACCAAAATGGATGGTTACCGACCACCGGCATACTGGGACAAGATTGCCGCCATTCGCGAAGCGCTGAAGATTCCCGTCATCGCCAACGGTGAAATCTGGACCGTGGAGGATTTTCATCGCGCCCGCGCCGAGAGCGGTTGCATCGACGTGATGCTCGGTCGCGGCATGGTCGCCAATCCGGCATTAGCACTGATGATCCGCGGCAGTTCACAACAGGTGGCCACCTGGGAGTCATTACAGCCCTTGCTGCAATACTTCTGGCAGCAACTGGCACTGTATATCGAGCCACGCCATCACACCGGCCGACTGAAACAATGGCTGCACTATCTGCGCCGCATTTACCCGGAAGCCGAAGCGCTGTTTCAGACCATTCGCACCAACAACGATGCCAGCGCCGTGGGCCGCATTTTGCTCGCAGAACGCGCTGCCGCCTAACGCCAGGCATTCAGCCAAGGGACGCCACCATGCTGGATCGAATTCTTGCTGATGGCATCTTTCTGATTCATCTCGGCTTCATTGTCTTTGTCGTGCTCGGAGGAGCCTTGCTGCAACGCTGGCCACGCGTGATCTGGTTGCATCTGCCGGCCGTGCTTTGGGGCATCGGCATTGAGCTCAGCGGCAAGGTTTGCCCGCTAACGCCATGGGAAAATCATTTCCGTCGCCTGGCTGGTGACGCCGGCTACCCCGGCGGATTCGTCGAGCATTACCTACTGCCGATCGTATACCCGAGTGGGCTGACACCAACCGTGCAATACGTGTTAGCGGGCGTGGTGTTGGTGGTGAATCTGTTTTTCTATGGCAGATGGTGGCGAAAGCGGAAGAAATAGAAACAGGATATGCTGTTCGACCAGTATTGTAGGGCGCGCAACGCGCACCCTACAAAAGTTCATGAATGGAAGTCGACCTACGGCTTAACCATCTTCTCCGGCCTGACATGCTGATCAAACTGCTCTGCCGTCAGTAAACCCAACTTCACCGCCGCCGCTTTCAAGGTAATGCCTTCGGCATGCGCGGTCTTGGCAATCTTGGCGGCGTTGTCGTAACCGACGACCGGATTCAGCGCAGTCACCAGCATCAGCGAGTTGTTCAAATGCCGTTGTATCGCGGCGCGGTCCGGCTCGATGCCGACTGCGCAATTGTCGTTGAAACTGCGCAAGGCATCGGCAAGCAGCTGCGTGGACTCCAGCACGTTGTGCACGATTACCGGTTTGAATACGTTCAGCTCCAGATGCCCCTGACTGCCAGCAAAACCAACCGCCGTGTCATTGCCCATCACTTGCACGGCCACCATCGTCAGCGCTTCGCTTTGGGTCGGGTTGACCTTGCCCGGCATGATGGAACTGCCCGGTTCGTTTTCTGGAATATGAATCTCCCCTAACCCGCTACGTGGACCGCTAGCGAGCAGTCGAATATCGTTGGCGATTTTGAACGCCGCTTGCGCCAGTACGCGTAGCGCGCCACTCGCGGCCACCATCGCATCGTGACCGGCGAGCGCCGCGAATTTATTTGGCGCGGTGCGAAATGGTTGGCCGGTCAGCTGAGCAATATGCGCAGCAACGCGACTGGCGTACTCCGGATGGGTATTGAGCCCGGTGCCAACCGCGCTGCCGCCCAGTGCCAATTCGTACAAGCCATCCAGACTATTCCGGATCTGTTTCTCGGCAAACTGCAACTGGGCAACATAGCCCGACAACTCTTGGCCGAGCGTCAACGGCGTGGCGTCCATCAAATGCGTGCGACCGATCTTGACCACATCGGCAAACGCATTGGCTTTCTGGTGCAGTGTGTCGCGCAGCAAGGCGATGGCCGGCAGCAAGGTTTCCGTCAATGCCATCACCGTTGCCACATGCATGACGGTAGGAAAGGCATCGTTGGAGGACTGCGACATATTGACGTGATCATTCGGATGCACCGGCTGCTTGCTGCCGATGACGCCACCAGCGAGTTCAATGGCCCGATTGGCGATCACTTCATTGGCGTTCATATTGCTTTGGGTGCCACTGCCGGTCTGCCACACCACCAGCGGAAAATGCGCATCCAGCGCGCCACTGATCACCTCGTCGCAGGCGTTGAGGATCAAGCCTGCTTTGGTCGCATCAAGCTTGCCCAGATCCTGATTGGTCAATGCCGCCGCTTTCTTGACGAGGCCAAATGCCTGAATGACACGACGTGGAAAGCGATGACCACCGATCTTGAAGTTTTCCAGTGAGCGCTGGGTTTGCGCGCCCCAGTAGCGATCAGCCGCTACCGCGATCTGGCCGTGGCTGTCTGACTCCATCCGCGAAGCTGTCATTGCCGTTTTCCTGTCTTTTGCCGGTAATGGAAACCAGCATAGCCGAAACAAAAAAAGGCCGCTGACGCGGCCCTTTCTGCTTGCTCTTCGCCGGGCCGCTCTCGAGCGCCAGCATGGTGCACGGACTTAGCTTTGTATGCCGCAAAGTGCCAACAGCTGCGCACCTGCGTCCGGCAGCACCCCGAACAGCACAGCAAAGAAATGCAGCACACTGCCCGCCAGGACAAACAAATGCCAGATGGCATGGTGATACGGCAATTTGCGCCAGAGGTAAAATACGACACCGCCGGTGTAGGCAATGCCGCCACCGACCATCAGCCACAGCCCAATCGGCTCGATGTTCTGCACCAAGGTATTGAAGGCCGGCACCACGCACCAGCCCATCAGCAGATACACCGCAACCGAAACATAACCGGACTTACGGCCCAGCCACAGTCGGCAGATGATACCGATGACCGCCAGCGACCAGACAAATGCAAACAAGCCCCAGCCCCACGCGCCTTGTAGTGTCACCAAACAAAACGGTGTGTAGGTTCCGGCAATCAAAATGAAAATAAACGAATGATCCAGTGCCCGCAGGACTTCCTTGGCTTTCGGTGACGGAATGCTGTGATACAGCGTTGAGGCGGTATACAGCAACACCAGCGCGGCACCAAAAACACTGACCCCTACCACGTGGCGAGCGTCACCATAGGCAGCGGCAAAGCCGGTCAGCACGGCAAGGCCGGCGATCGACAACACAATGCCGAGGCCGTGGGTAATGGCATTGGCAAGTTCTTCGCCGGACGAGTAACGTGCGGCTGTTTCAGCGGTCATGCAACAATCCTTTCTGGAAAAGGCGGCGATGCTGTTGCTCGCCGCACAAAGTAAACAGCCGGCGTTGCCGGCTGTTTGGAACATCAATCGAAGTCGAACAAGTCACTCAGGAAGCTTTCGCGTTTGCGCTTGTGGCCATACCGGTAATCCTTGTCCGGATAACGAGAATCATGGTGTTTGTGATCGTAGTGCTTTTGATCATAAGCATGATGGTCGCGATCGGAATAATGACGGTCATCACCGCGATACGGCTGCTGCGGTACCGGCGGAACCGGTGCATGTTGAACCGGCGGTGGCACGTACGCCGGCGCAGCGACGGCCGGGGTCGGGATCTGCGCACCGGCGCTACGTTCAATGATCTTGTCCAGCTCACCGCGGTCGAGCCAGACACCACGACATTGCGGGCAGTAGTCGATCTCGATGCCCTGACGATCAGCCATGGTCAGGCTGACGGTTTTGCAAACGGGACACTGCATGGCGAAACTCCTGTATGCATCAAAATGGATGCTGACAACGAGAACGGTGGAATCCGTCGCACGTCATTCGTAACTGCCGTCGTCGCGACGCTGCAAATCAATCACGCCTGCGGGCTTTTGTGACGACTGTTGCTGTTGATTCGGATGATCTGGCTGCGCTGATTGGCCCGGCTGGCGAAAAATGGGCTTGGGTCGGCGCACGCCAAACAGACGCATCAGCATAAACAGAATCAACAAGCCACCGGCCACAGCAAGCGCAAAAACAAAGCCCCAGACCAGCAGCACCACTCCTACGAAAGCGAGGCCGAGATAGATTGCCAGCACCAACAAGCGGCCAGCCAGCACACGCAGATTACTGAACATAGCGGTTCGCAGCGGCGTCGCCACCGCTGCGCTCACAAAGGGAAAGGACGGAAGTGAGGTCGCTCATTGGCCTTTTCAAGTCAAGCCGGCAGAAAAGTCGGCAGCATCAGCCACCGATCTTCTCCAAACCGCGCAGATAAGGGCGCAGGATTTCCGGTACGGTAATGCTGCCATCGGCGTTCTGGTAGTTCTCCAGCACCGCGACCAGCGTACGGCCGACGGCCAGACCCGAACCGTTCAGCGTATGGACCAGTTCCGGCTTGCCGGTTTCCGGGTTGCGCCAACGCGCTTGCATGCGGCGGGCTTGGAAATCTTCAAAATTGGAGCACGACGAGATTTCCCGGTAGGTATTCTGCCCCGGCAGCCAGACTTCCAAATCGTAAGTCTTGGCCGAACCAAAGCCGATGTCGCCCGAACACAGCGCCATCACCCGATATGGCAAGCCCAGCAATTGCAGAATGCGTTCGGCATTGCGAGTCAGGCCTTCCAGCGCTTCATACGATTCGCCCGGTTTGACGATCTGAACAATCTCGACCTTTTCAAACTGATGCTGACGAATGAGGCCGCGGGTATCACGGCCATACGAGCCAGCTTCCGAACGGAAACAGGGCGTGTGCGCGCAGAACTTCAGCGGCAGTTTTTCTGCCGGCACGATCTCATCACGAACAAAATTGGTGACTGGCACTTCGGCGGTTGGAATCAGATAGAGCTGGGCGTTGTCCTGGGTCGAACCCGAGACCGCAAACAGATCTTCCTTGAACTTCGGCAGCTGGCCGGTGCCGCGCAGGGAATCAGCGTTGACCATGTACGGCACGTACACTTCGGTGTAGCCGTGCTCTTCGCTGTGGATGTCGAGCATGAACTGGATGAGCGCCCGATGTAGCTTGGCGATCTGCCCTTTCATCACGATAAAGCGCGAGGCCGTCAGTTTGGTCGCGAGCGCAAAATCCAGGCCGCCATCTACCTCACCGAGGCTGACGTGATCTTTCACCGGGAAATCAAACTGACGCGGCTCGCCCCAGCGGCGCACCTCGACGTTCTGATCCGAGTCGCTACCATCCGGCACCGATTCATGCAGCAGGTTCGGAATGCCGGCATGGATGGCATCCATCTCGGCCTGCACTTTCTCAAAATCGGTTTTGGCCTGTTCGAGCTCTTCACCGACTTTGGCCACTTCCGCCATCAACGGCGCAACGTCCTCGCCTTTGGCCTTGGCTTGACCAATCGCTTTCGAGCGGGTGTTACGCAGGTTTTGCAGATCCTGCATTTTGGTTTGCAGTGCCTTGCGCTGCTCTTCCAGGCCCGTGATCTTGGCCACATCCAAGGCATAACCACGGCGGGCCAGGTTGGCCGCAGCGGTTTGAATTTCACCACGCAGGTATTTCGGATCAATCATTTTCTTTAACCATTTTCGAAGGATGCGCAAAACGCATCGTGCTATTCAAATGCTTGGTTCGTTCCATATCGCCGTTTGTATGGCGCGACCTACAGTTTT
>CAMLNB010000207.1 GCA_946481205.1 uncultured Kangiella sp. | reverse complement strand
TCGATGAACTCCATCAACTGCACCGGTTTGTTGTTGCCAATATTGAACACCCGATAGTTGGCGTAGCTGGTCGCCGGGTCGGGCTTCAATCCGTCCCATTCCGGGTTCGGTTGCGCCGGCCGGTCCATCGCGCCAATTACGCCGCTAACAATGTCGTCCACGTAGGTGAAATCGCGGATCATGTTGCCGTGATTGAAGACGTTGATTGGTTTGCCGTCGAGAATGCCCTTGGTGAACAAGAACAAAGCCATATCCGGCCGGCCCCATGGGCCATAGACGGTAAAGAAGCGCAGCCCCGTCACAGCCATGCCGTACAGATGGGCATAGCTGTGCGCCATCAGTTCGTTGGCTTTTTTGGTGGCCGCGTACAACGTCATCGGGTGATCGACGCTGTGGTGTTCGCTGAACGGTTGCAGCTCGTTGGCACCGTAGACCGAGCTGGTCGAGGCAAACACCAGATGACCAACTTGGCTGTGCCGGCAGCCTTCGAGAATGTGCAAGAAACCGGTGACGTTGCTGTCGACGTAGACGTGTGGATTGGTGATGGAATACCGAACACCGGCTTGCGCCGCCAAATGAATCACAGCATCAAATTTTTCGCGCTGGAACAGTGCGTCCATGCCGGCGCGATCAGCCAAATCCAATTTGACGAACTCGAAACCTTTGTTCTCGCGCAGACGCGCGAGCCGATCTTCTTTCAGTTGAACACTGTAATAGTCATTGAGGTTGTCGAGCCCAACAACCGTATCGCCACGCGCCAACAGACGCAGACTGGTATGCGAACCGATGAAGCCAGCAGCGCCGGTCACCAGAATACGTTTACTCACGCAATAACTCCGGTTATCGACGACTTACAAGCGCCACAACGTAATACCGACCTTGGCCATCGCCTCACGATCGAGCGCGCACTTGACGTCCGAGATCCGGCCTCCCGGAACCAGCATCGCTTTGTATTGTTCGGGAGTAATGGCCTTGTACTGCTTGTGTGAGACCGCCAAGACGATGTGATCAAGTTGCTTCAGCTGGCTGAACTCAACAAGATCAACGCCATACTCATGTTTGGCTTCGTCTTTCTCCGAAATGGCGTCATGCACCAGCGGCTCGATGCCATAGCTGCGCAGCTCGTTGATGATATGAATCACCTTCGAGTTACGCAGGTCCGGACAGTCTTCTTTGAAGGTTAGGCCCAGCACGGCGACGCGTGCGCCTTGAATCGGCCGCCCGGCTTTGAGCATTTCCTTGACAGTTTCCTGGGCGACGAAACGGCCCATGTCGTCGTTGATCTGGCGACCGGCCAGAATGACTTGCGGGTGATAACCCAATTTCTGCGATTTGTGGGTCAGATAGAACGGATCAACACCGATGCAGTGGCCACCAACCAAACCCGGCCGGAACGGCAGGAAGTTCCACTTGGTGCCGGCGGCTTGCAATACGTCCAGCGTATCAATGCCCATGCGATGGAAGATCACCGCCAGTTCGTTCATCAGGGCGATGTTCAGATCACGCTGGGTGTTTTCGATGACTTTGGCCGCTTCCGCGACTTTGATGCTGGCCGCGCGATACACCCCGGCAGTGACCACCGAGCCATAGACATCGGCGACGATATCCAGGGTGCGAGCATCCTGACCGGAAACAACTTTTTTGATTTTGGTGAAGGTGTGCTCTTTGTCGCCCGGGTTGATACGCTCTGGCGAATAACCGACGGTGAAATCGACGCCGCATTTCAGGCCGGATTCGCGTTCGAGCACGGGCACGCAGTCTTCTTCGGTCGCGCCCGGGTAAACGGTGGATTCGTAAACGACGATATCGCCTTTCTTCAGGGCTTTGCCGACGGACACGGAGGCTTTCAGCATCGGTGTCAGATCCGGCACATTGGCCTCATCGACCGGGGTCGGCACCGCGACGATGAAAAAGTCAGCCTTTTTCAGCTCATCAATTTTGTCGGTGTAGAGGATGCGGGTTTCGGCCAGCTCGGCACTGCTGACTTCGCCAGTATGATCCTGACCCGCCTTGAGTTCGGCAATGCGCTTGGCATTGATATCAAAGCCTATGGTCTCGACCGAGCGACCAAATGCAACCGCGACCGGCAGGCCGACGTAGCCCAGACCAATAACAGCGACTTTGCGGGAATGCGACATCTTTCAGGCCCTTCCTTAGACAGTTACTACTCCATGAAGCCCGCATTCTAGCAAGACCGGCCCCAAGCCAGAAGCCAGATCACGTATGATCCGGGCCCAATTTATATCCTTCAACGCTACTTCTTATATGAACGGCCTCCCCATTGCCGGCTTCTGGCGCCGCATCGCCGCCGTGGTCTACGATGCCCTTATCCTGGTTTCCCTGCTGATGTTGGCAACCGCATTGGCAACCCTGTTCTCGGAACTTATCGCCCCTGGCCTGAATACTCGTCAACCGGATGCCCTACGCCATCACCCAGCATTTCATTTGTGGCTGCTGGCTTGGTGGTTCGGCTACTACAGCTGGAGTTGGCGAAAAGGTGGCCAAACCGTCGGGATGAGAGCCTGGCGTCTGCGACTGCTCAGCCAACTTGGCAACCGGCCGAGCCATTGGCAGATCGCGATTAGACTGGCAATTGCGGCATTCGCCGCTGCGTTGTTGCTGGCAGCCTATAAATTGCTGGAGGCGTATGGCCAGCAAAGTGCTGGCCGCTGGCTATTTGGCTTGCTGTTGCTACTACAGCTCCCGATGGCGGCGATACAAGACAAGTTCTCGCATACCGACGTTCGCGTTCTGCCAAAGCCGGAAAAAACCTGAATTGCAGCTATTTGGCTCGTCGCAATAAAAACAAAGCCCCCATCAAAAAGACCAATGGCGGCAAAAACGCACCAAGAATCGGCGGCATGTGGTAGACCAAGCTGACCGAACCAAATATCTGACCCAGATAGTTGAAACTCAGGCCCACGGCCACACCAGTGAGAATACGTGCACTGACCGTGACTGAACGAAGTGGCCCAAATATCGAAGCGATACCAGCCAATACCATTGCGAACAAGTTTAAAGGTTGAGCGACTTTACGCCAGAACTCCAAGCCATATTGGGCAGCATCCAGACCATTCCTAGTCAGGTATTGAATGTATGAGAACAAGCCAAATCCCGACAGCTCCTCGGGCTTGGCCTGCACGATCTGCAGATGCTCAGGCGCCAGCTCTGACTTCCAAAACACTTCGTCAAATGGCTCTGAATGGACAGCCTGGCCGTCAAACCGGGTATGTATTCCGTTTACCAGCCGCCAACGACCATCATCCAAAAACTCAGCCCGATTAGCATACAAAGTCTCGGCCAGTTTCTGCGGTGCCGAAAAAGTGAATACATAAACCTGCTCAGCCGAACGATCCATTAATACTCGGCGAAAAAAAACATAGTCATCGGTGGAGCGCAACCAAATACCCGTCGCACCTGCGCGATATAGCATTCCCGGTGCACGAGCATTCATACGCATATTGGCTGCCCACGTCGTGGTTTTCGGGACCACGAACTCGCTAATCACAGCGCCGGCCAAAATCAGGATAGCCGCCGCATACAAGGTGGCGCGACCAATTTGCAACGGCGATACTGCCGCTGCTCGCATCGCGGTCAGCTCGCTATTGGACGACAGCACGCCGAGTCCCATTACCGTGCCAATCAATGCAGACATCGGCAACATTTCGGCAAGCCAATAAGGAATATAAAGTGCGGCGTACAGCATCGCCTTGGCCGCGGTGTATTCCGCCTCACCGACGTCTTCCAATTCGTTCAAAAACTCGAACAGAAAACGCAGTGCTATCAATAAAAACAGAACCAGCAAGGTCGGCATCAGCACCGAGCGCATGACATGACGAGTCAGAATAGTCATTGTCGCCTAGCCTCTTGCCACTTGCGGCGCACGTTGAATTTCCTTCTTGCGCAGCAGGAAAATACCCAGGCCGGCAGCAAAAATGTGCACGGGCCACAAACCAATCAGCGCAGGAATCCGACCATCCTCGACAGCAGTACGCATAACCATCAGCAGCAAGGTATAGCCTAAATAAATCAGCAATCCAGGCAAGACGCGGGCGAATTTGCCTTCGCGAGGTCTGACCCGACACAACGGAACCGCCAGCAAGGCCAAAACGGGCATTTGCAGCGGAACCGACAAGCGCCAATGCAGCTCCGCCGCATTGGCAGGCGTCAGATCCCGGAGCAATGTCAGTGTGGAAAGCGCCTTGCTCTTGCGCTCTTGTTCCTCAATATCACGCGGCTCGACGCGCATGAAATAGCGGTCGTACTTCACCACCGTCCATTTGTTGCTGCCCGGCGCCATTTCATAGCGAAAACCATCTTCGAGAACGAGATAGCGCTGGCCGTCTTTTTCATCACGCCAGTGATAGCCGTCTTTGGCAGATAGCAAGCCAATATTCGCATTGGCGGTTGCGACCGCTTCCGGCATCGTGGCGAAGAAAACGCCAGAGAGCGCCTCTTGCTCGCCAAACTCTTCAACGTACAGCACGCTTTTGCCATCAAGCGCGGCCTGGAAGCGGCCTGGCGATAGCAATGACAACTCCGATGCCGAAGCCTGTTCGTCCAGCACCTTGTACTGATACTCAATCGCCCACGGCATCACGACTAGTGTCAAGACGGCGGCGAAAATCGTCATGCCGCCCACCAATCGCATCAGCTTGCGCACCACCATCTGCTCGCCGACACCGCAAGCTCGCAGCACGGTCATTTCGTTTTCGACGTAGAGTCGACCGAATGCCATCAGAATGGCGAGAAAGAGCGTCAGCGGCAGCAACAAGCTAAACAGAACCGGCAGATAAAGTGCCACCAACTGCAAGACCGCCATGCCGCTCAAATCGCCGCCCGCGGCAGAGCCGAGATAGCGCACCAATCGCTGGCTGAGGAAGATCAGCATCAGCACCATCAAGATGCCGAGGAAGCTCTTGAGAACCTCGCGATTCAGGTAGCGAAAGACGATCAACCCGGACTCTCCTGGGAGGGGGAAAACTTGCGGTTTTACCGTGAAATATCGCTTTTTGCGCTGCAGCAGTGTATTTTTACACTTTTCCTGTCAGGCCGGCCGCGATGGCGGCCGTCATGATACACCAAGTCATCCCCTTCGAGTCAGAGAAACTCGTTCCCGGACAAGTGCTTACAGTCATCCTGTGCGGGTATCCCAGTTTGGAGCGCAAGTATGGAATTTGATGTCAAAAGCGGCAGCCCGGCCAAGCAGCGCAGCGCCTGCATCGTCGTCGCCGTGTTCGAGCCACGCAAGCTGAGCGCCGCTGGTGAAGAAATCGACGAAGCGAGTGGCGGTTATTTGGCCAGCATCCTGCGTCGTGGTGACATCGAAGGCAAACCGGGCCAGACCCTGATGCTGCACTCCGTGCCGAACACCCTGTGCGATCGGGTGCTGCTGGTCGGCTGCGGTAAAGAGCGCGAGCTGAACGAAAGCCAATACCGCAAGGTGATCGGCAAGGTCGTCGCCACGCTGCAGGAAACCGGCGCCATGGAAGCGGTCTGCTTCCTGCCGGAACTGAACATCAAGAACCGCGATCTGCACTGGAAAGTACGCCACGCGGTCGAAGCGGCCAGCGAAACGCTGTACGTGTTTGACCAGATGAAGAGCAAGAAAGACGCGGCCCGCCGGCCGCTGCGCAAACTGGTGTTCAACGTGCCGGCCCGGCGCGATCTAGCTGACGGCGAAAAAGCCATCGCCGAGGCGCTGGCGATTGCCGACGGCGTCAAGTTCACCCGCGATCTGGCCAATCTGCCACCCAATATCTGTCACCCGACCTATCTGGCTGAGCGCGCGCAGGAACTCGCCAAGGCACACAAGCCGCTGAAGACCACGGTCATCGACGAAGCCGAGCTGAAGAAGATGGGCGCCGGCGCTTTTGTCGCGGTTTCGCAGGGCTCGGATCAACCGGGCAAGCTGATCATCATGGAATACAGCGGCGGCAAGAGCGGCGAAGCACCGGTCGTGCTGGTCGGCAAAGGCATCACCTTCGATACCGGCGGCATCTCGATCAAACCGTCCGAAGGCATGGACGAAATGAAATACGACATGGGCGGCGCCGCGTCGGTGTTCGGCACCATGACCGCGATTGCCAAGATGGGCTTGCCGCTGAACGTCATCGGCGTGGTCGCCGCGGCGGAAAACATGCCGAGCGGCAAGGCAACACGCCCCGGCGATATCGTCACCACGCTGTCGGGCCAGACCGTTGAAATCCTGAACACCGATGCCGAAGG
>CAMLNB010000206.1 GCA_946481205.1 uncultured Kangiella sp. | reverse complement strand
AGCGTGGCGCGTCGATTCAAATACAGTGTGAACGTACAAGCGGTGTAAATCGGCCCGATGATGGCACCGGCCAGACCGTACACCGCCACCGACAACATGCCGAGCCACCAATTGCCGTCGTCGCCAAGCTGAAAGAAAATCGCAAACGGATTCACCGCATCTTCTTCGGTCAGGAAAATGCCGATGAAAGCGATGGCGCCAAACTGAATCACCATCTCGAAATGCGCACACGCGACGCCAAACCAATACGCGGCCTGACCGCCATCGCGACCGATAACGCGGCGCCGATCAGCGGCATCACTGCCGCGCAAACCTTCGAGCTGCCAGATCGGCTGATACAGTCCGCGACCCGGCATGAACAAACGCCACCAGGTCAGCAACCGGAACCAACCGCCACCAAGTTGATGGCGCCAAGCTTTGACTGCTTGCCGCCAATTCACCTGCTCACCGAATACTTCGCGCGACAACACATACAGCGGCGCCCGCTCCAATAGCGGACGCAACCACCACGGCAGCAACAGCCACAACCAGATCCAGTCCGGCAGCAGATAGCTGAGCAGCAAACTGAGTGCAATCACCGGCAACCACAGCGCCAACCAACTGAGGTACACCGTGCCAGCACAGAACCGCAGCAAGCTGAAACCGAGATCCAGCGCTTGCGCATGCGGCCGTGGACGCAAATCCAGCTGCAGTTTATCCAGCTGCATGGACAGGTCTCCGGCCAACAAAGACAAAATAGGCAATCAGCGCCAACCAACCGATGCCACCGACGGTGAATTTCACCGGCGTGCTGATGGTCGGGCTGGCGGACCAGAACGCTTCAAAGAATGCCGCCAGCACAATCAGCAGGGCGGCGCCGACAATCACTGGAAACATGCGGCTACTGGCAGCGGCGAGCGCGTGCCGGCGACTCAAACGACCGGGCCGGATCAGCGCCAAACCCAGCCGCATGCCGGCAACGCCAGACAGCAGCAGACCGATCAATTCGAAACTGGAGTGGGTGACGACAAATGACCAGAAAATGGGCCGGGTCGTCTCGTCAAGCGACAGCCAACTGCCAATGACGCCAAGATGCATGCCATTGCTGGCCAGGCTGATCAAGGTCGGAATGCCGGCGAAAATGCCGCTGGCGAACGTACGAAAACCGATCGAGACGTTGTTCCAGATGTAAAAGCCGAACATCGCGACATCGCCTTCGGCACCGCCGCGGCCGATTGCGGTCGCCCCCGGCTGATACATCCGCTGGTACTGATGCAATTCTGCGCCACTGGCGAAACTGTACGCCCAATGCGGCGCGTACCAGACCAACAACCCGGTGACCAGCGCAACGCCAAAGAACGCAATGATCGCCAGCAGCAACAGCCGCCACTCTTCTCGCACCCGTTGCGGAAACGTCTGGAACAACCACTGACGCAACACCATCGGTCGTTCGATTTCCACGCCATACAATTGCCGATGGCAAGCCAGCACCAATTGCTGCAGGTAATCGGTCAGTGACGGCGAATAACCGCGCTGCTGCGCCAGCGCCAGGCTCTGACACAGCCGGCGGTATTGCGCCGGAAATCGTTCCAGATGACTGGCTTTGCTTTGCAGCAATTGCTCGATGTCTTGCCAGAGCTCGGCTTGGCTGGCTTCAAACGCTTTCTGCTTCATTGCGTCAGCCCTGCCACAATGCCACGCAAATGCGCCAGCGACGCGGCGCCGGTTTGACCGGTCAGCGGCTCGGCAATGGTGGCCAGTTCATGCATGCGATCAATCGGCAGTTGTTTTTCCCGCTCGAACAAACCGATCAACGTGCGCTGCTGCTCCGGATTCAGCGGATACGTAGAAGGAATCGGTTGCACATCCACCATCGGCACCCGCACCGGCCGCTTCTCGTGATAGACGACTTGCGTATCGGCAACGATGTCGCCGAGCCGGCGAAAGCGTTTGTCGAACAACATGCAGAGCAGGCCGGTGGCGTACAACATCGGCAGAAAATCAGCGACCGCGACCAGATTGCGTAGCGCTGATTCCCGCCAGCCGACAGGCAGGCCATCAGCGCGCAGCACTTCGAGTCCGAATGCGCGCTTGCCAAGACTGCGGCCTTTGAAATAGACCTCGCAAATCACCGGGTAACCCCAGTAACTGACGAACAGAATCAGCGAGATGACACCAACGCCGAGTTTGCTACCCGAGAAAATGAAAATGGCAGTGAAGGCAATCGCCAGCCAGACCACCAGATCCAGTGCCCATGCTGCAGCGCGCAGCGCCGGGCCGGCCGGCGTCAACAGCAGACGCACGCCTTCCGGCGTGGTCAACGACAAGCGTCCATTCAACACATTACGGCCCATAAGCACACATCCGGGAAAATGGTGCGGAAAAACGATGCGACAGACCGGCACCGCAACCGCAAGGTCGCGATGCCGATCCGAATGGGTTTAGCGGGCCACGATCACTTTGGTGCCGGCCATCAGGTCGTGCAGGCAGCGGTGATCTTCGCGGAAAATCAGCAGCACGTTGATCAGCGGCAGAATCGAACCGAGCACCGGGATCACAGAAATGGCAAACCACGGCAGCTGGCGTTTCAGCAGAATGTTTTGCAAGCCGGGGTGGCTGCCGTCATTGAAATCAACAATGCGAATGCCCATCAGCTTCTTGCCGATGGTTTGGCCATTCTTGTTCAGCAAGTGGCCGTGGAGCAGCAGGTAGACGCCAACGCCCATCACCAGGATCAGCAGGTTCATGCCAAAACCCATGGTTGCCATCGTGGCAAACGAGTCAATGACACCAAACAGGAACAACAACGGGAACAGCACCAGCATCTGCAAAAGGGTGTCGATGATCGACGCCAGCAGGCGGTTACCACGACTGGCCAGTTCACCCTCGGCGACCGGGGCATTGGATAAATTGGCGCTGGGCGCCTGATAGGGGTTTTCTGCGCTCATAATGGCTTCCACTCTATATATTGAGCTGATCGGGATCAGGTTGAACCGCAATGGTCGGGCTCTGCCTGTCCTTGCAGCCTTCTGCCATTGTCGGTGAGTGCGATGCGGGTCGGACACCGGTCTTGCTGCCGGTGGAACGTGATACCAGCGAAATCAACACAGCCTCCGCCTGAATCAGGCGACAACGGGCAAGCAAGCCTGCCTGATTCGCGGCCCGGCTGTAAAGCGCGACGGCGTCGCCAATCCGGGCCGGCGTCGCATTCTACAATTCGATACAAAGCGAGGATTAGCATCCACCATCATGAGCCGCGCGTTCACCAAAGAAACCGACGACGACAGCGCCGCCGCCCTGCCGGAACTGCCGCTGAGCCCGCATCCGAACTACGTGACGGCGCGTGGCCTGCAGCTGCTGCAACAGCGCCTCGCCGCCACCGAACAGACGCTGGCGCAACTGGCACAGGATGACAACGCCAATGTCGATACCGCGCTGCGCCGAGCCCATGGCCAACGCGAGCTGCGCTGGCTGCAAGCGCGCATCGCCAGCGCCATGCTGCGAGCTCCGGCGGCGGACAGCGAACAGGTGGAGTTTGGCGCGCAGGTCACGCTCTGCGACGAGAGCGATCGCCAGTACCGTTACCGCATCGTCGGCGAAGACGAGGCCGATCCGGAACATGGGCGCATCAGCTGGGTCAGCCCACTGGCCAAGGCGCTGCGTGGCGCCCGCGTTGGCGACAGCGTGGTCTGGCCGCGCCCCGCCGGCAACCAGACCGTCGAGATCCTCGCCATCGACAACCAACCGGAGCCGGTTTGATTCAGCCGCTGCTATAGTCCGAACCTTCGTTGACTGCCGTTGCCGAGTCCACCGGCGATGCGCGGTCGATGATGATCCTTTTGCCAACAGGAGTGGCCGTTCATGAACCCCAGCCGTCGATCCGTTTCACGCTTGCACCCCGTCGCACTCGCCACCAGCAGTCTGCTGCTGACGCTCACCGGTTGCGCCACCGTTGCGCCCGAGCCGGCCGACACCAGCCCGAGCAACCCCACCGCCGTGATCCGCAGCGAAACCACTATGACCGGCGCGCTGTTGCCAAATGCCAAAGGCACTACCGTGACCTATGTGCGCGCCGATCGCCGGCGTACCGCCAATGATTTCCAATTCGAAAACTGGCTGCTGCGCAACACGCTCGGCCGGATGATGTCCGGCACCGATGAAGTGCTGCGCCTGGATCGCAAGCTGCAATGGCAGCTCGATCACAAAGCAAAAAGCTATACCGAATGCCCTCTGACCGGTTGCCCGCTGCCAGCGCAACCCGGCACCGGCGCTGACAAGCCGAGCGAAGGCCAGCCGAAGCCAAACGAACCGTCGCAAGACAGCTGCAAATTGACCGTGGTCAAGAACACACTCAAAGGCGCGCAACAAAGTGACAAGCGCAACATTGCTGGCGCCGAAGCCCAGCTCTATCGCTTGACCTGGCTGGTGGAAATGAAAGATCCGGCCGGCAAAAAAGCCGTCAACAATGTCACCTTCGATTTCTGGAACACCACGCCAAGCGGCAGCCTGAAAGACGCACTGGCCATGCAAACCCAGTTCGATCTGCAGTACGGCAAAGCGATGGCCGCGGACTTGGTCACGCGCACGCAACTGAACCCGGATGTCTACCGCGCGCTCGCCGGTCTCGGCACCTCGCTCGGCCCGAAAGCGGAAAACTGGGCCAGCACACTCGGCAAAGAGCTGCAGAAAATGAAAGGCTTCTCGATGGCGACCAAAGTGCAATGGACCGCCACCGACAACACCTGCGGCGCTGGCGAGAAACCGGCGCAAACGACTGTCAGCAGTAACCCGCTCGACTGGATCACGGGAAACACCGCCAAGCCGGCACCGGCGGGCCCGCTGATCGAGTTTGCTTACGAGATCAAACAAATCGGTTTGCAGCCGGAACGCGACAGCCGCTTTGAAGTGCCGGCCAAGTACGCCAAGAGCAACTGAGCGTTTTGAAGGCAGTGAACAACGCAGAAACAGAAACGGCGCCAGTTGGCGCCGTTTCTGTTTCGTTCAGTGCGAGTTACTTGGTGTGAGTTACTTGGTGCGATTTACTTGGGGCGATTTACTTGGCCACATTCACCGCGTAATCCAAAGCGGCACGCGCCAGCAAGCGCGTTGAATCCAGCGTCGGCAATGCCGAATTGCCGTCATGAATAATCAGCGGGATCTCGGTGCAACCGAGCACCACCGCATCGCAACCGGCAGTTTTCAGTTCGCGGATCACCTGCTGGAAATACGCCACGGTGCTCGGCTCGATGCGGCCACAAACCAGCTCATCCATGATCAACCGGCCCATGACCCGGCGCTGCTCATCAGTGGGCCGCACCGCAGCGATACCGCACGCGGCCAGTTTCTCCGGGTACACCTCGCTCTCGACCAACCAGCGCGTGCCGGTAATGCCAACGCGTTGGTAACCGCGTGCCTTCGCGACACCAGCCACCACCTCCGCAATATGCAGCCACGGCAGCGGCGAGCGCGGCGCCACATACGAGAACGCCTGATGAATGGTGTTGTCCGGGCAGATCAGAAACTCGGCGCCGGCTTTGGCGAGTTTCTCCGCCGAGGCCAGCATCAAACGGCCAACGCCTTCCCAATCGCCATTGTCCAAACAGGCAACATAGTCGGCCAACGATGGCGTATGCAAGGTGACTTCCGGGTGCGCGTGCGGCCCGAGCCGCGCCGCACCTTCTGCACAAATGGTGCGATAGCAAAGTGCCGCGCCTTCCGCCGAACAACCGACAATTCCGATATGTCGCATCGCCGCCCTCACCTCTTTCCCTACGCTGATCCAGTTTTTCAGCTCATCCTACAGAACGCGGATGACTCGTGAATGAAACGTTTTGCCATGCACGTCGCGCGATCAGCATGTTTAAGATTGACTCAATCCGACGTGTTGCCATTCAGCGCGACATCGGCAAACCACAAGCGTTGCCAGCGCGCGGTTTTCTCTTCCGGCGCCAATTGCTTGGGTGACGCCGCTACCGCAGGCGCAAGACTCGCACCATTGACCGCACGAATATTAATGGCGGCATAACGCCGGTCCGCGACATCCTGTTGAGTCACCACATACGTCACCGCCACCAACACACCGCAATGCGCGCACAACAAAAACTCCGCCAGCTCGGCGCCTTGCCGATACCGGCGCAGCTGCGCCACGTCATTCACCTGAATAGCCAACGCGCCATCGGCATCCGACAACCACGCCGCACCATGCTTGCAACAGAAATCACAGTCACAGGCGCGTGGTTGGTAGTCAGTGGGCGATTTGCTCAGCGTGATCGTGAGCTGGAGATTGCCGCAGTAGCAGCC
>CAMLNB010000205.1 GCA_946481205.1 uncultured Kangiella sp. | reverse complement strand
GCGCAGCACGCCGTTGTTGTCGCAAAGCAGGGCGTAGAGATGATCAATGCTCGGGCAGCGACGGCGAAATTCCTGCAGCTCAGCGAGCAGATGGTGATGGATATGGGCGTTCATGACGATCACTCCGTTTGATGCAGCGTTATTGTTGTTTTTGACACTGGTGGGCCAGCGGCTGTCCGCCGGCCGACTGCAAGCAAGACAGATCAGCCGGCAGGCTGCGACAGATGCTTCAACAGCAACAGGCTGTCATCGAGAGCGTTCAGCAACGCGTCGATGTCGGCGCGCTGAGTGGCCGGGGAAACGAGGCACATATGATGAAACGGCGTAACCAGCACGCCGCGATTGAGCAGCGCCAGATGCAGCGCGGCGCCGAGGCCGTGATCTTCCTCGCGCGCCAAGGCTTCGCCACCGGTGCGTGGCACCGTCGGCGAAAAAATCCATTCACAGCGGGCACCGACTTGCGCAACCGACCACGGCAACGCATGGCGTTGAAACAGTGCACGCAGCTGCGTTGCCAGGTATTCCGCCAGCGGCAGCATGTGTGCGTAAGCATCCGGCGTCATCACTTCGGTGAGCATCGCGCGCATGGCACGCAAGGTCAGCAGATTGGCGGCGAGTGTGGTGCCCATGCCGCTGTGGCCGGGTTCGCGCTGGGCGTTGACGCGCTGCATCTTCGCGTAAATCTCGGCGCTGAAACCGTAGACCGCCGCGCACAGGCCGCCAGCAATCGGTTTGCCGAGCACAAAGAAATCCGGTTGCAACTGATGACTGCCGGTGTAGCCGGCCCAGCCACTGGAAATGCAATGCGTTTCATCAATGGCGAGCAGCACGCCGTGTTTTTTGCATTCGGCTTGCGCGAAGGCCCAATAGCCGTCGTCGGGTAGCACCATGCCGCAATTGGTCATCACCGGTTCGGCGAGCAACAAGGCGATATCGCCACGTGCGAGTGCGCGCGTCAGCGCCGCGCGATCATTGAATTCAACGGCGACTGTGCTTTGTGACAAGTCGAAAATCTGACCGACCAAGCCCGGGCGGTTGTAAGTGCGCGTGTCATCCGACTGCACCATCGTTTCTTCGACGGTGCCGTGGTAGCAGCCATTGAAGACCAACACTTTGTTTCGCTTCGGATCATCAAGCTGGGCGACCGCCCGCGCCCAGCGCAGCATCGCGCGATTGGCGTCGGTAGCGGTGGCGGTGACTTGCCAGTACGGCAAGCCAAATCGCTCGGCCAGATGCGCAGCGACGGCGCCGGCATCGGCACCGGGCAGCATCGCGGTCAGGCCATCGCCGGCGTGATCGCGCAGCACCCGCTGCACGGCGATGGGCGAGTGGCCAAACATGGCACCGGTGTCGCCGAGGCAGAAGTCGCGGTACGCGTTGCCGTCGATATCGGTCAGCGTGATGCCGCGGGCGTGGTCGATGAACAACGGCACCGGGGTGCCCCAGTCCTTCATCCAATGCATCGGCACGCCGCCGGGCAGGTTGGCGCGGGCCTGCTCGAACAGCGCCCGGCTTTTCGGTCGGCGGGCAAGAAAGGCGTCCGCCTCCTGCTGTTGCAGGGGGGCGATGGCCTTGGTGCTGATCGGGCCCAAGGCTGCCGTGGCATGGGTCATGGCGGTGCTCGTCGTCACGTGGACGTGGCCAGCTGCAGATGGCTGGCTGTCCAAAATAATGGGCTTGCTGTCCATGATGCTAAACAGTCTGCCGGACTATCGGGGATGGCGGGGGAGGCTGTCAACGGCTGGCGGGGCGGGTGGCAAGCCAAATGCGCTTCGCTTATGCCTTTGCTGAGTTGATGCAGGAAATCGTCATCATCGTTTCCTATCTTTGTCATCGTGACAGTCGTCTGTCGCGCAGCGGGGTGGGGTCGTAGTCTGCCTGCACACCGCAGTGCTGATGTCGTTTGCTCGTTGGTGTTGTCGAGCCGCAGCGCACCGCTTCGATTTCACACGTCGAATTCACGCATCAATTTCATGATGGACAGGAGCCTCACATGACGCGAACCACTCTGACGACTTCGGCCGGCGCACCGGTCGCCGATGACAACAACAGTTTGACGGCCGGTGAGCGCGGCCCACTGACGTGGGACAACGTGCATGTGTTTGAAAAACTCGCGCATTTCAATCGCGAGCGAATTCCGGAACGCGTGGTGCATGCCCGAGGCACCGGTGCTTATGGCACCTTCACGCTGAACAAATCCTTGAGTGATTACACGATTGCCGATTTCTTGCAAAAAGCCGGCGACAAAACCGAGGTGTTTGTCCGCTTCTCGACTGTCGGTGGTGGCCAGGACTCCAGCGACTATGCCCGTGACCCGCGCGGCTTTGCCGTGAAGTTCTACACCCGCCAGGGCAATTACGACATGGTCGGCAATAACACACCGGTGTTCTTCCTGAATGATCCGGGCAAGTTTCCTGACTTCATTCATTCACAGAAAAAAGATCCGCGCACCAATCTGCCAAACCCGGCCCGGGCGTTTGAGTACTGGGCCAATCATCCGCAATCGCTGCACCAGATGACCATTCTGATGTCCGACCGTGGCATTCCGCTGACCTACCGGCATATGCATGGTTTTGGCTCGCATACTTTCAGCTTCTGGAACAGCAAAGGCGAGCGGTTCTGGTTCAAATGGCATTTCAAAACCCAGCAGGGCATCAAGAATGTCCGCAGTGAAGATGCGCACAAGCATCCAGCCCACGGTGCCCAGCAAGATTTGGTGCAGTCGATTGAGCGCGGCGAGTTTCCGCGCTGGACGGTGCAAGTGCAGATCATGACCGAAGCGCAGGCGAAGAGCTTTCCGATCAACCCGTTTGATCTGACCAAGATCTGGCCGCACAAAGACGTGCCGCTGATTGACATCGGTGTGCTGGAACTGAACCGCAATGTTGGCAATTACTTTGCCGAGACCGAGCAGTCCGCGTTCGCGCCGAGTAATTTCGTGCCGGGCATCGGCCCGTCGCCGGACAGAATGCTGCAAGGTCGCTTGCTGGCGTATCAGGATGCGCATCGCTATCGCGTTGGCGTCAACCATAACCAATTGCCGGTCAATCAGCCGCGTTGCCCGGTACATCATTATCAGCGTGACGGTGCGATGGCTGGCATGTGCCCGATGCACGGTGGCGCCAACAAGCCACACGAAAACAACCAGGACAGCGGAGTGAACTATTACCCCAATGATCAGGTGGAACAAGGCGCGCCAGCGCCGGCACCGCAGTTTGCACCGCCACCACTGTCCTTGGGCGAGGCCTGGGTCAAAGCCTACGATCAGTCGCACGAGGATTATTACAGCCAGGCCGGTGCGCTGTTCCGGCTGATGAACGAAGATCAGAAACAGCAACTGGTCAGCAATATCGCCGGTGGCCTGAGCCAGGCCAACGCCTCGATTCAGGAACGCATGCTGGCCCAGTTCAGCAAAGCCGACCCCGAGTATGGCAAGCGGGTCGCGCAGGCGCTGAAAGGCTGAGGTTTGGCTGGTAGGAGGTTTTGTCGAACGGCACCTTTGGGTGCCGTTTTTGTTTTGGTGTACAGGCTCGTGAGCATTGGGATTTGCTAGGGTTGTGACGTACTTTGTTAGTCGCCTGTGTCATATTCACAATGCAAACCTACGGTCATTGCAATGCTAGGGGCAATGCGGCAAGGTGCGCTGCGCGCAGGATTGCGTGGCAAGTGGTTGAAAATTAATTACATTTTGATACATGGAACAGGAGTTCGAAGTGGTGATGCGACTCGCTATGATGGCCCTGCTATCAGTTTTGCTAACGACCGCTTGTGTACACGGGGCGAGCTCCCCGTCATCTGCTGTGACAGTAGTGGCCGCGTCAGATGGGCAACAACACAACCGCTTGACCGATGCCGCTGATCTCTCGGCGCTCAATGCATTGTGGCAGAGCAAACAGAAAGTCCTGTTGAAGCAACGGCCAGAGTTTGCCTATCTTGTTGATTTCGGCGGCTCTCATGGTCGTTGGTTGTACTCGACCAGTGGCTACATAGTACAAGCCGAGCAACCCTACGGGACCATCTTCAGACTATCCGATCACGCACAGGCCAATCGATTATTGGGTGTGGCAAAGTAATCTCGTTTCTGCAGGACATCACGTTTTTCACATCAGGAGTTGTGTGATGAAAATATTTCGCCTTAAACAAACTGCCGTAATGGTTGTCGCGTTGTTGCCTGCCTTGGCCAGTGCTTCCGAAATGGTCCGCCAGCACAGCGACCATCGGCAAACAACAAAACTGATTCTGGCGCCACGCCAGCCGATACTACTGAAGAACGCAGCCCAAGGCGATGTTTTGGCGAAAGTGTTCATACGGCAGCGTGCCAGCGATTTCGGTCTTTCGGCCAATCTGGAGCAACTCCAGTTTAGCCATGTGCAGAAAAGTCTGACCGCAACGCATTACCATTATCAGCAAGTCCTGAATGGCGTTCCAGTGCTGCGCGGAAAAGTCATCATTTCGATTGATAACGAAACCGGAATGGTCAGTCGAGCGTTCAACAGCACGCATCCTGTTTCTTCTGGCCAAGCCAAAGTAGGTGTTGCTCTGACCAAAGAGCAAGCATTGGAAAAAGCTTGGGGCTATTTGCAAGCCACGGGCCCACTGCACTTCGAGCCGACCAGTGATTTGTACTATGTCAACGTGGAAGGCAAGTTGGTGCTGGGATATCGCACTCAGATTTCCACCACTCAACCAAATGGGGCATGGGAGCATATTGTTGATGCACAAAATGGCGAGGTCCTGATCGCTCGGCGAGTTGATCTGCCGCGCAAGCATGCGGCCAATCCTGCCGAGTATGGCAAGCGTTGGCCAGCTGCCGCCGCCAACCCGAACCACCGTCCGTTGAGCGAGGCACTGGCCCAGTGGCAGACCTCTGCTGCTCAAAAAGTTGCGCATGGAGCGGCACAAAAGTTAAAGGCCAGTGGTACCGCCTTGACGTTCGACCCCGATCCGCGCACGACACAGAAAAGCTATGCGTTACTTGATACCTCCACTATTCCCGACTCCGCCTATCTGACGCGTAACCTGCTCGATATCGAATTCAGTGGTGGCCTGTACCGACTGAATGGTCCATGGGTAACCATAGAAGAAATTGAAGCCCCGACAGCTGCGCCGAGTACAGATACCGACGGCAACTGGACAGCGAAGCGTGGCAGCAATGTGTTCAATGACGCCAATACATACTTTCATCTCGACCAATCGCAGCGCTATATCCAGAGCCTGGGATTCACTGGTGCAACCGGCATTATCGAATTTCCGATGCGAGTCGATACGCATGGCCTTGATGGTGATGACAACTCGCATTACTCGTATGGCGGTGGCCAGCAGTGGTTGGCTTTCGGTCATGGCTGTGTCGATGACAACGAAGATGCCGATGTGATTCTGCACGAGTACGGTCACGCGATTCAGCAGAACATCAATCCGGATTGGGATGGGGGCGACACTGGCGCAATGGGTGAGGGCTTTGGTGACTATTGGGCAGGCTCTTATAGCCTGAGCACAACAAATGGCGAGGCTTTTGATCCGGGTCAGGTCTACACCTGGGATGGCCCTGGTTGCTGGCCTGGTCGTCGTATGGATAAGACTCAGAATCAGTACAGCAGCGCCAACACCTACGGAGCTCATGAAACTGTCGGCGGGGTACTCGGCGATGAGCTTTGGGCCACGCCGCTATTTCAAGCGCTGTACGAGTTGAAGTTGCAAAATATTCCGCGATCGGAGGTTGACCAGATTGTTCTCGAATCTCACTTTGGTCTTGGTGCTGACCTGACGATGCAGGACATGGCGTTGGCGACCATTGATGCTGCCGAGCGCCTGCGCCCGGCAGGGCCTCACGCTGACGTACTACGAGCTAAATTCGAGCAAGTGAATATTTTGACACCAACCGGCAATCGACCGCCGGTTGCTCGCGTTGGTCAGAGTTCAGTAACTGCAGCGGCGGCGGCGGCTGTCAGCATGAGCGCGGCAAGCAGTACCGATGTCGACAACAATCCACTGAGCTATCAATGGGTACAGACTGGCGGAACCAGTGTCAGCCTAACAGGCGCTACGGCAGCCGAAGCCTCATTTACCGCGCCAAACGCCGCCGATGTTCTGTCTTTCCGCGTTCGTGTAAGTGATGGCAATGGTGGCTCAGATATCAAAACCGTGTTGGTCACAGTCAATGCCCCGACAGGTGGTGGAGGAGGCGGTGGTGGTGGTGGCGGAGGCGGTGGTGGTTCATTTGCCTGGTTCGGCCTGCTGCCGCTGCTGGCGTTGGCATGGCGCAGGACACGACGCTAGAAGCAAAGAAAATGGGGAGCCAAGCTCCCCATTTTCTTTTCGGACTT
>CAMLNB010000204.1 GCA_946481205.1 uncultured Kangiella sp. | reverse complement strand
AGCGGCGGCTGCGACGCGGCGGCGCGCTGTCCGAACGCTCGCTACGTACCGACAAGCGCTCGCCTTGGGCGAAACGCGACGGACGTTCACCATCCTGACGGGCCGGGCGATCAGCACGATCACTACGGGCCGGACGGGCGCTGTCAGCGAAACGATCACTGCGCGGTGCTGGACGATCGCTGCGCTCAAAACGGCTCGGGCCACGGCTGTCGCGTGCCGGAGCGGCATCACGGCTGAACCGATCCGAACGCGGACGCTCTTCGCGCTTGAAGCTGTGCGCGGTCAGTTCGGTGTATTCGCTACGATCGTTGCGCGGAGCAAAATTGCCACGATTGTCATTCGCGCGATCACCACCGCGGTTGTCAAACGAGCGCTCGGCACGCGGCCGATCGCTGTACGGACGATCACCGTAAGGACGATCCGAGCGCGGGCGATCGCCATAAGGACGATCCGACTGCGAACGATCAGCACGCGGACGATCACCGAAGCTGCGCTCGGTGCGGTCACGGGCAAACCGATCATCGCTACCGAAATCACTGCGGCTCGGGCCACGCGAAGCATGCGAACGCGAATCCGAACGACCGCCACCGAAGCTGCGACCACCGCGCTCACCACCACGCGAAGGGCCGCCGCGACCGGTACCACCGCTACGACCACCGCCACGCGACGGCCGACCGCTACGCGGCTCCAGACCTTCGATGACGATTTCGTCGAGCTTGGTGCCGAGCATTTGTTCGATGCGGAACAGCTTGTGCCACTCGCGCGGGCTGACCAGGGTCAGCGCTTCACCGGTAGCGCCACCACGGCCGGTACGACCGATACGGTGCACGTAATCTTCTGAAACCATTGGCAGATCGAAGTTGATGACGTGGGTGACGCCTTTGACGTCCAAACCACGGGCAGCGACATCGGTCGCAACCAACACTTTCAAACGACCTTCATGCATTTTTTCCAGCACGCGACGACGGAAGCCCTGCTTCATGTCGCCGTGCAGCGCATCGGCGCTGATGCCTTGGGCTTTCAAGGTTTCTGCCAGTTCTTCGGTGCCATTCTTGGTGGCAACGAAAACCACGGCCTGCTGCATCTCTTTGCGCTCAAGCAGCGAGGTCAGCAGCGAATTCTTGTGACCGAAATCGTCCGCAGCCAACACCGATTGGGTAATCGATTCGTGCTTCTCGCGGACGCTGGCGGTCTGGATACGGACCGGCTCGTTCAGGAGCTTGCGGGCGACGCGCTCGACTTCGCCTTCCAGCGTGGCCGAGAACAGCAAGGTCTGGCGATCAGCCGGCATTTTGCTGGCGATCATTTCGACGTCATCAACAAAGCCCATGTCCAGCATGCGGTCGGCTTCGTCGAGAATCAGCAATTCAATGCGCGAGAAATCGATGCGGCCTTTGTCCATGTGATCCATCAGGCGGCCCGGGGTGGCGACCAGAATGTCGAACGGACGCGACAGCAGTTTTTCCTGGTGGAAGTACGAGACGCCACCAACGATGGTGCCCATACGCAGTTTGGTGTTCTTGCCGAAATCACGAACGGCATCGTTGATTTGTTGGGCCAGTTCGCGGGTCGGCGACAGCACCAGTACACGCGGGCCTTTGCCCGTGCCTTTCGGCGGCGCGGTCAGCAGTTTGTGCAGCGTCGGCAGCATGAAGGCAGCGGTTTTGCCGGTGCCGGTCTGGGCCGAGGCCATCACGTCTTTGTTTTGCAGAATGACCGGAATGGCTTCCTGCTGAATGGCGGTGGGCTGAACGAAATTCAGCGCTTCGAGTGCCTGCATCAGGCGTGAATCAAGGTTCAGATCAGCAAACGAAACAGAAGTAGTGGTTTCGATTGCAACGTCGGTTTGGGTGTCGATCATCGTAGACAAGGTCATTTTTCCTGCCCCAACGGGGCGCAAACGGCAGCCATGGCCGCTGCAGACCGGTTTGTTCAGGGCGAGGATGTCCGCACGCGGAATTTTTCGCCAAACAAAAGCCTGCCGAGCCGCGCATTACGCGGTAGCCACTGCCTTACATCAGTTAATGTGTCAGCCGGAACCGGGCATCGGTCCACGCCTCTGCATCAGCAGAGCGGGCCACCCGCAACTTGGCGAAAACACGTCATGCCGCCAAGCCGGATACCTGCAGGGATCAGGTCTGGTTCGAGGAACCGGACCCTGGCGCGAAGTCGCGCTCGCAGGAGGAGGATTGGTGAGGCTCATACCCACCGCGGTTTTGATGCCCGCAGCAAGGGCGCGAACTATAGGGGCTGATGGGGCAAAAAGCGAGCGATTTCTGGCCGCGACCCGGCCAAACGGCAATTTTCACAGGATTTGTACCAGTTTCCGGCTCGGAATCTGACCCGAGCCGACAAACTGGCCCGATCGTTCCGGATAGGTCGGCCCGGCTACAATAGCGACCATCTGTCCCCTACCCGGTCCGGTCATGACCCGCTCTGTTTATATCGCCCACACCGGCGGCACCATCGGCATGAAGAAAACCGCCAACGGCTATGCGCCGGTACGCGGCTACTTGGATGAAGTCATCCGGGCCATGCCGGAGTTCCAGCCGGGCAATGGCCAGCGCGCTGAAATGCCGCGCGTGGTCGTGCGCGAGTTTGAAACCCTGCTCGACTCCTCAGACATGACGCCATCGGAATGGTGGCGCATTGCCCAGGACATCCGCGATCACTACGACCAGTTCGACGGCTTCGTGATCCTGCACGGCACCGACACCATGGCCTACACCGCCTCGGCGCTGTCGTTCATGTTGGAAGACTTGGCCAAGCCGGTGATCGTCACCGGCTCGCAGATCCCGATGTGCGAATTGCGCACCGATGGCCGCGACAATCTGATCAGCGCGGTGCTGCTGGCGGCGAATTACGACATTCCGGAAGTCTGCCTGTATTTCCACGACAGACTTTATCGCGGCAATCGCTCACAAAAAGTCGATGCCAATGGCTTTCATGCGTTCGACTCACCGAACTTTCCGCCGCTGGCTGAAGTCGGCATCTCGATCGAGGTCAACCGTTCACTGCTGCTGCCGGGACCGAACAAGCCGCTGCGCGTGCAACGTCTGGACCCGCCAATGGTCGGCACCATGTCGCTGTTCCCCGGCATCAATGCCGGCATCATCGAAAACTTTCTGAAACCGCCGTTGCAGGGTTTGATTCTGCAAAGCTATGGCAGCGGCAATGCCCCGTCGAAAAATACCGAACTGCTGCGGGTGTTGCAGGAAGCCAGTGATCGCGGCGTCATCGTGGTCAATTGCACCCAGTGCTATCGCGGCTTGGTTGACATGAACACCTACGAATGCGGCCGCGTACTGATGCAACACGGCGTCATCAGTGGCTATGACATGACTCGCGAAGCGGCACTGACCAAGCTCTATTATCTGTTCTCGCTCGGGCTCGATACCGCCGAGATCAAAAAGCGGATGCAGCAAAACCTGCGTGGAGAACTTTCTCTTGGCTGAAGCCAGAACCGGCTGGCGAGCACTGTTCAAATGCGGGCTATTGGCGCTCGTTGCCGCACCGATGGTGATCAGCGCCAACACGATACCCGCCGGCCCGGTGGCCGCACCGCGTTTTCAGTGTCAGCCAGGTTCTGCCGCAGGCGCACAAGCGTTGGCGAGCAAAGATCTCGCCCAGCTGGCATTGCCCGGTTTGCGCTATCAGTGCTTTACCAGTTCCAGCGGCGCGGTGCTGCTAACCGCGCAAGCGGGCGAACAACACGAACAAACCGTGTTGCTGATTCATGGCCTGGGCACCAACGGCCACCATGATTGGCGCGAAAACATTAACCAGCTCAGTCAACGCTACCATGTGCTGGCCATCGATCTGCCGGGTTTCGGTGGTTCACCTGCACTTGCTCAGGGCTACGAATTTGCGCCACTGACGACGCTCCTGCAGGAAACCCTGGCGCATTACGCCGTGGCTCAGGCGCTTGTGATCGGGCATTCCTTGGGCGGCGCCATTGCACTGCAACTGGCGCACCGGTATCCGCAAAACATCGAACGCTTGGTCCTGGTTGATGTGGCGGGCGTGCTGCAGAAACAGGTGTTCGTCAATCACATTGCTCAGTTGCCGCTACCCCAGCAGCTCGGCGTGCCGCCATTGGACAATGTGCTCAGCAAAGTCGGCCGCCATGTTGAACTGCTCAAACGCAATGTGCTGGCTTGGCCGGAGCAGATTTTTGATCTGAGTGGCTTTCTGCGCGACAACCCGGCGCTGCGGACGTTGTTCCTGCGTGATCAGGCAATGATTGATGCCGCCATCGGCTTGGTCGAAACCGATTTCTCCGCTGCCATTCGCGAAACCCGGGTGCCAACGACGATCCTCTGGGGCAGCCATGATAAGGTCACGCCGTTGCGTACTGGCCGCTTGCTGGCCAAGCGCATGACCAACGCCCGCTTGCATCTTGTCCCAGGCGCCGGCCATGCGCCGATGCTGGAGATGCCGGCCGAATTTCATCGAGTGCTGGTTGATGCCTTGGCGCTGCCGCTCACGCCAGCACCACCTCGTCCGACTGTTGCCATCGAATTGTTGGCGCACGCGCCGGATCGCGACTGTCTCAACCAAAACGGTTTGCGCTACACCGGCAATTTCCGGACGCTGCGTTTGCAGAACTGCCACGGCATCACGATCGAAGAGGCCAGCATTGGCCAGCTGATTCTGCAGAATGCTTCGGTGGAACTGATCGACGTCGACATTCACTCCAACACGACAGCGGTCAGTGCGGAGCGTTCGATGTTGACGGGCACGGCCATCGACATTCGCGGCGACACCGCCATTCAGGCCAACAGCAGTCGCTTTGATTTGGCGGGCGCTCGTTTGCATGGCAACAAGCAGGTTGCTGAGGTCAGCGCCGAGAGTGTGTTTTACCTGTCAGTGAGCCATTGGCAACGCGGCAGCCAAGGCCGTGATCGCCACGATGTGCTGCAACTGGCGCCAGGTCGCTACTGAGCGCGCTTGGCACATTTGGCCGACGGCGCCGGCTTCGGCATTCGGCTTACTGCAGCGTAACCTTGAATGTGGTGTGCGCGGCTTCCAGCCGCTCTTTCTCGCTGTCGCAGAGAAAGCGCATTTCACCGTTCTCATCAATGGTATAGGCCTCGCCATTGTCTGGCTGATAGCGCGCCTGCCAGATCATCAGCGCTTCGATAATCAGGCTGCGCTGCTCGTCGCTGAGCCGACCACCATCAGGCCACTTGCCCAGCTCGACCGCGCGAGTCAATTTTTCCCGGATTTCGGGCGTCATGCTGGCAATCAGCTGGTCTACCGTCATGGCGGCTCTCGGTTGGCAATGAGGCGCGCAGTCTAGCAAAACTGCCCGGCGCGCGCCGCAGGCACTGGCGATGTCGCCTACACTCAGTCAAAGCGACTGATTTCGAGACTGCGGTTCCGATACGCGGATTCCAGCGCAACAGGAGTACCCGATGCGGGTGGTGTCGGCTGGGCTGTTGTCACTGCTGCTGCTGACCGGCGGAGTGGTTTCCGCGGAGCCTCGGCTGGTCCGTGCCTGTGACAATGATCAGGATTATCCGCCGTTCCGCTGGCGTGGCACCGATGCGGATGGCCGGCATGAGATCAAGGGATTCGGTCAGGCCCTGCTGCGACAGATTCTGACCAAACATGGCTGGCGCCTGGAAATCGATCTGCTGCCACTACGCCGCTGCCTGCAGGAAGTTGCCCACGGCCGCACCTATCAGCTGGTGATCAACAGCAGCCCTAATCCCGAACGCGCCCGCACCTACCTGATGACCGAGCCGTTTGAGTACGTGCACTTCCACAGTTTCTATTTGCAGCGCCGTTTTCCGGAACGCTCGCCAGTACAAAGCAAACAGGATTTGCAGAACCTGCGCGTCTGTGGCCTGGCCGGCCACAACTTCTCCATGTTCGGGCTCAGTGCCGAGCAACTGCACACCGAAGCAGAGAGTTTTTCGGCGGTATTTCAGCTACTGCGTAATGAACGTTGCGACGTGCTGCCGTACAACGTTGAGACGATCCGCGGCTTTCGTTTGCTCGGTCAGGACTTTCTGGCCACCGGCGAGTTTGCCCACAGCCTGATTCCGGATGTGCCGCCGTCGCCGCTCCTGATGCTGATCGCCAAACCGTATCGTTATGGCCACGCACTGCGGGAGATCATCAACACGGAATTGGCGGCGATGCGTGCCAGCGGCGAGCTGGAACAGCTTCGCCAGCAGTATCAGATTGGAGTCTTTGATCAAGAACCGGTCTGGGATCAAGAACCGGCCGCTGTTCCGGTGACGCCGTCGGTGCCACCGGAGCGGGTCCCGCTGCTGTCTCAGTAGCCGTCGCCCATCAGGACATAACCGACACCGAGC
>CAMLNB010000203.1 GCA_946481205.1 uncultured Kangiella sp. | reverse complement strand
CGCTGTTTCTCGACGCCGATTACCGCGGCGGCCGCAACGGCAAGCTGCTGTCACGCTCACGCTTTCTGTTTCTCAGTGAATTCAGCCAGCGCTTTGATGAGCGCGTCATTGCCGAAATGCGTGGCGTCTCCGATGAAAAAGGTTATTCGCCATTCTGGGAAGCACTGGGCAAGAAATTCTTCTCGATGGAGTTTCCGGAAGCCGACGCGCTCTGCACCTACGGCAACCAGTTCATCGCCGAATTGATGCCGCATTACCCGATTTACCTGTGCATGCTGCCGGAAGAAGCGCGTGCCGTGATCGGCAAGGTGCATCCGGATACCCAGCCGGCTTATGACATGTTGATCGCCGAAGGTTTTCGCTACACCGGCCACGTCGACATTTTCGACGCCGGCCCGAGCATCGAAGCCGATATCCGCTCGATCCGCATCGTGCGCAAAAGCAATCGCTTTGACTGGAGCATCGCACCAGCCGGCACCAGCACCCAACCGGAAACCTATCTGGTCAGCAATACCAAACGCGAAGGCTATCGCGCATGTTTGACCGAACTGGCGTTCGATGATGCCGGCAATCTGTTGCTGCCAGCAAAAGTCGTCGATGCCCTGGAATTGCACAGCGGCGAGCCGGTGCGCGCCTGCAAGCTGTACTAAGTCTGCATGCTCGACTACAGCGGGCTGAACTACCGATAGCCGAACATTTTTTATCCCCCTCCTTGTCAAGGAGGGGCTAGGGGTGGTTCTCGCAGCACGCGAAACTGCCGAGGAAATCAAATGACTCTGCACACCGAACTCTTCATAAACGGCGCCTGGCAGTCCGGCCATGGCGAGCATTTTCAGTCGACCAACCCGGTCTCACAGCAAGCCGTCTGGCAAGGCAACGCCGCCAATGCTGGCGATGTCGATGCCGCGATCAGCGCAGCGCGCACCGCGTTCGCGAGCTGGCGCACCCGCACCCTTGATGAGCGTATCGCAGTGCTGAAAGCATTCGAAGCGCAACTGAAAGCCAATACCGATGTGCTCGCCGACTTGATTGGTCAGGAAACCGGCAAGCCACTGTGGGAAGCGAAAACGGAAGTCGCGGCAATGGTCGGCAAGATCGACATTTCGATCCGGGCCTACCATGAACGCACCGGCGTCAAAGAAAGCACCACCGGCGATACCACGAACGCGACCCGGCACAAGCCCCATGGCGTCGTCGCCGTGTTCGGCCCGTACAATTTTCCCGGGCATTTGCCGAACGGTCATATCGTGCCGGCGCTGCTGGCCGGCAACACGGTGGTGTTCAAGCCGAGCGAAATGACGCCGGGTGTTGCTGCCAAAACCGTCGAGTTCTGGCACGCGGCCGGATTGCCCGCAGGGGTGCTGAATCTGGTGCAAGGCGCACGCGACACTGGCGTCGCGCTGGCCGGTCACGCTGGCATTGATGGCCTCTTTTTCACCGGTTCGGCCGGCACCGGCTACGCGCTGCATGCCCAGCTCGCCGGTCAACCGCACAAGATTCTGGCGCTTGAAATGGGCGGCAACAACGCGCTCGTCATCGGCGACATCAATGATCTGAAAGCGGCCGTGTTCCACACACTGCAATCGGCGTTCATCACTGCCGGCCAGCGCTGCACCTGTGCCCGTCGCCTGCTGGTGCCGAACAACGACGACGGCTACAAATTCCTGTCGGCGCTGGTCGATGCCGCTCAGCAATTGCAGGTCGGTGCTTACAACGCCGAACCGGCGCCATTCATGGGTTCCGTGATCAGCGTGCCGGCGGCAAACAAGTTACTGAAAGTGCAGGATGAACTCGAAGCCAAAGGCGGCTACCCGCTGCTGAAAATGCGACGAGTCCAAGACGGCACCGCGCTGCTGTCGCCGGGCATCATCGATCTGACTGAAGCGCGCGCGGTTCCGGACGAAGAATACTTCGGGCCGCTGTTGTCGGTTTATCGCTACAACAGTTTTGAACAGGCGATTGAACTCGCCAACAACACCCGCTTTGGCCTGGCCGCGGGTTTACTGAGCGATGACAAAGCCCAGTACGAACAGTTCTACCGCGACATCCGCGCCGGCATCGTCAACTGGAACAAGCAACTGACCGGCGCCAGCTCAGCGGCACCGTTCGGCGGCATTGGCGCCAGCGGCAACCACCGCGCCAGCGCCTACTACGCCGCCGACTATTGCAGCTATCCGGTAGCTTCGATGGAAAGCGAAGCCTGCAGCTTGCCGGCACAGCTGTCACCGGGAATGAAACTCTAACCACCGCTCCTACAAAATAAATTCTGCAGCAAAAGGCGAAACCAACATGACACAAGCCTACGAAATCAACTTTGATGGTCTGGTCGGCCCGACCCACAACTACGCCGGACTGTCGTACGGCAACGTCGCCAGCATGGGCAACCAGTCGGCGGTGTCGAATCCGCGCGAAGCGGTCAAACAGGGCCTGCAGAAAATGTACGCGCTGCACAAGCTCGGCATTCCGCAAGCAATTCTGCCGCCGCTGCTGCGCCCGGATCTCGATACCTTGCGTCGCATCGGCTTCACCGGCAGCGATGCCCAAGTGCTGAACAAGGTCGCCAAGCAAGCACCGGTGCTGCTCGCCTGCGTCAACTCGGCGTCCAGCATGTGGACTGCCAACGCCTGCACGATGAGTCCATCGGCTGACAGCCTTGATGGCAAGGTGCATTTCACGGCGGCCAATCTCGCCAATCGCTTTCACCGCTCCATTGAAGGCCCACAGACAGCGAAATTGCTGCGCGCGATTTTCGCCGACGCGAATCATTTCGTGCATCACGATCCGCTTCCGCTCGGCGATCATTTCGGTGACGAAGGCGCTGCCAACCACACCCGTCTTTGCAAGGAGTACGGCGAGCCCGGCGTGCAGATTTTTGTCTACGGCAAGTACGCCTTTGATGCCAGCAAACCGGCACCACAGAAGTATCCGGCCCGGCAAACTCGCGAAGCCTCTGAAGCTGTCGCCCGTTTGCATCAACTGCGAGACGACAAGGTGGTTTTCGTGCAACAGAACCCGGCCGTGATCGATCAGGGCGTGTTCCACAACGATGTTATCGCGGTCGGCAACCGCAACGTCCTGTTCTTCCACGAACAAGCATTCCTCGACAAGGAAGCTGCACTGGCTGATATCCGCCGCGCCTACGGTGATGACGAACTGCACTTCATCGAAGTCAGCACAAAAGCCGTTCCAGTTGAAGACGCCGTGCGCTCTTATCTCTTCAACAGCCAGCTGGTATCACTGCCAACCGGCGGCATGGCCCTGATCGTCCCAGGTGAATGCGAAGCCAACCCACGGGTCTGGGCGTACCTGCAGGAGTTACTGAGCCAGAACGGCCCAATCAAAGCGGTGCATGTCTTCGACGTTAAGCAAAGCATGCGTAACGGCGGCGGCCCGGCCTGTCTGCGCCAGCGTATCGTTCTAACCACGGAGGAAAGGGATTCAATGAAAGGAAATCTGTTCTTGTGCGATGCGTTATTTGTTGAACTAAACAACTGGGCTGACCGCCACTATCGCGAACGGATTACAATAGAAGATCTCGCCGACCCCCTGATCGCTATTGAAAGCAATCAAGCGCGCACTGCACTTAATATCATTCTCAATTTAACAGTTTAAGAACGATACAAGAACCTGTCTCTCGAAAATCCAGTAACAAAAGGCCAGCAGATGCGGGCCTTTTGTTAACTACTTTAATTGGTATCAGCACAAGTAGCCGAACGACCAAACGGACTTCCTATAGCATCTGGGTAAATTCGACCAGGAGGAGCTGAGTCTTCCTCGTTGAAATCGTCAGCCGCCCCTTGTAGTGAATACTTTTGGTCTGCTACCGACTCCGTACCGCTAACAGTTGCCGTAACGCGAATTCTCACTTGCATCCAGTTCGCATATTGCTGCGCATAACGCAGCTTGATTGTTGCAAAACCACTTGCATCTGTTACAAAACTGCTCGACGCATCCAGTGCAACCTGATTACCTGGAGTTAGGTTACTGCTATTGTTGAAATCCTCACCCAAGTCCAACACACCATCAAGATCGGCGTCTTCGTTTCTACAATTTGCCGAAGCTACAGCAACCCAGATAGTGCCATTCCAGCCGTACACCCCTTTCGAATATGCTGCTTTATCGACAACTCCTGGATCAGGGTTTGCAGAGCCATCATTTGGTAACGGTACAACAGAGGCTACGAACGACTGATTTGGCCGGGCCACGCCGTTGGCATCGGTAATAAATACGATGAACTCCTTGATATAGCTAGTGGTGTCCGGTTCCAAAATTTCATTGCCAGTACCAAACGAGATAAACAACGGAGTTTGTGCAACGGTCAGGGTCGTTGTACCGGTAACAACGCTATTTGCTACAGATCCAGATATCTGCACGCCATTTGTCTGGCTCGGGGTGTTCGAAGAGGTATAAACCGTTGATGCCAAACCTGCGCTATCCGTGATGGTGCTGGTCGGTGATATGGACCCTCCAGTAATATCCGTTAGCGAGAAAATAACTATCTGGTTCTTGACCAAATTGCCATTGGCATCACGAACTACTGCGTTGATCGTACTTTGCTTGCCACCGGTTCCAATCGAGGATGGTGAAGAAGTCAAGGCAATACTTGCTGGAGTGGTCGCAACAAACTCCAAGCCTAAGGATGTTGTGAGCCCACTCCCGTCTTGGGCGGTCGCCGTCACAACGGCAGGACCGGCATTGGTGGCTTGTACGGTGAATGTTGCTGTCCCGCCCGCCACAGCCACTGTGGCAGAGCTACCTGCACCATTGATGTTGCCACGGCTTATGGCGACAAGCACATTACCGGTTACAGGACCATTATTGTTAGACCAGTTCACACGCACGGTGGCGTTCTGGTTCAGAGGGATATCTTGGGGAGGAGTCTCAACTTGGCCTCCTCCATTCAGTTTAACCAAAGAAAAGCTTTGTGTAGAAATGGTAAACGCCGCGGTAGCCGTTACGCTGCCAGTCAATGCAGTTGCAGTAACAGTCTCATTACCGCCGGCACTTGCCGTGTAGTTAACAGTTGTGCTGCCGGAGGCGTTCGTGAGAGGACTGCCGTTGCTGAAGGCATTGCTGAGAGCGGAGCTCAATTGAACGGTCTGATTGGCAATGCCATTGCCATCGGAATCACGTAACGTGACAGTAACAGGCTGCGTATCCCCGGAAGCCATGCTAGTCGGTGCGGATAGAACGAGCTGTGTACCGGCTACGCTGATGCTCACGTTAGCACTCAGACTGGTACCTGCCACCGTCGCGGTTACGACAATGGTGCGATTTTGAGGGTTATTTGGTGTTCCGAGCGTTGCTTTCGCCGTGCCGGTGGCGTCCGTTGTTGGCTGGGTGACATTGAGCGATGCCGAGCCCGTGGCGCTGAAGTTAACGGTTACCCCTGAAATCACTACATTATTGGCGTCTTTAACAACAGCTGACAGATTGGCGGTCTCGGCACCGCTCGAACGCAGCGTCAATAAACTGGAAATCAGCTCAATGGAAGCAGGTGTCGGTCCAGTTGCGCCGCCATCATCATCTGAACTGCTAGTCCCAGAACCACCACAGCCAGTCAGCAAAAATGCTGCGGCGATCAGGCCCAACCACCCTTTCCTGATATTTGTAATCATCGTCTTACTCCAGCTTGCTTCAGAATCCGGCAAGCGGCCGGCCCGTCGCTTTTGCACGATTGCCGTAAGACTAATCCATGGGTCCAGACTTGGCAATCAAGCCAAGACAGAAAAATCTATTGGATCAAGGGGTTTTATCCAGATCTTCGACAAGTTTGGCAAATTTTACGACCCCTCCCAATAGCCCGGCCTACTGATGCCGCTCAAAAAATGCCAGCTCGGAATGTAGAGCAGCAATGAGCGTGGTCCCGGACCGAAATCCATGCCCCTCTCCGGGATACACCTGCAAATCGGCATGCACGCCTTGTTCAGCTAGCCGACCAAGCAGCTGTTTGGACTGCTCCAAAGGAACCACCGGATCGATCGAGCCATGTTGAATCAAGACTTGTGCTCCTGTTAGAGCCGCTGGTCGATTTGCGGAATCACCACAATGAGTTAATTGGCTGGCATCGGAAACCCCAAGCAGCTTTTTAATATAGCCTGACTCAAACTTATGGCTCGTAGCGACCAATGCCGACAAATCTGTCGCTGGATACCTTAAAGCGAGCCCACGAACCCTCCTGGTGCGGCGCCAAATTTCCAATACCGTCAACGCACCGGCACTATTGCCTCTGAGGTAAATCCGACGAGCGTTGATAGCTGGATGCAGTGCTAAAGCATCGAGGACTGCTTGGCAGTCTTCTGCGTCATAGTCGCCCCAATGACCCAACAAGCTTTGCCGCCACGCACGACCATAACCGTCACTGCCACGGTAATTGACGTCGGCGACGGCATAGCCGCGGCTGGTCCAAAACTGAATGGCCTGTTGTAGCGCCGGGCTGGCGCTGCCGGTCGGCCCGCTGTGGCAGAACATGACCAG
>CAMLNB010000202.1 GCA_946481205.1 uncultured Kangiella sp. | reverse complement strand
TGCGCGAGCTGGAGCAGACCCACGAAGCGCTGGCTCGCTTGAAAGCCCAACTGGAGAAGCTGCCGCATTGAGCGGCAGCGGAGCGGCGTCGTGCTACTGCTGATCGACAACTACGATTCGTTCACCTGGAATCTGGTGCAGTATTTCGGCGAACTCGGCGCCGAGGTGCAGGTGCGGCGCAATGACGAGCTGACGCTGGCGGACATCGATGCGCTGCAGCCGCGCCAACTGGTGATCTCACCGGGCCCTTGCACACCCAATGAGGCCGGCATTTCGCTCGCAGCGATTCAGCATTGCGCCGGGCGCCTGCCGATCCTCGGCGTTTGTTTGGGTCATCAGGCCATTGCTCAGGTATTTGGCGCTCAAGTTGTTCGAGCACCAGCAGTCATGCACGGCAAGACTTCGCCGATTTACCATGCCGAGGCCGGCGTGTTTCACGGTCTGCCAACGCCGTTCGCTGCTACGCGGTATCACTCTTTACTGGTTGCGCGCGACAGTCTGCCGGCAGAGTTGGAAGAAACCGCTTGGACTGAGCGCGACGGACAGCGTGATTATCTGATGGGGCTGCGCCATCGGACTTTGCCGATCGAAGGTGTGCAGTTTCATCCGGAGTCCATTTTGACCGAGCATGGCCACCGGCTGTTGCGCAATTTTCTCGAACGCGCGTGAGTCTGAGTTCAAGCAACGATTCAACGCCGCATGTTTCTGCACGGTACCTTTCAGCGCAATAGCTGATGCCACAAACTCAGCGTCAGCAAACTGAGCGGAATACCAAACCCCACCATCGCGGCAGCCAGTCGTGGCGCCAAGCCGGCGTTCATCGCGAGCGCACCGGCGGTGATCATTGAAGCCATGCCGGCTTCAAAGACGCTGACCTGACCGGCCAAACCGCTGATGCCAAGCAGTTGCACCAAGGCAAACGCCAGCGCCGGCATGGCGAGCAGTTTCAAGCCCAAACCGATCGCCAATGGCGCTCGAAGTTCGGCATGCAATTCGAGTTTCCATTGCAGGCCGACGGCCACCAAAATCACCGGCACCAAGGTCGCGGCGATTCGCTCCAGCACCTCATCGAGCAGTGGTGGCAGCGGCGCGGCTTTCAGCAACAGGCCGGCCAGCAAGGCGAGAAACGGCGTGAATTGGAAAATCCGCTGTGCCACCAGTTTCAGTGTCGGTTTCGGTCCGTCGGCGTAGCGGCTCAGAATCCAGATGCCATAGGTCGACAGCGCAATAAAACTGCCGAGCTGATCGTAAATGATGGCGTACGGCAGGCCTTGCTCGCCCCAGAACGATTGCACCAATGGCAAACCGAGGAACGACGTATTGCCGAGCGGTACTACCAACAACAACGCGCCAGTTACCGAACGTGACCACTGCAGGCGTTTGCTGAGCCAGACAATCGTCAATGCGCTGACTGCGATCAGCAGCCACGGCAGCACGGCTGGAAACAGCAAAGCGGTTGAGAACTGAATCGCCGGGATCTGATGCAGCACCACGGCCGGCAGCGCGACGTGGATGACATAGGCATTCAGCGCGTGGGCGACATCATCGCGAACGCGGCCGCTGAGCCGCAGCACCACGCCGGCCAGCAGGCAGACAGCAATCAGCAACAGGTTGGCGGCCACAGACGCGATTCGGGCAAGAAAAACAGAGGCGGGATTGTAATGAAGGGCAGGGCGGAGCGGAAATCACCGCTTGGCCGGCAGCGCGACCAAGCGGGGAAATTCGTGACAGCAGCTGGCACTCAGCGGGCGCCGCGGATCACCATGGTTTTGCCGCGGGCGGTGATCAGGCCCTGGTCTTCCAGCGACTTCAGCACCCGACCGACCATTTCCCGCGAGCAGCCGACCAGCCGGCCGAGCTCCTGACGGGTGATTTTGATCTGCATGCCTTCTGGGTGGGTCATCGCATCCGGCTGCTTGCACAAATCAAGCAGCGTCCGGGCGACCCGGCCGGTAACGTCGAGGAAGGCCAGGTCCGAGACTTTGCGGCTGGTCGCGCGCAGGCGCAGCGCCATCTGGCCGGCCAGTTTCAGCAGCAGCTCCGGGTTCTCCCGGCCGAGCTGCTGGAACTTGGTGTAGCTGACTTCGGCGACTTCGCATTCAACCTTGGCGCGGACCCAGGCGCTGCGGACGTCCTGGCCATCGAACAGGCCCATTTCGCCAAAGAAATCGCCGGGGTTCAGGTAAGCCAAGACCAGCTCGCGGCCGTCATTGTCCTCAATCAGGACCGAGACGGAGCCGTCGATAATCAGGTAAAGGGTGTCGGGGCGGTCGCCGGCATAAATGATGGTGCTCTTGGCCGGATATTTGCGGCGATGGCAGTGGGAAACAAACCATTCCAGAGTGGGATCGGCAGCGATACGTCGCGGCAGCGCCATGCGGAGTTCTCCTTCGCCTGCCTGTACGGCAGGCCTTCTTATCCGACTGAGTATACGCCACGGCGCTGACATGGGAAGTGCTTCACATCACAACCGTGCGGCAGTCGTCGGGCGGCAATGGTAAGCTCGCCGCCAATCCGAAGACGCATTGTGAGTCTGCAATGAAAGCCAAAGTCAGCTGGTTTGATGATCTGAGTTTTGTCGCCGAGTCGGCCAGTGGCCATAGCCTGCTGTTGTCGGCCGGCAGCAGCAGCGGCGGCCGGGACAGTGCCGTCACCCCGATGGAAATGGTGTTGATGGGGGTCGGTGGCTGCTCCTCCATTGATGTGGTCATGATCCTGAAAAAAGCCCGTCAGGATGTTACTGATTGCGTTTGTGAGCTGGACAGCACTCGCGCCGAAACCTCGCCGAAAGTGTTCAAGACCATACATGCCCATTACATCGTCAGTGGTCGCGGCGTGAAACCGGAGCAGGTTGAAAAAGCCGTCGCGCTGAGTCTGGAAAAATACTGTTCGGTGGCGCTGATGCTGAGCGGCAAAGTGACCATCACCAGCAGCTTTGAAGTGCGCGATGCCAACGAGGTCGGCGCCTGATATGACCGAACGCAGTCACGCGCTGGCCGAATGGGCGCGGCGCGAGGCCGGCGTAACCGCCGGTGATTGGCAGATGGTCTCTGGCGATGCCAGTTTCCGGCGCTATTTTCGTTTGCAGAACAATGCGCGCAGTTGGCTGGCGGTCGATGCGCCACCAGAGCGTGAGAACGCCCGGCATTTTGTTGCACTGGCGCAAGCACTGCGTGAACGCGGTCTGCCGACCCCGGCGATCTACGCCAGCGATTTCGAGCGCGGTTTTTTGCTGATCGAAGATTTTGGCGACACGCTGCTGCTGTCGCGCTTGCAAGGCCAGACCGGCGCACAGCAGGCCAATCGGCTTTACGGTGACGCGATGAATCTGCTGGCCGATTGGCAAGCCATTACCGCGTTGCCGGTGTCGCTGACGGCGTACGAACCCAGCCGGCTGCAAACGGAGCTGGAGCTGTTCCCGACTTGGCTGTTGGCGCAGCATCTGCGGCGGCCGTTTTCTGCTGCCGAAGCGGCGCAGTATCAGCAGGTCATGCACTTGTTGCTGGCCAACGCAGCGGCGCAGCCACAAGTCCTTTGTCATCGTGATTTTCATTCCCGCAATCTGATGCTGCGCACCGGGCTGACAACGCCGGCGATCATCGATTTTCAGGACGCGGTCTGGGGCCCGGTCACGTACGACTTGGTGTCATTGCTGCGCGACTGCTATATCGAGTGGCCAGCCAATCAGGTTCGCGACTGGGCGCTGCATTATCGCGACCGCCATGTTGCGACTGGTGCGGCGTTTGTTGACGATGCAACTTGGCTGCGCTGGTTCGACTGGATGGGCTTGCAGCGCCATTTAAAAGTGCTCGGCATTTTCGCTCGCTTGAATTATCGCGACGGCAAGCGCGCCTACCTGCGCGATCTGCCGCTAACCTTGCGCTACTGCGTCAGTGTGGCCGAGCAATACGAGGAATTGCGGGCATTCGGCCGTTGGTTGCGCGACGAAGTCGGCAACCGGCTCGATGGCAACGGTGAGGTCCGCTGATGCGCGCGATGATTCTGGCCGCCGGACGTGGCGAGCGGATGCGGCCGCTGACTGATCACACGCCCAAACCCTTGCTCTCGGTTGGTGGCAAAACCCTACTGCACTGGCATATCGAGCGCTTGCGCGCGGCCGGCATCACCGAGCTGGTGATCAATCACGCCTGGCTTGGTGAAAAAATTGAAGCAGAGCTGGCTGACGGCGCGGCTCTGGGGGTGCAGATTCAGTGGTCGCGTGAAGGCGAAGCCCTGGAAACGCTGGGCGGTATCGTCAAGGCGTTGCCGCTACTCGGCACCGAACCGTTTCTGGTCGTCAACGGCGATATCTGGTGCGATGTCGATTTCCGACACCTGTTGTTACAAGCAGAACGATTACCGCTGAAACGGCTGGCTACACTGGTCTTGGTTGATAATCCCGAGCATCATCCCGATGGCGATTTTGTGTTGGATGGACAGCTTGTTCGCAGTGATGGTCCGCACAAGCTGACCTTTTCCGGCATCGGCATTTACCATCCGGCGTTATTCGCCGGTTGTCAGCCCGGCAAAGCCAAGCTGGCACCGCTGCTGCGTGCGCAGATGGCGCAGGATCAGATCGCTGGTGTTTGGCATCGCGGTCGCTGGTTTGATATCGGCACACCGGAGCGCTTGCAATGGCTGGATCAGCAGCTGCGTTCCGCACCGCCGGATCACGCACAAGCTTAGTTGTCGGCCGTGCTGACTCGGGTCATTGCTGAGCGATGCTTGTAGTGGATGAGGCGTGCAGGTGGTAAAGCGTGCGAGCCGCCGTTGCCGCAGACAGGAGTCAACATGAGTTGGTGGGGCAAAGTCATCGGTGGCGGTTTGGGCTATGCGATGGGCGGCTACTTCGGTGCGCTGCTCGGCGCGGTGCTGGGCCATCAGCTCGATCGTGGCGCGGCCGATATGGAAAGCGACGAAGATTACTCGCCGGGCAGTCAGGTGCGGGTACAGACGGCGTTTTTCACCGCGACCTTCAGCGTGCTCGGCCATATCGCCAAGGTGGATGGCCGGGTCAGCGAACACGAGATCGAATTTGCCCGCGACGTGATGCGCCATTTCGCGCTCAGCGAAGCGCAGAAGCAGGCGGCGATCGGTTTGTTCAATGAAGGCAAAAGTGCCGCGTTCTCACTCGAGCGTACGCTGCAGAGTTTGAAACAAGAATGCGGCCGGCGCCGGCACCTGCTGCAAACCTTCTTTGAGATTCAGATTCAGTCGGTGATGGCCGATGGCAATCTGCATCCGGATGAACGGGCGCTGCTGGAGCGGATCGGTCGCGGTCTCGGTTTTGATGCTGCCAGCATTCAGGCACTGCTGGCGCAAATCGCTGGGGCGGCGCGCTTTCACCAAGCCCAAAGCGAACACAATGAAACCGCGCAACTGGCCGCTGCCTACAAAGTGCTCGGCGTGGCAGAAACCGTTGATGACGAGACGCTGAAGCGGACCTATCGCAAACTGATGGCGCAGCACCATCCGGACAAATTGGTCGCCCAGGGCCTGCCGGAAGAAATGATGAAAGAAGCGACCGAGCGGGCGCAGCAGATCCAGCAGGCTTATCAACTGATCCGACGCCAGCGCGGCGGCGATGAGGCCAACTGAGAACCGGCACGGCAGCGCTGAGCAACGCATCCTACCCATAACGAGGAAGTCCGGTTTGCCCGGACCATGACAGGAGTCCACGGCATCATGCAGGGAATGGCTAACGAGAACAAACCGTCGATGTCGCGTTGGTGGAAACCGCAGGGTCAAGTTGCCGCGCTGCTGCTGGCGATGCTGTTTAGCGCCTCGGCATCGGCGCTGGATGCGGTCGGTCTGGTCGTCGGCAAGGGCCTGAATGATCAGCTGATCCAAAGTAAAAATATTGCATCGACGGACATCGTCGGCGTGGATCTGCGCTGGCAAACCGATTGGGCTTCGACGTTCGATTGGGCTCATGTCGATGCGCTCTATATCACGCTGCAGCTCGCACAGTGGCAGGGCCGGCATCTCGGTGAATCCGAACAGATGAATCTGGTGGCGCTGTCGGCGCTGTGGCGCTGGCAGCATCCAGACAACTGGTTTGCCGATGCTGGCGTCGGCGCGACACGTTTGTCGAAAGAGGTTTATGAGGAAGTGACGCTGGCCGGTCGCAATCAGTTCGCGCTGGATTTTGCCGTCGGCAAACAGTTTGCCGAGCATTGGGAACTGTCACTGCGTTACCGGCATTATTCGAACGGTTATACCGCGCGGCCGAATCCGGGCTTGGATGGTGCGGTGCTGTTGCTCAGCCGTCGATTCTGATGTGGTGCTTGCCGCCGCCGTTGTCGGCGGCTTCATGCTTTTGCTTTTCTCAATTACTAGTCATCAAGGCGAGGCAGGGTTGCTGCCGGATCCTTGTGCGGTCATTTGCCGTTTCAGACTGTCATCCGTACTTGCCGTTTGCTGCAGGCTGATCTTGCGCAACCAACCGTCAATGGTGTTGCCGAGCCAGCGATCGATCGGCGTCGCCGGACTCGCGATCAGCGTTTGCTGTTGATAGGTCGGCAGCCGTTGCCAGCGCTG
>CAMLNB010000201.1 GCA_946481205.1 uncultured Kangiella sp. | reverse complement strand
GTCATGGCAATCTCAAGGCAAATTCAGCAGAGTCGGCACGATGCGACATCCCGCCGCGGCTGGCAAGAGCCTACGAGCGGTTTCCTGAGGTGAGTTGGGGTTTTCGCTTGATGCGGCATGAATATTTTTCTGAACAAGTGGGTGCACGCCGTATCACCCGATCGATTTGCGCCAAACCAAGTGCCGACTGACGTGTTCGTCAGACACGCGGATGCATCTGCTGCAACTGCCGATCATGCAGGCGCGCCAAGCCGAGCTGCGCCGCCAGCGCACCGATGCCGGCCAGCGCCATGTCTTTCTGGGTATCCCATTCATCACCTTGCAGTGCGAGAAATTCTTCGGCGCTACCACCGAGCGCCATCGCCGCGCCCCATTCGATCAACTCATAGACCGCGCTGATCGCCAGACACACGCAGAGCACCAGAAAGAACAGCCAGCCGCCGCGCTGGAGCGGCGTCAAGCGCAATAACAATTCGCGCGCCACCATCGCGGGAATAAAGCCTTGAGCCAGATGACCGACACGATCGTAATGATTGCGGCTGAGCTCGAAAGTGTCGCGCAGCCAATCGAATGCCGGCACCCGGGCATAGGTGTAATGGCCACCGACCATCAAAATCAGGCTGTGGATCAGGATCAGCACATACAGCAAGGTGGTCAGCGGAAAGCGTTGCCAGGTGATCGCCAGTATCACCAGTGCAATCAGTGCTGGCGCCACCTCCAGCCACCAAGTCAACCGGTCATAAGGCGCAATGGCTGACCAGATCAGCACCGCCATGAAGATCAGCAGCCACAGCTTCGCGGCTAAAGTTTGCAGCACGCCGCGATTTGCCATGTTTGCTCTCCACGCTCGGATTCGGATCAACGCTCAGTACGGTTGGTTCACGGTTCAGCTTGCGGAGTCGGTGCCGCCAGCGGCAAGGTGAACCAGAATGAGCTGCCTTTGCCTTCGCTGGCGATCACGCCGATTTCACCACCGTGCATCTCGACCAGTTGTTTGCAGATTGCCAACCCAAGGCCGGTACCTTCATAGCGCCGACTGGGGCTGGCATCGACCTGGAAGAACGATTCGAAAATCCGATCCTGCATATCGGCCGGAATACCGATGCCGGTATCGTTGACCATGACTTTCAGAAAACTTCCGGTCAGCTCGGCGGCAATGCTGATGGTACCGTGATCGGTAAACTTGATCGCATTGTTCAGCATATTGATCAGCACCTGCTCGACCCGCGCTGGATCAACCATGACCTCGGGCAACCCCGCCGGTAACGTGTCTTTCAGCAGCAATTGTTTATGCTGCGCCAGCGGTGAACAGAGCTGCAACGCATGGCGGACCAGATCCGACAGCGGCACCGGTTGTAGCTGTAGCCGGATCTGGCCTTCACTGAGCCGCGCTGATTCGAGCAAATCAGTCACCACGCGAGTCAGTCGGCGACCGCTGTCGGCGATCAACTCCACTTGTTCGCGCACGGTCGGTTCCAACTCTTCGGCCAGCAGCAGATCCGACAAACCAACGATGCCATTGAGCGGCGTGCGCAGCTCATGCGAGGTATTGGCCAGCATTCGGTCCTTGATCGCATCGAGCTCGCGCAGTTTGCTGTTCAACTGCTGCTGCCGCTGCAACTCGTGTTGGTGTTGACGGCGCAGATAGAAAAAGCTGGCCGCACCGAGCAGAAACAGCGCAACGCTGATGCCAGCAATCAACTGTTGCTGCTGTCGCTCCAACTCCAGCTGCTGCACCCGGTTTTCCGCTTGCAGCAATTCGATCTGGCGATTCTGTCGCTCGCTGTTGAACGCAGCGCTGAGCAGCGCAATCCGGCGGGAGCTGTTTTCATCGGTCAATGCCTGCGCCGCTGCACGCGCGCGTTCCAGATAGTGCAGCGCCAACGGCCATTGCTGACGCTTTTTTTCCAGCTGGTATAGATCATCCCAAAGTATCGCCAGATTCGGATGATCCTGGCGCTGGGTCGCCTTGTCGACCAGGCTCAGCAGTAATGTGCTGGCTTCATCGGTTCGGGTCAGCGCGGCCAGCGCATTGGCCTTGATGCGCAGCAGATTGACGTCGCGGGAGCTGCTGCCGCTCGCCTGCATCAGCGTCAAGCCTTGTTCGGCATAGCGCAGCGCTTCGCTATAGCGATTCAACAGCAGCAGCTCGTGACCGATCGCGGCGTGAAACACATGGACGCCGATTGCATCATTGGCCTGCTCGGCAAATTGCAGCGCTTGCTGATAATGCTGCAGCGCCTGCTCGTGCTGTTGCTGCAAACTGCTGCGCAGGCCGCGCACCTCGGCAGCAGCACCAGCCAGCGATGGCAATTCCGGATGCGCCTGTTTCAATGCATCGAGCTGCTGGATGTACAGCTCGACTTGGGCAAATTGCCGGGTCTCGATCAGCAATGTTGCCAGCGTCTTCAGTACCCAGCCACGGCGTTCCGGGTCGTCGACCTGTTCATAATCGCGTAGCGCCCGTTGCTGCAACAATAGCGCTTGATCGGGCAGATTGACCTGGCGATAGACATAGCCTTGGATCATCAGCGCGCGGCCACGCGCAGCTGGCAGTTGGTGCTTGTCGGCAAAGCTTTCGGTTTCGACGGCTTCGGTCAGCGCTTGCGCACCTTCGCCGGCCATGAACAACGCAAAAGCGCGATCATTGCGCAATGTCGCAATGATTGCGGGTTCGGTGCGGGCATTGGTGCGCTGCAAGGCCAAACCGGCCAGTGCAATCGCCCGGGCAGTGTCGTGCCGGCTGTAAAAGCCGACCAACTCGACCAGCGCCGGTAGTTGCTCAGCCTCCGGCAGTTGCTGCCAGCGCGCATAAAGCTCGCCGGCCGACGTTTCCGTCAGGCCGGCGTGCAGTGGCGATGCCAGCAGCAGGCCGAGCGTCAACAGCAGGACGCGCAGCCCGCTGAATCGCGCGTTAACGCAATGCCGCATCGGGTCGCTTGAATTTGCCGATGTTGTTATTGGTGTTGTTGTTGTTGGTGTTCCACTGCACATGTTGTTCACCGAGATCGGCCATCATCCGGCCATGCAATGCCGTGCTGTCTTGGGCGCAAATCAGCGCACGCTCTGCGGCGTCGAAACCGGCGGCTTGCAGCAGCGCGTCACGTTCGGCGCCACCCGCTTCGAATTGCCGCAGGGCCGTGGCATCCAGTGCCAGTTGTTGAAAGAATTGCGCCATCTTGCTTGCCATCATGGTTCTCCTTGTCGACATCCTGTTGAGCGGTTTGCAACGCCTTGCCAATGGCCACATTGATCGGCCGCGGCTACCGCGTGGTTGCGTGAAACGGACGGTTTCAGTTTAGCTTGCCGGGGTGAAAGCCTGCAGATCGCGCTCGGTCAAACCGAGCGGCGCCAGCCGTTCGCCGGCGAACTCCGGAAAATCCAGCGCCGGAACCAGCAAGGTACTATAGGGTTTGGTGGCGATCTCGGGCAATTGCTGCAGCGCAAACCAATCGATGCGTGCCGGCAGGCCGGGAATCGAGCTCGCTTCATACAAGCACAGTTGATGCGTCGGTGGAAACGCGGTTAGCAGCATGTCGCGCAGTACCTGCATCGCGTTCTGACCGGGCTCGTAACGGGTCAGCGTACATTCGCCGACGATGCCAACCTGCCAAAGCAGCATCGATACGGTCGGGTCGATCTGGCGGCGGGAAAACAGGAAGGCGGTGGCTTCAAACGAGGCCCAGCCGTGATCGGACGGATCAAGACCCAAGTCGGCAATCAGGCAGTCTTCGGCGGAAATACCGGGCAACATCCGGGCCCGAAAGCCCTCGGCACGCGCCTGCCGAATCGCTTCATGGCTGGGCGTGACAAACACACCCGGATGACCATAGAACACTGCACATATCCGTTTGCCGGCACGGATTTCGGTCAGGATGCGCGCTGTCATCGCGGCATAGGTTTGTGGCCGGGTGCGGCCGTCGCCATACAGCGGCATCAAGCTGTCGAAGTGCGGATTCAGCTGCAGCAAATAATCGGCGATGACACCGTTCGGCACCGCGGCCAGCACCAGATCCGCCTGTTCGATTTCGGCCTTCGCCGCCAGTGTCAGCTGACCGAAGGTGATCCCGGTACCGACGATGGCCAGCTCACCTTTGCTCGGTTTGCGATCATGGTGGTGGTCCGCCCGCTGCGCGGCGCCGGGCGCCGACACGTCCTGTGTTGCCGTCATGACTCGTTCCTGTTGGCGTGAGTTTTCGCCGAGGCGGATGAGTGTAACAAACGCAACCGATGACGCAGGCCGATTTGCACTGGCCGAATTTGCCTTGATCAAAAAAACAACAACCCCGCCAAAGCGGGGTTGTTGCGTAGCATCAGGTGTTGCAGAGCGTCAGGCGCGCTTTAGGCGGCTTTGATGATATCAATGCTGCCATTTGACCAGCGCGGTGTCCGATCAATGAGCGGATAGACACTGGCCTGGCCGGCGATGATCGCTTCCAGTTCCTGTTGGCTGATGTGGGGCGTCAACCACTCCAGCAGCTGGCGACCGTAGCGGCGCAGCAAGGTGTTGTGGCGCAGCAATACCCAGGTCACGCAGGACGGAATCGCGCTCGGGGCCGGCAATGCAACGAGTTCGTTCAGATCGTCGCGGCTCACCGCCATTTCAGCCAGGATGCCGACACCCATGCCGGCGCGCACGTAAGTTTTGATCACGTCGGCGTCGCGGGCAGTGATGGCGAACTTCGGCGTCAGGCCTTGATCGCGGAAAGCCTGGTTCAGCGAGCTGTCGGCATTGACCGACGAGTCGTAGCTGACCAGCGGGTACTTGGCCAAATCGACAATTTGCAGCGGCCGCTTGAGCTGGGTCAGCGGGTGATCCTTGGGCACCAGCACGACGCGTTGCCAGCGATACGCCGGCAGACTGATGAGCCCTTCTGAGGCGGCACCGGTGCTGGAGTTGAATCCGAATTCCACGGCCCCGCTTTTCACCTTGGCGACGATGTCGGCATCGCTTTCTTGCGCGATGTGCAGCGACACGTCCGGATAGCGCTGGCGGAAACGGGCGAGCGTTTCGGGCAGCACGAAGCGGGCCTGGGTGTGCGTAGTGGCGATGGTGATAGCGCCTTTGGCGTCAGCTCGCGAATCAGCGGCAAGCGCCTTGATGTTCGCGGCTTCGCGCAGGATGACGCGGGCCCGTTCAATGATGGTTTGACCGGCCGGCGTGATGCTGTCGAGGCTTTTGCCCTTGCGGGTAAAAATCCGCAGACCGAGCTCGTCTTCGAGTTGTTTCAGCTGCTTGCTGATGCCCGGCTGGGTGGCGTACACGCGCTCGGCGGCGAGCGTGATGTTCAGGCCTGAATCGGCGATGGCGATTAAGTAGCGTAGCTGTTGCAGGGTCATGACAACTCTCTCCGTTGCGATCGTTGCTGGCGGCGGTCCACAAGGTTCATCTCGGCATAAAATCGTTTGGCTACTGGTTTACCGGCACAGGTAAGTTTTACGGTTTTCATGTGGTTGCTCCTGGTTGTATAGCTTTTTGAATAAGCTTTCTGGCTGCAGCCATTTGGATGGCTACACGGCCGACTATACCGGCTTATGACGATTCGTCAACAGATAAATCCGTTATTTCCGGTCTGACCTGCCGCCTCACTATGTTGCGACGCAGCAAGCCCGAATATGCCCGGTCTTTCGGGCGTTGCCAAGCCGGTCGGCGCAACAATTCCGCTCGCCCGGCACGGCGGTTCAGATATGCCCGGCCGGCATGTGAACCTCGCCAGCCGGCATTTCCGCTGCAGGCCCCGCCCGCTCTAGCATTTGGCCATCCAAATGGAGTGCGTCATGGATTATTTCCCGCTGTTTCTGAAGTTGCAGGGGCAACAGGTGCTGGTGGTCGGTGGCGGCGATGTCGCCGAACGCAAAATCGCCTTGCTGCAAGCCGCGGGCGCCACCGTCAGCGTCGGTGCGCCGGTCTTGACCGATGCCTTGCAGGCCCAAGTCGCCCAGCAAACGCTGCATTGGCTTGCCGGTCCGTTCACCGAAGCCTGGCTGGACGGTAACCGGCTGGTCATCGCCGCAACCGATGATCGGGCGGTCAATGCCCGGGTCTATCACGCCGCCGAAGCGCGGGCGATCCCGGTCAACGTGGTCGATGATCCGGAACTGTCGCGATTCATCGTTCCGGCGATTGTCGATCGCTCGCCGATCGTCATCGGCATTTCCAGCGGCGGCCGCGCGCCGGTGTTGGCGCGGCGGGTACGCGCGCAGCTGGAAACGGTGCTCGACGAATCGCTCGGCCGCTTGGCGGAATTGGCCGAGCGTTTCCGCGACCGCGCCAAACAGGTGTTTGCCTCGGTCAGTGAGCGGCGCAAATTTTGGGAAAGCGTATTCGACAGCGACGTGCCGCATTTGATCAAAGCGCATCGCGATCAGGACGCCGAAGCCGCGCTCCATGCCCGCTTTGCCGCGGCGGTAGCAGTCGGCGACCGTGCCGAGGCACACGACGACAACGCCGTTGGCCGCACGAAAAGCAAAACCGGCCATGTCAGTCTGGTCGGTGCCGGCCCGGGCGATCCCGGTTTGCTGACATTGAATGCGTTGCGCGCACTGCAGCAGGCCGATGTGATCGTCCACGATCA
>CAMLNB010000200.1 GCA_946481205.1 uncultured Kangiella sp. | reverse complement strand
CGATGGTGCCCACGTTCACGTGGGGCTTGTTACGTTCAAATTTTTCCTTCGACATAGCAATCTGCCTTTTCTTTCAGGTTTTGACGTTTGTATTGGTTGACTGGCTGCTTACGCAGCCAGTCGCCCCAGTGGATTACTTCTTGCGCGTGGCAATGACGGCTTCAGCGACGTTGCTCGGGGCTTCCGAGTAATGCGCGAATTCCATCGAGTAGGTCGCACGACCTTGGGTCGCCGAGCGCAGGTCGGTGGCGTAGCCGAACATTTCCGACAACGGCACTTCCGCCTTGATCGCCTTGATCGAGCCCGGCAGATCGTCCATGCCCTGAACGATACCGCGACGACGGTTCAAGTCGCCGATGACGTCACCCATGTAGTTTTCCGGGGTTTCGACTTCGACTTTCATCATCGGCTCGAGCAGCACCGGCTTGGCTTTCTGGCAGCCTTCCTTGAAGCCCATCGAACCGGCGATCTTGAACGCCATTTCGTTCGAGTCCACATCGTGGTACGAACCGTCGAAAATGGTGACCTTGACGTCAACAACCGGGAAGCCGGCGATGATGCCGTTCTTCATTTGTTCTTGCACGCCCTTGTCAACGGCCGGGATGTATTCCTTCGGAACCACACCACCAACCACCGCGTTGACGAACTCGTAACCTTTGCCCGGCTCTTGCGGCTCGATGCGCAACCAGCAATGACCGTACTGACCGCGGCCGCCCGATTGACGCACGAACTTGCCTTCTTGCTCGACCTTGGCGCGAATGGTTTCGCGGTAGGCGACCTGCGGCTTGCCGACGTTGGCTTCGACTTTGAATTCGCGCTTCATGCGGTCGACAATGATTTCAAGGTGCAATTCACCCATGCCCGAAATAATCGTCTGACCCGACTCTTCGTCAGTCTTGACACGGAACGACGGATCTTCCTGTGCCAGACGGCCCAGAGCGATACCCATCTTTTCTTGGTCAGCCTTGGTTTTCGGCTCCACCGCAACGGCGATAACCGGCTCCGGAAACTCCATGCGTTCCAGAATGATCAGGTGATCCGGATCGCAGATGGTGTCGCCAGTGGTGACGTCTTTCAGACCGACGCAAGCAGCGATGTCGCCGGCGCGGACTTCTTTGATTTCGTCACGGTTGTTGGCGTGCATCTGCACCAGACGACCAATACGCTCTTTCCGCTCTTTGACCGAGTTGTAGACGCCAGCGCCGCTTTCCAGCACGCCCGAATACACACGAATAAAGGTCAGCGAACCGACGAACGGGTCGGTAGCGATCTTGAACGCCAACGCAGCGAACGGGGCATCGTCGCTCGGCGCGCGAGTGTCCGGCGTGCCGTCCATCTTCTCACCGGCGACGTCTTCGATGTCGGTCGGTGCCGGCAGGTAACGAACCACGGCGTCAAGCATCGCTTGCACGCCTTTGTTCTTGAACGCCGAACCACACAGTGCCGGAACAATTTCGCCGGCGATAGTGCGCTTACGCAGAGCAGCGTGGATTTCGTCCTCGCTGAGTTCACCGGATTCGAGATACTTGTTCATCAGCTCTTCGCTGGCTTCAGCGGCGCTTTCGATCAGCTTTTCACGCCATTCGTTGCACAGCGCGACCATATCGGCCGGAATGTCGCCGTACTCGAACTTCATGCCCTGCGACTCTTCGTCCCAGATGATGGCTTTCATCTTGATCAGGTCGACCAAGCCCGAGAAACCTTCTTCGGCACCAATTGGCAGTACCAGCGGCACCGGGTTGGCGGCGAGGCGATCTTTCATCTGACCGATGACGCGCAGGAAGTTGGCACCGGTACGGTCCATCTTGTTGACGAACGCCAAACGCGGCACTTCGTACTTGTTGGCCTGACGCCAGACGGTTTCCGATTGCGGCTGGACGCCACCGACCGCACAGTAAACCATGCAGGCGCCGTCGAGCACGCGCATCGAACGCTCGACTTCGATGGTGAAGTCAACGTGCCCGGGGGTGTCGATGATGTTGATGCGGTGTTCATCAAACTGTTTGCTCATGCCCGACCAGAAGCAGGTGGTCGCAGCCGAGGTAATGGTGATACCGCGCTCTTGTTCCTGTTCCATCCAGTCCATGGTGGCGGCGCCATCATGCACTTCACCGATCTTGTGGCTTTTACCGGTGTAGAACAGCACGCGCTCGGTCGTCGTCGTTTTACCGGCGTCGATGTGCGCGCTGATACCGATGTTACGGTAGCGGTTAATTGGGGTAGTGCGAGCCATTGCTTGCTCCAAATTCTCTGGATTGCTGCAAAGGCATTCGGGAAATGAATGCCTTTGCCAATGCGATTACCAACAGCGGTGGCGATGGCCACCGTGCTCGACTTACCAACGGTAGTGCGAGAACGCCTTGTTGGCTTCGGCCATGCGGTGCACGTCTTCACGCTTCTTGACGGCGGCGCCACGGTTTTCAACGGCATCCAGGATCTCGGCAGCGAGACGCTCGGCCATCGACTTTTCACCACGGCTACGGGCCGCGTCGGCCAGCCAGCGCATGGCCAGCGCTTGTTGGCGCGAGGCACGCACTTCGACCGGCACCTGATAGGTGGCACCACCAACGCGGCGGGATTTTACTTCCACCAGCGGACGGACGTTGTCGAGCGACTTTTCGAACAGACCCATCGCGCCAGTCGCGTCGACGTTCTTCTTGGTCGAAATGAGATCAATGGCTCCGTAAACAATCTTTTCGGCGACCGATTTTTTACCGGATTCCATGATCACGTTCATGAACTTGGCGAGCACTTGGCTGCCGTATTTCGGCTCAGGCAGGACTTCCCGCTGAGCAACTACGCGACGACGCGGCATTGCTGTATTTCCTTCATCTTCAGGTGAGTCCGGCATGGGCGAGTGTCATCCAACAAGATGACAGCCCGGCGAAGCCGGCCTTACTTGCATTCATCCCAAACGGATCAATGCACCCAAACGGTTTGAGTCATGCATGCGAGCATGCTGACGGTTACAACCCCATTCCCGAGGGAATGAGTGGTTATGGCTTCGGACGCTTCGCGCCGACAGCTTACTTCTTCGGACGCTTCGCACCGTACTTCGAACGGCTCTGCTTCCGGTCTTTGACGCCGGCGGTGTCGAGCGAACCACGAACGGTGTGGTAACGGACACCTGGCAAGTCTTTGACACGGCCGCCGCGAATCAACACGACAGAGTGTTCCTGCAGGTTGTGGCCTTCACCGCCGATGTACGAAATAACTTCGTAGCCGTTGGTCAGACGCACTTTGCAGACTTTACGAAGGGCCGAGTTCGGCTTCTTCGGGGTGGTGGTGTACACGCGGGTGCAAACGCCACGCTTTTGCGGGCAGTTTTGCAGCGCCGGTGACGGGGTCTTGCGCTTGATCTCCTTGCGGGGACTGCGCACGAGCTGGTTTACGGTCGCCATTTGAAAACAAAACTCCAAAAATGAGAGTAAAAGCCCCTAGGCCGGAAAACCGGCTTTTAAGGGGTGCGGAATTGTAGAGATGGCGGCAAGGGGCGTCAAGGCAACTCGCGTTGCTGACCGCATTTGCAGCCGTCTCGGGGAAACAGAAAGGCCAGCTTGCGCTGGCCTTTCTGGTACTTTCGCCCTGATTAGGGAGCCGATTGAAGCACTCACTCCGCCGAGGAGCTCAGTGCATCGCGCAGTTCCTTCTCAGCCTCAGTCGCGGTGACGGTCGGCTCAATGACCTGGCCTTCCAACCGGCGACGACGGCGTTCTTTGTGGTACGCCAGACCCGTACCAGCCGGGATCAAGCGACCAACGATGACGTTTTCCTTCAAGCCGCGCAGGTCGTCCGACTTGCCACTGACCGCCGCCTCGGTAAGGACGCGGGTGGTTTCCTGGAACGAAGCCGCCGAAATGAACGACTCGGTCTGCAACGAAGCCTTGGTGATACCGAGCAGCTGGCGCTCGAACGTCGCAACCACCTTGCCGGCAGCGACCAGACGATCGTTCTCTTCCAGAATCCGAACGGCATCCAGTTGCTCGCCTTTGAGCAGCTTGCTGTCGCCCGGCTCGGCAATGACGCCTTTGCGCAGCATCTGACGGACGATGACTTCGATGTGCTTGTCGTTGATCTTCACGCCCTGCAGACGGTAGACGTCCTGCACTTCGTTGACGATGTAATTCGCCAAGTGCGAGATGCCTTTCAGACGCAGGATGTCGTGCGGATTTTCCGGACCTTCGGAAATCACGTCACCCATTTCGACGTTTTCACCTTCGAACACACCGATGTTACGCCACTTCGGAATCAGCTCTTCGTACGGCTGCGAACCGTCATGCGGCGTGATGATCAAGCGGCGCTTGCCCTTGGTCTCTTTGCCGAACGATACGGTGCCCGAGATCTCGGCGAGAATCGCCGGCTCTTTCGGTTTCCGCGCTTCGAACAAGTCCGCGACACGCGGCAGACCGCCGGTGATGTCACGGGTTTTCGAGCCTTCTTGCGGGATACGGGCAATCGCATCGCCCTCGCCCACGGCCGCGCCGTCTTCGAGGTTGATGATGGCACCGGCCGGCAGCGAGTACTGCGCCGTGATATCCGTGCCTTTCAGCTGCAGATCTTTGCCTTTCTCGTCGACCAAGCGAATCATCGGGCGCATTTCTTTCGCACCGCGTTGCTTCGGATCGGTCACAACGATGTTCGACAAACCGGTCAGCTCGTCGGTCAAACGGGTGAAGGTCACGCCTTCGACCAGGTCGATGAACTTAATCTTACCGGCCACTTCGGTGACGATCGGGTGGGTGTGCGGATCCCAGTTCGCAACGATGTCGCCGCGCGAAATCTTGCCACCGTCCTTGACCGTCAACACGGCGCCGTACGGCACCTTGTAACGTTCTTTCTCACGATTGTGTTCATCGAACACGGTGATTTCGGTCGAGCGCGACACGGTGACGAAGGTACCGTCTTTCTTCTGCACCAGCTTGGCATTGGCCAGGCGCACCGTACCGTTGTTCTTGACCTGAACCTTGTTTTCGGCCGAGGCCCGCGATGCGGCACCACCGATGTGGAAGGTACGCATCGTCAGCTGGGTACCCGGCTCACCGATCGACTGCGCCGCAATAACGCCAACCGCCTCGCCGGCGTTGACGATATGGCCACGGGCCAGATCGCGGCCGTAGCAATTAGCGCAAACGCCGAAACGGGTTTCGCAGGTGATTGGCGAACGCACGACCACGTGATCGATGTTGTTCTCTTCCAGCTTCTCCACCCAGCGCTCGTTCAGCAGCGTGCCGGCATCAGCCAGCAGCTTGTCGCTGCCCGGCACATAGACGGCTTCGGCCAACACGCGACCGAGCACGCGCTCACGCAGCGGCTCAACCACGTCGCCGCCCTGAATCAGCGGGGTCATGTGCAGACCATTGCTGGTGCCGCAATCGCTTTCGGTGACCACCAGATCCTGCGCGACGTCAACCAGACGGCGAGTCAGGTAACCGGAGTTCGCGGTTTTCAACGCGGTGTCAGCCAGACCTTTACGGGCACCGTGGGTCGAGATGAAGTACTGCAAAACGTTCAGACCTTCGCGGAAGTTCGCGGTGATCGGCGTTTCGATAATCGAGCCGTCCGGCTTGGCCATCAGGCCCCGCATACCGGCCAACTGACGGATCTGGGCCGCGCTACCCCGCGCGCCCGAGTCGGCCATCATGTAGATCGGGTTGAACGACTTCTGCTTTTCTTTCTCGCCCTTGGCGTTGATCACTTCAACGAAGGTCAGGTTGTCCATCAGCGCTTTCGAAACACGTTCGTTCGCGCGCGACCAGATGTCGACGACCTTGTTGTAGCGCTCGCCAGCGGTGACCAGACCGGCAGCGTACTGCTGCTCGATCTCTTTCACTTCCGCTTCCGACTCGGCCAGAATTTTCTTCTTCTCGTCCGGAATGGTCATGTCATCGATACCGACCGAAGTACCCGAACGCGTTGCATACGCAAAGCCGGTGTACATGACTTGGTCAGCGAAAATGACCGTCGCTTTCAGACCCAGAATGCGATAGCAGGTGTTCAGCAGCTTCGAGATCGCTTTCTTGGTCAGCGGCTGGTTGATCAGCTCGAACGACAAACCCTTCGGCACGATGTCCCAAAGCATGGCGCGACCGACCGTGGTGTCATGCACCTTGGTCGACTCGGTGACCTTGCCTTCTTTGTCGATCTGCTTTTCATACAGACGGACTTTGATGCGGGCATGCAGATCGACCTGACCGGTGCGGAACGCGCGATGCACTTCGGCGGTATCCGCGAAGATCATGCCTTCGCCTTTGCCGTTCACCTTGTCGCGGGTCATGAAGTACAGACCCAGGACGACGTCCTGCGACGGCACCACGATCGGCTCGCCGTTCGCTGGCGACAGAATGTTGTTGGTCGACATCATCAGCGCGCGCGCTTCGAGCTGGGCTTCCAGCGTCAGCGGCACGTGCACAGCCATTTGGTCACCGTCGAAGTCGGCGTTGAATGCGGTGGTGACCAGCGGATGCAGCTGGATCGCCTTGCCTTCGACCAAGACCGGCTCAAACGCCTGGATACCGAGACGGTGCAGCGTCGGCGCACGGTTCAGCATCACCGGGTGTTCGCGAATGACTTCTTCGAGAATGT
>CAMLNB010000199.1 GCA_946481205.1 uncultured Kangiella sp. | reverse complement strand
CGACGCCGGCAACCGTCGATGGCTGGACCTTCAAAGACAATCACGGCTGCAAGGGATTTGAAAAAGCAGAAGTGCTGCGTCAGCTTGAAGCAAAGATTGAAGCCACCCTGCCCGCCGAAACCCGTGGGACGCAATCCCGCTAGGCGACTTCTTTCGGGGCGTAACCGAAGGGCATTGCGCCGTATTTTGCTTATGCATGCTCAAGGAAGAGCGTATGCCCGACTATCGATGCGCGTAGTACCCCGACGGAATCTACTTCTTCACCGTCAATCTGTTGCGCCGCAACGGCAATGACCTGTTGACGCGCAATATCGATGCGTTACGCTCTTCGGTAAGCTTGGTTCGTCAAGCCCATCCGTTTCGTATCCACGGTTGGGTAATGTTGCCCGATCATTTGCATTGCATCATTGAGTTGTCAGCAGGCGATATGGATTACGCGACGCGGTGGCGATGGATCAAGATTGGCTTCTCCAAGGCCATCCCGGCCACCGAGCATCGATCAGCGGTCAGGCAGAGACGTGGTGAACGCGGCATTTGGCAGCGGCGGTATTGGGAGCATTTGATTCGTGACGAAGCGGATTTTCGGGCGCATAGGGATTACGTCCATATCAATCCGTTCAAGCATGGTTTCGTCAGTCGTGTGCAGGATTGGCCATATTCGACTTTTCACCGGGTGGTAAAGCAAGGCGTTTACCCGCATGATTGGGCCGGTGATGCAGCAAAAGAGGAATTGTCCTACAACGGTTGAAAGTAGGGCGTCAATAAGCGCAAGCGCATTGCGCTGTATTGATTTGAATCCGGTGCAATGCCGTTCGATTATTGTGCCGTAAGAGGTCCTGGATCAAGGAGATTGAGAATGAAAGGTAAAATGCGTGTGCTATTTTGTGTTGTGGGCTTCATAAGTGCTGCTAGTGCTCAAGCGGAGTGGCGTTTGGCCTACAGCTTCGGTGCTATGGATGTATCGGGAGCTTACTATGGCTCCGATACTGATGGAGACTCTTCTGCTTTGACTTTGGCGTGGCAGCCAAACCGATATCTTGGTTTTGCAGTTGAACGGATTGAGGTAAAAGGGCTGTCTTACTATCAAGCACAGGAGTGTCCTCCAGGTTGGGTCTGTGTAGATCCAGTTAGCAATGTTAGCTATGACTTGCCAGGTTGGGCTTATGGTGTCCAAGGGCAATATCCGATCACGGATAACATTCAGGTTTTCGGCCGCGCCTCCCAAATGGAGTGGGATGTCGACTCAGATTTTGGCACTGGGCTGGAGTCCCGGGAAATGCTGTACGATATTGGTGGCAGCTGGAATTTTAGCAAGTATTTGGGTGTGCAGATGATATATCGACGTAGCGAGCAATTTGATGATACGTATCTGACGAGTGTGCATATCCGATTCTGAACCTGAGGAATCTACGTAGAACGCGGTGATGTCCGAGGTATGGTCGTTATCGTTCGAACTGGAGCGAGTAAAAAGGCGACCATCGGTCGCCTTTTTACTGAGTTTCAATTCAACCCCAACTCTTTCTTCGCCGAGCCAATCGTCAGCGGGTGATAACCCGGTTCGGCTTTCTTGAACACTTCAATTGCCCAGGCTTTGTTGGCCGGGGTTTGCGCGAGCAGGTTGTACAGCGGGATGACCAGCTTGCGGCGGCCAATGTTGATCAAGTACTGCTCCAAGCGCGGGAAGGCCGGCTTGTAATCGGCTTTGATCGCGGCGCGCAGCCAGACGTGGGCGATCTCGTTGTTGCCGGTCTGAGTCAGTTTGAACGCCGCGTCGAGGGCCTGCATCTGCGCGACGGTGGGTTTGTTGGCAAAGCCGTTCAGGAAGCGCAGCCATTCGTGGGTGGTCCAGTTCTTGGCTTGAATCCGGTTGGCGGCAAGTTTGCCGCTGGTGAAGCCTGCGAGTTGTTCGTCAACGGCAGCAAAAGCCGGTGACTCCGGTTGCGGTGCATCCTCCGGCAGACCCGGTTGGTAAATCCACTCTTTCAGTTTCGGCAACTTGATGCCGCGCTGGTTTTTCTTGATCAGTTCCTTGTCGGCGTAGGCGACGAACTCTTCGGTGGTCAGCGTCTTGAATTTGTAGGCAGCGAAATAACCTTTGACGAAGGCGTCGAATTTGTCGCGGCCGTATTTGTCTTCGAGGTAGAACAGCAGCGCGGCGCCTTTGTCGTACGGCACCCGACTGAAGGCGTCATCCGGATCGCGGCCGGTCATGTCGATGGCGAGGGCGCGATCTTTCTCGTCGACTTTGGCGAAATCTTCCAGCAGATCATGACGGCCCAGCGTTTGTTCCATCATGGCGCGGTCACGGCCATAGACTTCTTCCATGATCCGGTTTTCAACGTAGGTGGTGAAGCCTTCGTTGAGCCAGAGATCGCGCCAGGTGGCATTGGTGACCAGGTTGCCGGACCAGGAGTGCGCCAGTTCATGTGCGATCAGGCTGACCAGCGATTTATCGCCGGCGATGACGGTCGGGGTGATGAACGACAGCCGCGGATTTTCCATGCCACCAAACGGGAACGACGGCGGCAGAATCAGCAGGTCGTAACGGCCCCAGACATACGGACCGTACAGCTTTTCGGCGGCGACGATCATGCTTTCGGTGTCGGCGAATTCTTTCACGGCCGCATCGAGTGTCATCGGCTCAGCCCAGACGCCGGTGCGCGCGCTCATCGGTTTGAACGCCAGATCGCCGGCGGCGATGGCGATCAGATACGACGGAATCGGTTGCGGCATCTTGAACTTGTATTCGCCGTTCGTCGGTTGGCTGGCGTCGTTGTCGGCGCTCATCACCGCACGCAGTTCTTTCGGGGTGCGAATCACCGCCGAATAGGTCACGCGGATTTTCGGCGTGTCTTGCAGCGGAATGAAGCTGCGGGCGTGAATGGCCTGCGCCTGCGAGAACATGAACGGATGTTTTTTGCCGGCAGTTTGATTTGCCGTCAGCCATTGCAGACCGGAGGCGTTCGGGCTGCTGGCGTAGCTCACCTTGACCGACTTGGCATCGGTCGGCAGCGTGATGCGCACGGCGCTGCCGAGCGCCGGGTCTGCTTTGTCGACGGTGAAGCTGGTCGGTGCGAACGCGCCGTTCGGTGCCGCGGTTTCGACTTTGCTGATGGTCAGGTCGCGGCTGTCGAGTACCAGCTGGTCGTAGCCGGTAGCGATGCGCTTAAGCGACAGCGTGGCGCTGCCGCGCAGCTGCTTGGCGGCGAAGTCGACATCCAGATCGAGGTGGATGTGCTCGGTAACCACCTTGTCCGGTTCGGCGTAGGAATGGACGTCGCGGCCGGTATCGGCAACGGCGGCAGTGGTAGCACCAAGCGTGAGGCTGGCGGCGAGCAGGGCGTTCAAAGCTTTCATCAGCAAGTCCGGTAGGGCCCGCGGGTGCGGGCGCGAGAGACAGGCAGGCATGGTAAGAAGGGGCGCCGGCGATGTCGAGGCAGGCCGGAATAGTGCCGGGCTGCCGACCGGCTCCGAGCACGCGCGTACTGGGCCGTTCCCGGTCAGCGGCGGCCGTGTGCGGTCAATTTGACCCAGCGCTACAGCCGCCTGAGCGGTCGGTGTAGAATGCCGGCCGATTCGCGCCATCCCCGGGATGACCTGGGCCGGCCCCGCGTGCCGACCGGGCCCGAATCGCCCTTTCCTTATCTGCTTCCGGAGCTTTTCCCATGCAAATTGCCGATCAAAAGGTCGTCAGCATCCATTACACCCTGCGCGACAAGGCCGGCAATGTGCTGGACAGCTCCGAGGGCAACGCGCCGTTGGCGTTCATTCAAGGCCGCGGCAACATCATCCCGGGTCTGGAAAACGCGATGGTCGGCAAAAGCGTCGGCGACAAGTTCGATGCCGTCATTCCGGCCGCCGAAGCCTATGGCGAGCGCATGGAAGATCTGGTCCAGGTCCTACCGCGCAGCATGTTCACCGGCATTGATGAAATCATGGTCGGCATGCAATTCCAGGCCACCGGCGGCAATGGCCCGGTCGTGATCACCGTGACCGATGTCGAAGACGACCGCATCACCGTTGACGGCAACCACGAACTGGCCGGCGTTGAGCTGCACTTCGCTGTCGAAGTGGTGGAAGTGCGTGATGCCAGCGCCGAAGAAATCGCCCACGGCCATGTCCATGGCGCCGGTGGCCATCACCACCACGATGACGAAGAAGATGGCGATCATTGCTGCGGTGGCGGCTGTCACTAAGCGATTGCGCTTGAGAACAAAAACGCCACCTTCGGGTGGCGTTTGGTTTTTCGGTATTCAGGTGTCGTGGGAGCAGCTTTAGCCGCGACTACTCTGAAACGAATCGCGGCTAAAGCCGCTCCTGCAATCCCTCAATAGTTCGTCTTGTTGGAGTGCAGAATCCACGCAAAGGCCACGCCCACCAACAGCGAATGTTCGTGCTTGACCAGTGGGCTGTCGACAAACACCGCGTCGCTCAAATCGTAATAGCGGACAAAGGCGCCGAACCAGAAATTATTCTTGCGCCGGGTGATACCCGCCGCCCAGCGCCAACCGCCGAAACCGCCATCCGGGCTGTACGCTTCGCGTTCGGCTGTTGCGTATTGTGGCGCCACTTCATAGAAGAAATCATGAAAGCGGTCGTCGCCGTAAACCGGGCCAAGCGTGCTTTCAAACTGCCAGCGGGCGGCGTCTGCAGCGTGCCAGCGCTGACTGAAGTAAACCTGCGGTGAAAAAGTGTGACCCGCATCATCGAGACTGCGAAAATCGGTGCTGATCACTTTGCGAATCGCCAGATCGGTGCGCCACACCGTATCGTCATCATGATGCCAGCTGTACTGAATTGACGGGCCGATTTCGCCGGTGGCATCCAGATCCGGCATGCCTTCGCGGGCGTCGTTGTCTTCGCTATCGACCGGTGGCGTGCCAGACAGCGACAGATCAATTTTCAGATCGCCGCGTTCCAGCAATTTGCCGTAAATAAAATTGCGATCCACATTCCAGCGTTTGCCGTGATAGACAAAATACGGAAACGGCAGCGCGTAATCGCGCGCTTGATCTGCACCGATGTAATGCGGGATATGCACCGCCGTGCCGCCAATGCCGAGTTCCCACTGGGCATCATCACTGTGTGGTGATGGTTCGGTGGCTTCGCCGGTATTCGCGTTTTCGGCCAGTTTGCGGTCGTCCTCGGCAGGCGTCGCGTTATCAGCATCCGCAAACTCCACGGCAGCAACCGGTACCGATATCAGCGCAATAGCCCACAAGCAAAGCAGGGCCGCAATAGACAGGCGATTCACGACAGTAGATTCCCAGCGAAAAGCATCGGCAAAATCGGGTCGCCAGTCTGGCACGCCGTCCGCGTGCTGTCATGCCGGCTGGCCAGCGCTATACTGCCGCCTGTTTTCGGCAGAGGTAAAACACCGTGGCAGGGCAAAGCGAGATTGTGATCGCCGGAGCAGGCGTGGTCGGCTTGACCACGGCGGCAGTACTGGCCAAACAAGGCTATGCCGTGACGGTGGTCGATGCCCGTACCAGCAGCCCCGGTTGGCAGCGCGAACACTACGACAACCGCGTCGTCGCGCTGACCCGTGCCAGCCAACATTTGCTGCAGCAGGTAGGTGCCTGGGATGGCATTGCGCTGCGTCGCATCAGCCCATACACCGCGATGCAGGTTTGGGATGGTCAGGGCAGCGGTGCCATCTGTTTTCAGGCCGAGGAAATTGGTGAACCGGATCTGGGCCATATCGTCGAATTGTCGGCGATAGAAGCGGCATTGCTCAGCGTGTTGCAGCAACAGCGCACGGTGCAGATCCTGCGCGGCAAGAAAGTGCTGAGCGCCGAAGCTGGTAGCGACGACAGCACGGTGACCTTGGATGATGGCCAGATCCTGCGTGCCAAGTTGTTGATTGCAGCCGATGGCGCTCAGTCCGGTTTGCGCGAACAAGCCGGCATTGGTCTGCGCGAACAGGATTACGATCACCACGCGTTGGTCGCGCAGATTCACTGCGAACAGCCGCATCAGCAAACCGCCTGGCAACGCTTCACCGAACACGGTCCGTTGGCGCTGTTGCCACTCGCCGATCCGCAGCAATGTTCGATCGTCTGGTCACAACCCCCGGCACAGACCGAGGCGATGCTGGCGCTCGATGATGCCGCTTTTTCTGCCGCGTTGACGCGTGCGTTCGAAGCGCGGCTTGGCGCGCTCCGTGTGCAATCCCCGCGACTCAGTTTTCCGCTGAAGATGCGCCATGCCGAACGTTATCTCGGCGCGCGTTTGTTACTGCTTGGCGATGCCGCGCACACCATGCATCCACTCGCCGGCCAAGGTTTGAATCTGAGTCTGGCCGACGTGGCCGCGTTGCAAACGGTGCTCGGCACCGCCAAAAATCGTCAGCTCGATCCCGGCGTGCACGCGGTACTGCGGCCATTTGAGCGCGCCCGTCGCGCCGACAATACGCTGATGCTGGCGGTCGTCGGCGGCTTCCGTCAGCTATTTGCCCGCAGCGAACTGCCGGCGGTGATTGCCCGCAATCTCGGCATGTCTATGTTGAACAATCATCAATACGCCAAGGCCTGGATTGCCCGACGGGCGCTCGGTTTGGCTTGAGCCAACAAATTCCTGACTGGCGTCTATGCTTGATGTCAGTGTCGCCCAGCC
>CAMLNB010000198.1 GCA_946481205.1 uncultured Kangiella sp. | reverse complement strand
GTAGTGACAGGGTAGGGGAAACGCCCGCTTCGGCGGGCGTTTCTTTTGCTGGTCCTTGGAATTGGTTTCTCTCCCGATTGCTGTCGGTAGGATTGCCGGTTCGCGCACCGGCGGGCGCCTCACTTTTCTTGCTCGTGCAAGAAAAGTAAGCAAAAGAACACGCCCCAGACGCGCCAGTGACGAGTTGGTTGCTTCGGGTAGTTCGCCCGCTGTTCACGTGCCATTGGCTTCGGGCACGCACTGATGCGGCATCCTGCCTTATCAGTGCTGCGCCGGCTATCCCTGCCGGCGCACCCGGCCACTGTCACGTGCCCAGCGGCTGGCGCGATGGGGCCCCGTTTTCATAGCGAGTGATGTAGCTTCGGCTTTTGGTTTTGGTGTTGCGCGCAGCGTGCTCTTGACGTTCTCGCCCGTCTGACGAGCCGAGCAGCGGAAAAATGTGGTGGGGTTTCGGCGAGGACTGTCTGAGCGCGTAGCGCGAGTTCCGCAGCCGCCACCACATTTTGAGCAGCGCAGGGTACCGGTAAAACAATTTTATCGTTTTACCGGCGAGGAATCGGGCATGTTCTTTGGGTACTTTCTTTCGCCAAGAAAAGTATCTCGCCCGCCGGGGCGAGACCCGGCAAGGCTGTTATACGCGGTGACATGTGCAGATTGACTCGGGCTTATGAGCAACTACGACTTCTACTTCACCAGACTGATGTACGAATCCGGCGACTGGGACGTCGATCAACGGATGCCATCGAACATTCTGCATTCGCTGGTACAGTACACCACGCTGCGCGTCGATCCGGTCGAACGCATCGTGGCGCTTTCCGATCCGAAAATGCTCGAAGCTCCGTTTTGTTATCTGGCCGGCCACAAGCTGGTGCAGTTCACCAAGGAGGAGCGTGCCAACTTCGAACAGTATGTTCGCAATGGTGGCTTTGTCTTTGTCGATGACTGCAACCACGATATCGATGGCCTGTTCGCCCGTTCCTTTGAAGAGCAGATGAAGACCATTTTCGGTGCCGGTGCGCTGAAGAAAATCCCGAACAATCATGCGCTGTACAGAAGCTTCTTCCAATTCGATGGCCCACCGGCAACCAGCGTCGAGCTGAATGGCTGGGGTGATGATCTGGTGCACGATTATCTGAAGGCGGTTGAGCAGGATGGCCGGCTCGGCGTGCTGTACAGCAACAAGGATTACGGTTGCGAATGGGATTACGACTTTCGCAACAAACGCTGGCTGGCGCAGGACAACACGCGCTTTGCCGTCAACATCATCATGTATGCCCTTGGAGGCTGAGTGGCATGAGCACTGAGTGGACAGAGTCGCAGCTCGCCGAGCTGAATGGTCAAATCGCTGCGCTGCGCGAGATGCTGGCGCGGGTCATTGTCGGTCAGGAAGATGTGGTCGAGCAATTGCTGGTCGCGCTGCTGGCCAGTGGCCACGCGTTGATCGAAGGGGTGCCGGGGCTGGGCAAAACCCTGCTGGTCAAAACCCTTGCCGATGCCATGCATCTGGATTTCCGGCGCATTCAGTTCACGCCCGATCTGATGCCTTCCGACATTATCGGCACCGAGCTGTTGGAGGAAGAGCACGGCAGTGGCAAGCGTTTCTTCCGTTTTCAACAGGGGCCGATTTTCACCCAGATTCTGCTGGCTGATGAAATCAACCGGACGCCGCCGAAAACCCAGTCCGCACTGCTTGAAGCGATGCAGGAAAAGTCGGTGACCTTTGCCGGTGCCCAGCATCCGCTGCCGAAACCCTTTTTTGTGCTGGCCACGCAGAACCCGATCGAGCAGGCCGGTACTTATCCGCTGCCGGAAGCGCAGTTGGATCGTTTCCTCGTGCATATTGATGTCAATTACCCGAACGAAGAAGAAGAGCTGGCGATTGTCGGCCGCACCACGACGACGGCGCATCAAGTCGCCAGCGCGGTGATGTCAGTCGAGACACTGCTGACGCTGCAGAAGCTGACGCGTGAGGTCGTGATCAATGAACGCTTGTTGCGCCACGCGACCCGCCTGATCCGGGCAACGCGGCCGCAAACCAGCGAGCTGAAAATCGTTCGCGAATTTGTCTCCTGGGGCGCTGGGCCGCGCGCGGCACAGGCGCTGGTGTTGTGTGCCAAAGCCCGGGCGGTATTGCATGGTCGCTTGGCGGTGACCCGAGAAGATATCGCCGCGATGCTGCCGAGCGTTCTGCGCCACCGGGTCATTCTCGGCTTCCAGGCCGAGGCCGAAAATATTCGGCTGGCCGATGTCTTGCAAGCGCTGCAAGCCATGCCGCTACCGACCTGAATCTTGGCGACGCGTAAGCACCCGTCATGACGCTGATCAGCACCGATTTTCTCGCGCGCATGCGCCGGCTCAATCTGCCGGTGCGGCGAACGCTGCCCGGTTTTTCGCACGGCCCGCATCGTGGTCAGACGCGCGGCGCCGGTCTGGAATTCAGCGAGTACCGTCGTTACGAACCGGGCGATGATCTCCGCCGCATCGATTGGAAGCTCGCTGCGCGTTCCGACCGCTATTTCGTCCGCGAATCAGAGCGCGACAGCCAAGTTCCCGTCTGGTTGCTATTGGATGTCTCCGGCTCAATGCAGGCATTGGCCGATCATGGCAAACAGAACAACCGCTACAGCAAAGCGGAGTTCGGTGCGGCGTTACTGGCGGCAGTGGCGATGATGGCGGCACGCCAAGGCGATGCCGTGGGTCTTGCGCTGCTCAGTGATACCAGTCCGCAACTGCTGCCGGCACGGCGCGGTCAGCGCGAACTGCAACGGCTGATCGCCACGCTGACCAAGGTGCCCTGCGCCGGCAAGTTGCCGCTGCCCAGCGAAGCGCGGACCTTTGCTTCGCTGGTGCGTACTCGCGCGGTGTGCATCATGGTCAGTGATTTTTTGGATGACAGCAGTCTGGTCTGGCTGCGCTGGCTAGCGGCTGGTGGTCATGATGTCGCGGCAATCGCACTCGACAATCGTGATGAGCGGGAATTGCCGTTTCGGAACACCTTGTTGCTCGAAGGTTTTGAAGGCGAACCCGTGCAGGCATTCTCGCCAGCGCAGCGTGACGCCTATTTGCAGGCGCGGCAGGCGCAACGCGAACAATGGGCGCGTTGGTGCCGTCAGCATCGGGTGCAGTGGTTGGAAGCGGCCATTGAGCAGCGGCCTGATGAAGTGGTGCAAGCGCTGCTTGCAGCACGCAGCCCCGGAGGTGCGGCATGGAGCTGAGTGTCGCGTCGCCGCTGTGGGCCTGGGGTTTTGCGGCGTTGATTCTGCCGATTCTGATTCATTTTTTTGTCAGCCGCTGGCAACCGCCGCGGCCATTCGCCGCGATGCGTTTTCTGCAATCGTCAGCGGAGCAGGGCAAGGCTCGGCGCATTAGCGATTGGTGGTTGCTGTTGTTGCGGCTGATCGTCCTGAGCTGTTTGATCCTCGCGTTGATGGGCCTGCAGCTGTTGTGGCCGGTGACGCGCAGCGAAAAGCTGACACTGGTGCATCCTGCGGTACCAGCCAGTGCGGTTAGCGCGGAAAATTGGTTTTGGTTGTGCGCGCCAGAAGACCGCAGTGAACCGCAATGGTTCGCAGCCGACCAAGCCGCCTATGCGCTGCGTGAACCGGCGCAGCCTTGCGCGGACAGCGGCGAAGGCTTTGTTCCGCAGCTGCTCGCGCTATTGCAGCAGCACGCGACGCTCGCCAGCGTATCTGCGCATGTTCCGGAACATTTGATGGCGCCTTTGTTGGCATGGCCGACGTCGCCGGTGCCGTTGCGGTGGCACGCCCATGCATCAGCCGAATCCGTTGCGACTACTAGCACTCGGCAGTGGCGCGTTGCGGCACCTGCGGTACTACAGCCGGCATTGCAAATTGCCAACGAATTGAGTTTGCCAACCTTGTGGCAACTGACCGGCGATGGCGAACAACCGCAGTTGATGATTGGCAGCGCCAGCAATTCGGCAGCGGTCAACTGGCACAACGCCATCCTGCCCTGGCAGTACATTGATATTGACGGGGTGCGTTATGGTTTCCATGTCGACGGCCAGCAGCTGCATTTGCAGCTCGAGCAGCCCGAGCTGCTGTTGCAGGATAGCCAGCGATTGAGTCAAATGCTGGCGTTGTCCGATGCTTGGCTCAGCCGTGGCCAGCTGATTTGGTCACAGCCAGTGGCGCAACTTGGTGCGGCGTCAAACATGGCCTCTGTCGATCAGCCGCTTGCTAGCGTGCAGCAGGCACATGGCCAGTATGCGCTACGGAATCCACTGCTACTGCTGATGTTGCTGCTGCTGTTGTTGGAGCGCGGAGTTGTCCATGGCCGCCGCTGAGTTCCAATCCCTGCAACGTGTGCTGCGGCAATTCCGGTTGCGGCATGTGCGCAATGCCGCTCTGACGGTGGCTGTGGTAACGCTGCCGCCCAGCGCTTTGCTGTCGTACTGGCTTGGCAGCGTATTGTTCGGTTTATTGCCCATTGTCGCGGTAGCCGTGGCCGCAATTCTCGCCTATCGCAGTGCTGGTAGACGACTGCATCTTTGGCTCGATGATGCCTGCACGGCGTTGCAGGATTCCAGTTTTCTGCTGGAACAGGACACTGCGCCGGACAGTGTTGCCCGTTTGCAGCAACAGCGCGTGCAACAGCAGTTATTGACGCATCTTGAGCAAGCCGCCAAGGCCTTGCCGCCAGTTCTGCCACGCTATGCGTATGCCATCAGTGCAGGTGTAACTGTTGCGCTGGCCTTGCTGATCTATTGGCCAGCCAAGCAAACGGTGCCGGTGAGCGCCGACGTGGAATCGACCCCAACTCCGGCCTCGATTGCTGTGCAAATTGCCGTAACGCCGCCCAGCTATACCGGTTTGTCACCGTTCAACGCTGGCAGTGGCGATGTTGACGTGCCAGATGGCAGCGAGTTGTCGTTTTGTCTGGTGGCGGCACCGTCTGACGATTTGAGCACCGTTGCCGTGCAGTGGCTTGATGGCGAAACGCGGCCACTTGTCGAGCAGCACATCGATGGCGTTCAACAGCGCTGCACTACCTGGACATTTGGTTTCAGTACGGCGTATCGGATCAGTCGCGCTGGCGAGGAGTTGAATCAGCTGCGCGGGCGCTTGCTGCTGCGCGCCGACCGGCCGCCGGAGCTGCGCATTGCTCAACCGGAACGCGAAGTGCTGGAAGTCGATAGTCAGCAATACGTTTTGGATCTGCAGCTGCAAGTGACTGATGATTATGGTCTGCACCGCGCCAGCCTGCACTGGACCTTGGCGCGCGGCGGCGGTGAAAACGTTCGCTTCACGGATCGGGAGCAGCGTCTGCCGGCCGGCAAGCAGTCTGGTGTGTGGGACTATCAACAGGCGATTCGTTTGCGCCAGCTCGGCATGGAGCCTGGTGATGAGCTGTACTTCTATCTGGTTGCCGAAGACAACCGGGCACCGAAACGACAACAGTCACGCACGCGCACCTATATTTTGCGGCACCCGGTTGAGCAGGCCGGTAGCGAGGCCGGTGCCCGCTTGCCTGCTGATCTTGGCAAGGCCAAATTCCGTTCCCAACGCCAGATCATTCTCGATACCGAAGCGCTGATCAGCCAACGCAAGCAACTGTCGCCGCTGGAGTTCCGCGCCCGCAGTGAGAAGCTGGCGCAGGATCAGATGGTACTGCGCTTGCGCTACGGCGAATTTCTCGGCGAAGAAAGTAGCTTTGAAGCAGCAAGTGAAGAGCCGGCTGCTGACGAGACGGAAGCTGAGTCGCATGGCCATGAAGGCGAGCACCACGAAGGCGAACATGCAGAGGGTGGCATGGCGCCAGTGGGCATTGCGGCGCGCGCGCAGGTCAATGTGCTGACCGCGTACGGTCACGCCCACGATGAGGCCGAAAACGCCACACTATTTGATGAAGCGACCAAGGCGGTGCTGCGTCGGGCGCTGAGCGCGATGTGGGCGGCAGAAGGCGGTTTGCGGATGTCAACGCCGGAAGAGGCCTTGCCACACGAGTACGACGCATTGAAGGCCATCAAAGAATTGCAGCAGGCCGAACGGATCTATCTGCACAAGACGGCGTTCTCACCGCCGCCGCTAGAAGACAGCATGCGCTTCAGTGGTGAAGCGATCGACTTGCGTTCCTTGCAGCGTCAGCACCAGTTTGCCAGCGATGACGATCAGCAACTGTTGCAGCGGGTTGTTGCGCAACTGAATCAAACCGGCCTGACGGCTGAACAGATGGCCACCGCTGATCGCGCAGCGATGCCCATCTGGCTGCAGAAAACCTTGCGCAGCGCCGATGCCGAGCAGCAAGCGAGCGTACTGGCTTTGCTGGCCAGTTGGCAGGATTGGCAAACTGGCTGCGAACCGTGCCGGCCTGCGTTGCGGGATCGACTGGTGAATTATCTCGGCAGACCGCTGCCAGCAGCGCAAGCGCAATCGACAGCGAGCGGTGTATTGCAACGTCGCTTGCAAGCGCTGTTGCCCAACGCGCCGACTGCCGCTGTGAGTACGCCGCATGACTGACATTCTGAGCGCGCTGATACTTTTGCTGCTGCTTGCCTTGCTGGCTTGGCAACTTTGGCGCGGTCCGTTGACGCGGCGCTGGCGCCCGCTGTGGCTGTTCGTGGCGTTGGCATTTGCGGCGTTGTTGCTGCGGCCACTATGGCCACAACCGCA
>CAMLNB010000197.1 GCA_946481205.1 uncultured Kangiella sp. | reverse complement strand
GGCAAGCCCGCTCCCACAGCAAAGCTTAACCGTGTTCGCGCGTTTCGAAGAACTTGACGTCCGGATAGCGTTCCATAGTCAGCCGCAGGTTGACCATTGTCGGGGCCAGATAAGTCAGGTTGTCGGCGTTGTCGAGCGCGAGATTGTCGAAGCACTTTTCCTTGAACTCTTCGAGCTTCTTCTCGTTGTCGCAGCGTACCCAGCGCGCGGTGCTGACACTGATCTGCTCGTACGCCGCCTCGACGTTGTATTCGCTCTTCAAGCGATGCGCGACCACATCGAACTGCAGCATACCGACCGCACCGAGGATCAGATCGTTGCTGTTCAACGGCCGGAACACCTGGGTCGCGCCCTCCTCCGACAGCTGGATCAGACCTTTCTGCAGCTGCTTGCTCTTCAGCGGATCTTTCAGTCGGACGCGGCGGAACAGTTCCGGCGCGAAGTACGGAATGCCGGTGAACTTGAGCTGCTCGCCTTCGCTGAAACTGTCACCAATCTGGATGCTGCCGTGATTGTGCAGACCGATGATGTCGCCCGGGTAGGCTTCTTCGACGTGCTCGCGATCACGCGCCATGAAGGTCAGCGCGTTGCCCATGTTGACGTCACGGCCGATACGGGCATGAAACGCTTTCATGCCTTGGGTGTATTTGCCGGAGCAGACGCGAGCGAACGCAATGCGGTCGCGATGCTGAGGGTCCATGTTCGCCTGGATCTTGAACACGAACGCGGTGAATTTTTCTTCCTCGGCTTTGACATCGCGCTGTACGGCGACCCGATGGGTCGGCGGCGGTGCCCACTCGACCAGACCGTCGAGCATTTCTTCCACGCCGAAATTACCGAGTGCAGTGCCAAAGAACACTGGCGTTTGCTTGCCGGCCAAAAACGCCTCGCGATCGAATTCATGGCTGGCGCCTTGCACCAGCTCCAGCTCGTCGCGGAACTGCTGGGCGAGATCACCAATCGCGGCGTCAAGATCCGGATTGTTCAAGCCCTTGATGACCCGGCGTTCCTGAATGGTGTGGCCAAGACCGGACTGATAGAGATAAACCTCGTCACGGGTCAGGTGATAAATGCCTTTGAAAAACTTGCCCATGCCGATCGGCCAGGTCACCGGCGCGCACTGAATGTTCAATACGCGCTCGACTTCGTCGAGCAGATCGATGGGCTCGCGGATATCGCGGTCCATCTTGTTGATGAACGTCAAAATCGGCGTGTCACGCAGCCGGCAAACCTCCATCAGTTTGATGGTGCGATCTTCAACGCCCTTCGAGCCATCGATAACCATCAGCGCCGAGTCAACGGCCGTCAGCGTGCGGTACGTGTCTTCCGAGAAGTCTTCATGACCGGGTGTGTCGAGCAGGTTCACGACGCAGGATTTGTACGGGAACTGCATCACCGACGTGGTCACCGAGATACCACGCTGCCGCTCCAGCTCCATCCAGTCCGAGGTCACCGCCTTGGCCGAACGCCGGCTCTTGACCGCACCGGCGACCTGAATCGCACCGCCGTGCAGCAGCAGCTTTTCGGTCATCGTCGTTTTACCGGCGTCAGGGTGGGAAATGATGGCGAAGGTGCGGCGACGCGCCACTTCGGACTGGTGCTGATTCATGGAACGGCAAACCCGGAAAAAATGGGGCGCCGATTATACCGGAGCAGGCGCGCCGGCCGGGACCAATCAAGGGGGAAATTCGCTCAAGCGGACAACGAATCCGGCAGCTTCAGAGCCAGTGCCATGACAATGCCGTCCTCTCGGCCTTCCAGTGCCGGGTAATAGCCTTTGCGGTAGCCAATTCGCTCAAAACCGAGCTTCTGGTACAGCTTCTGGGCAGCGAGGTTGGAGACGCGGACCTCCAGCAACGCCCGACCGCAACCGCTGCTGCGCGCCAGCAGCAGCCATTCCTGCATCAGCAGTTCTCCCAGACCTTGGCGATGGCAGTCGGGGTCGATGCAGATGTTCAGCAGATGCGCTTCATCAAGCACGCGCTGGCCAATGAAATAGCCGAGCACGCGGTCGCCACGCCACAGCGCCTGGCAGTCATAGCGGGCAATCAGGCAGTCGTAGAACACGCCGTAGCTCCACGGCACCGGGTAGCCGCGACGTTCGATGGCGTGAATGGCGTCCAGATCGGATTTGGCGATGGCATCGAGCACCAGGCCATTGCCCAGTGTACGCATCAGCTGCGCCCTGTCGTCGTACTCGCAGCGGTCGGCTGCGCTTGCGCCAACAGACTCGTCAGCAGGCGTAAATCTTCCCATGCAAGCCGTTTCAGCGAGCCGTTCTGGCGCAGTTCTTCCGGGTGATAACTGACCACGACCCGCGATTGGCCGAACAGATGAACGCGACCGCGTATCGGCGCAGCGAGATCACTGCCGAGCAACAAGCGAGCACTGCGTTCGCCAAGCACAAGAATGGTCGGCGGCACCGCAATCGGATCGCCGCCACCCACACCGAGCAACGCCACCGACGCTGGCACCGCCAGTTCGTTGAGCATGGCCTTGAGCAGGGCGCCAGCCGCAGTATCGACACCGAGTAAATTGTCCTGCGCCGATTTTTCTGCCATGGCCAGCACCAACAACGGCGCGCCCGCGCTGGCACTCAGCAAGCGACCGCGCAAAATCGGCGCTGCTGATGAAGCCGGACCGGTTTGGCTGACCGGCACGACAGGAAGTGCGGTGGAATTGGGCGCTGCGGGCGCCGGCTTGGTTGCTGTTGCCGTTGCAGCGATTTCGATTGCGGGAGACGGCCTCGGCGATTGCGCGCTGCTGCGCTCGCTGATCGTTGCCGCCGATGTCAGCGTCGCCTGCGCGGCGTGGACATCGTCTGCGATGGCATCCGCGCTGAGCCCCGGAGTGGCTACCGCGTCATCCGAACGCGGCAGCCATTCCGTGATACCGAGCCGCCGCAACGCGGCACTGCGCTCAAGACGGGTCATCGCATCACCTGCTGCGAGCTGCGCACTCAGTGCGTTGCCACATGCGGGTGCAGTCGCGACTCGACCGTCTGCAGCGTGTTCAACGCATGCAGATAGGCCTTGACCGATGCCACCACGATATCGAGATCAGCGCCGTGGCCGGTGACGATATGATTATCGTGTTCGACCCGCACATTCACCTCAACCTGCGAATCCATGCCCTTGGTGACGGCATTGACCGTGAACTCTTCGACGTTCACATCGTTGCCGACCAACGAATTGACCGCACGATAAGCCGCATCAACCGGGCCATTGCCCTGCGCTTCGGCTTTCCTCTCGTTGCCATTGACTGACAACACCAACGACGCAGCCGGAGTTTCGCCGGTCTCGCTGTGCACTTTCAGGCTGACCAAACGCAAGGCTTCGTTGACCTGAATCTGCTGGCTGTCTTTGGCGATGGCAAGCAGATCGTCATCGAAAATTTCATGCTTCTTGTCGGCCAGATCCTTGAACCGGGCGAACGCGGCGTTCAGATCCGCTTCATTGGCAAACGTTACACCCAGCTCGGCCAAATGGCTCTTGAACGCATTGCGACCGGAGTGCTTGCCGAGCACCATGCGGTTGGTTTTCCAACCCACATCTTCGGCGCGCATGATTTCGTAGGTTTCGCGGTTTTTCAGCATGCCGTCCTGGTGAATACCGGACTCGTGGGCAAACGCATTGCCGCCGACGATGGCTTTGTTCGGCTGTACCGGGAAACCGGTGACGCGCGAAACCAGTTTCGATGCGGGGACAATCTGCGTGGTGTCGATATCAACCTGCACCGGGAAGAAATCCTTGCGCGTACGCACCGCCATGACGATCTCTTCCAGGCTGGCGTTACCGGCCCGCTCGCCAAGACCGTTGATGGTGCACTCGACCTGACGGGCGCCATTCATCACCGCATCGAGTGAGTTGGCGACCGCCAAGCCCAGATCGTTGTGGCAGTGCACCGAGAAAATGGCTTTGTCGGAATTCGGAATGCGTTCAATCAATTCGCGAATGGTCGCGCCGTACTGGCGTGGCATCGCATAACCGACGGTATCCGGGATGTTGATCGTCCGGGCACCGGCATCGATCACTTTCTCGATGATTCGGCACAGGAAGTCCAGCTCGGAACGGCCGGCGTCTTCGCAGGAAAACTCGACATCCTCCATCAGATTGCGCGCCTTGCTGACGGCACGCACCGCCTGCTCGATGACCTTGTCCGGCTCCATCTGCAACTTGTATTTCATGTGGATCGGCGAAGTCGCAATAAAAGTGTGGATGCGACCGCGCGCCGCCGGTTTCAGCGCTTCCGCTGCGCGCTCGATATCTTTGTCGAGCGCACGTGACAGCGAACACACTGTCGACTCTTTGATCGCCGCGGCCACAGCTTGCACAGCTTCAAAATCACCGGGGCTCGCGATGGCAAAACCCGCCTCGATGACATCCACTTTCATCCGCTCAAGCAGACGGGCAATGGCGATTTTCTCGTCCTTGTCCATCGACGCGCCGGGGCTTTGCTCGCCGTCACGCAAAGTGGTATCAAAAATAATCAGCTTGGGCTTGTCGCCGGCTACGTTGGCGCTCATGAGGCAAAACTCCTGACCAGACCCGGATTGGCCGGTACGTTACACGGGGGTATACGTGGATCATACCGCCGACGGACGTACCAGCCCAAGCCGGCCAGTGCCATCAACGTTAGAATATCGCCGTACATTGGTCGTTTGGGAGCTTGGCTTTCCGCATGTTACGTCAACCTGATATGCCAGCGCAGATTGCCGAAGCGCTTTGCCAGCAGGACTATCTGGTGCTGCCAAACGCCTTGACCGACGATGGCGTCGAAGCATTGCGTACCGAACTGCAGGACTTTCGTACCGCTGGCCGCCTGCGGCCTGCCGCCGTCGGCCGTGGCCAGAACCGTCAGCTGGCCAACCATACCCGCAGCGACCTGACCTGCTGGCTGACCGGCGAAACAGCAGCCCAGCAGCAATGGCTGGCCGCGATGACCATGCTTCGGACGATGCTGAACCAGCGACTGCTGCTGGGCTTGAACGACTACGAGTGCCACTACGCCTGCTACCCGGCCGGAGCGTTCTATCGGCGCCATGTCGACAGCTTTCGCGGCAACAACGCCCGGCAAATTTCGACCGTGCTGTACCTGAACGAAGATTGGCACGATGCATATGGTGGCTTGCTGAAGCTGTATCAGGGCGATCAGGAATTGATCTCGGTTAAACCGGAGGCCGGCACACTGGTGATTTTTCTCAGCGAGACAGTGCCGCATGAAGTCACCGAAGCGCGCCGCGAACGCCTCAGCATCGCCGGCTGGATGCGGCGGGATGCCATGCTTAGTCGATAACAACAAAAACAGCGACAACAAAAAAGCGCCCAAAGGCGCTTTTTTGTTGTCGCAAAAATTCCCGCTCAAGGAATCTTGTAAACCACCTTGACCGAGCCATCGACCGCACTGCTATCGACATACCCGATCATGTTCGGGTTGGCCGCCACCAGCTTCTTCACATCAGCACTACCGCCGACATCTTTCGGTGGAGTACCCTTGCCGGTGAACACAAGCTGCGACCAATAGGCTTTCAACTGCGACGCGTTCTTCTTGACCACCGCATCATTGAACTTGTCGCGAGTCGCCTCGCCTTCGTTCTGGTTCACCGGCACGGCCGACTCACCATTGGGAAACGACTTCGATTTACCCAGGAACAAGCGGCTGATGTCATCCTCGGTCAGACTGTCAAACCCGGCACTCGGATGCACCACCACTGCCACTTCCGCCAACACCCCGCCCGACATCGCCAACAGCAGGGCAGCAAACACGGACTTTTTCGCGTTCATGTTTATCCCCTCCCGTTAGAACACAGTCGAAATGCCGAAAGCGAGGACTTTTTGGTCACCCGTGGCATCATTCGAGTAGTCGTCAAGCTGAATCTTGAACGCAGCAGAGCTGGTGAAATCCCAGCGCAGACCAATCGTATTGATCTCGGATTCCTCTGTGGTTGCCAAGGCCGCACCCGCCAACGCCACACGAAGTCCTTGCAAGGAAGCCTCAAGAGGACTTCCGCCTGTCGTTGTCGGGATACCTGTCAGCAGATCCTGCTCTTCATCCTCGATCTTCTGGTAAGTCGCACTCAGCAGGACATCTCCGATGCGAACACCGAGCATGCCGTACGACCGCACATCCTTCGAGAACGGTGCGTCATCAATCTCGAACTCAACATGCTCGAAAGCCGCAACAAAGGTGCCTGTATCGACAGCGATGGCAGCATTGATAAAGCTTGCGGAATCCTCTTCGGCGACCAACTGATCAAAGTCATAGTTGCAAGTTGGCAAGCTGTTTGCCGCCAGTAATGCGCACAAACCCGATGTGGAGGCCTGCAGCTGCGAGAACGAAGCAACATCATTGGAAATATCGGCGACGTGATAAGCAACACGCATCGTCAACCAATCCCGGTTCACCTGCAACGCTAGCCCAGTCTGGTTCCGGATTCTGGATGAAACCTCGGCGCCCAACAACACGAAGTCGTCTGTCTGCGCGCCGTAGTACCACTGAATGCTACCGTCAAACGAACCTGCCGAGAAATTCTTGACGAAGTCAATGCCCTGTACGTTGTTAAACGGCAAATAGTAAACGGCGTCTGGGGCTCTTAACCACGTATACGCGTAGCCCACATCGACATAGTCAGAATACAGATACAGTGGCG
>CAMLNB010000196.1 GCA_946481205.1 uncultured Kangiella sp. | reverse complement strand
CCCAACATGCTGATGTTCGATCGCATCACGCACATCAGTGAGGAGGGAGGCGAGCATGGAAAGGGCGAGATCGTTGCCCAGCTCGATATCAAGCCGGATCTCTGGTTTTTTGCCTGCCATTTCAAAGGTGATCCGGTCATGCCAGGTTGCCTCGGTCTGGATGCCATGTGGCAACTGGCCGGTTTCTTTTTGCCGTGGAAAGGTTTGCCAGGCCGCGGTCGCGCGCTTGGTGTTGGTGAAGTGAAATTCTTTGGTCAGATTTTGCCAACGGCGAAGCTGGTCGAGTACCGCATCCAGATCAAACGCGTCATTGCCCGCAAGCTGAATCTGGTCATCGGTGACGGCAGCGTCAGTGTCGATGGCAAGCAAATTTATACAGCCACCGATCTGCGGGTGGGTCTGTTCAGCAATATGGCGGAGTTTGCGTAATGCAACGCGTAGTGATTACCGGTATGGGCATTGTCTCCTGCCTGGGTAACAATCAACAGGAAGTGCTCGAGTCGTTGAAGGCTGGCAAATCGGGCATCCGTACCGATCAAAGCCACATCGACAAACAGTTCCGCAGCCAGATCTCCGGCGTGCCGCAGATCGATCTCGATGCACTGATTGATCGCAAGCTCAAGCGCTTCATGGGTGACGGTGCGGCCTACGCCTACCTGTCGATGAAAGAAGCCATCGAGCAGGCCGGCCTGACGCAGGAACAGGTCAGCTCGCTGCGCACCGGCCTTATTGCTGGCGCCGGTGGCCATTCACCGCGCAACGAATATGATGCAGTGAAAACGCTGGAAGAGCGCGGCCTGCGCCGGGTTGGCCCGTACATGGTGCCGCGCGTGATGGCGTCGAGCATTTCGGCCAACCTCGCGACCGCGTTCCAGATCAAAGGTATCAACTATTCGATCTCGTCGGCCTGCGCCACCAGCGCCCACTGCATCGGCAACGCGATGGAACAAATCCAACTCGGCAAAGCGGATGTGATGTTTGCCGGTGGCGGCGAAGAGTGCTTCTGGTCGTTCAGCATGATGTTCGACGCCATGGGCGCACTGTCGACCAAATACAACGACACCCCGGAAAAAGCCTCGCGTGCCTATGACAAGAACCGCGACGGTTTCGTCATCGCGGGTGGTGGTGGCATCGTTGTGTTGGAGTCGTTGGAGCACGCGCTCAAGCGTGGCGCCAACATCATCGCCGAAGTGGTCGGTTACGGTGCGACCTCGGACGGCGCTGATATGGTCGCGCCCAGCGGTGAAGGCGCAGCACGCTGCATGCAGCAGGCGCTCGCGACCTGCAAGTTGCCGGTCGATTACATCAACACTCACGGCACGTCGACCCCGGTCGGTGATGTCGCCGAGCTCGGTGCCATCCGCGCCGTGTTCGGCAAAGAAGTACCGCCAATCAGCTCGACCAAATCGCTGTCCGGTCACTCACTCGGCGCGGCTGGTGTCCAGGAAGCCATCTACAGCTTGTTGATGATGCAGAACGACTTCATCTGCGCGTCGGCCAACATTGAAGAGCTGGATCCGGAAGCGGCCGATTTGCCTATCGTTCGCGAAACCCGTCATGGCGTGAAGCTCAATACCGTGCTGTCCAACAGCTTCGGTTTTGGCGGCACCAACGCCACGCTGGTGATGCAGCGCTTCCAGAAGTAATCGGTTCGCATTGAACAAAAAAGCCGGCGATGCCGGCTTTTTTGTTGGCGTGTCCTGCCATGGCTCAGACGGTAAACCGTGCCGCCAGACTGACCAACTCCTGCACTTCCTTGCGCATTTCGCTGCACGCGCCTTTGACTCGGTCATTACAGTCGGCAACGGTGCCGCTCAGTTCATGAATACGCACCATGTTCCGGCTGATCGTTTCCGACACCGCCGCTTGCTGCTCGGTAGCGGTGGCAATCTGCGTGGTCATTTCGGCAATCGTATGGCTGGCACGATCGATCTCATCGAGCTGCGAGCCCGCCTCATTGGCAATGGTCAATGAATTGCCGGCGCTGTTCCGGCTGGTTTGCATGCTATCGACCGCTGCCTGCGATTCACGTTGCAACTGCTCGATGATATTGGCGATCTCTTTGGTCGATTCCTGCGTGCGCTGAGCGAGGTTACGCACTTCGTCCGCCACCACCGCAAAACCGCGCCCCTGATCGCCGGCACGGGCGGCTTCAATCGCGGCATTCAGTGCCAGCAGATTGGTTTGCTCGGCAATGCCGCGGATGACTTCCAGAACCTGACCAATTGAGCCGGTTTGCTGATCCAGCCGGGTGATCACGGTGTTGGCTTGTTCGATATTGTGCTGCAGCTCTTGCATGGCATTGCTGACGCTGCTGACTGCTTGCCGGCCAGCTTCGGTCGAGTGGCTGACCACTTGCGCGGCTTGCGCTGCAGCGCTGGCATTGCGAGCGACCTCGCCAATTGACGCGGTCATTTCGGTGCTCGCTGCTGCCACCTGATCCGACTCACGTTGTTGTTCCATGCTGGCCTGACTGGCTTCGCCAATTGCCGATGTCACGGCGCCAGCCTGTCTGGCAGTTTGCTCGACCACACCACTGACGCTACGCAGAACTTCCCGGAAGCGGGTCAGCATCTGATTGAAGGCACGTCCGGCTTCCCCCCATTCGTCAGCGCGGTTGCTGTCGACGGCCAAGGTCAAATCCAATTGTTGTTCGGCGCGCTTCATCGTGTCGTTCAGTGCCAACAGCGGCAGGGAAATGCTGCGATAGAGCCACCAGCCGGCGGTGACCAGAATGGCCGCCACGACCAGACTCATCAGCCAGAAGAACAGTCGAAGCGAGCTGTAATCCGCCGCCACCATCTCGCGCTGTTCGCCAGCCACGCGCAGCTGCAAATCGATGAGTTTGGTGATGTGGCTGCTGATCGGATCAATCTGCTGGTACAGTGGTCCGTCAAACTGATCGAGCTGGCCGCGCAGATCGCCTTGCTGATTACCGAGCCAACCGAGCACTGAGGCAATGGCTTGATCCGCCGCGCTGAACAGCGGAGCGGCTTCACGTACCAGAATCGCTTCTTCCTCTGTCAGCTGAGTGGAACGGTAGCGCTGCCATTCCTCGGCAATCACCTTGTTGGCATTTTGCAGCTCGGTGCGGACTTGCTCGGCTGTGAACAGGCCGGCATTGCCTTTGTTGACGGCATCGATCACGAATACCGCGTAAGCGTCGGCGATTAGCTTCAGTTGTTTGAGCGGGACCACACGGTCGTCATAAATACTGGCTACGCTGGCATTGACGCTGGCGAGGCTACGGATGGCGACGGTGGACACCAGCGCCAACAACAACACGGGCATGGCAAGGCTGAACAACAAGCGGGATTTTACGGTCATGACAGCATCCCTCAGACTCGATGGCACTCCGTGGCCTGGCTCCTCTCCTTTCGGCAAGTGTAGTTCGCGATAAAAAAAAGGCCCCATACGGGGCCGGAGATGAAACAACGCAGGAAAGGGTGATTCGCCGTGTAACGCGAGCCCGTCAGAATTCCGTCACGACGCAATGGCGATTCGTTTCTCGACGCTGGCGCTGCGCTTCGGAATGCGAATCTCCAGCACACCGTTCGTCGCCTTGGCAGAAATCTCGTCGGTGTTGGCGGTTTCCGGCAATGCAAACTGGCGGTAGAAACTGCCGTAGCTGCGTTCGATCCGGTGATACTCGCCTTCATTGGTTTCTTTGCTGAATTCGCGTGAACCTTTCAGTGTCAGCAAGCCGTGATTGGCAGTCACTTCGATCTTGTCCGGATCGACACCCGGCAAATCGGCCAGCAAGACAATCTCTTTGCCGTTGTCTTTGACATCAACGGATGGCAGCCAGTTGCCGCTGTACAGCTCGCTCTTGGCTTCGCCGGCGCGTGGCACCCGGTTGTCAAACAGTTGGTTGATTTCGCGGTGCAGTTGGTCAAACATGGACCACGGTTGGTAGCGCATCAGAGTCATGGCATATCTCCTGTTGTGGCATTGAGTTGTTGCATCATTCAATGCAAGGTTTTACCCAACGAGGCATGGCGACGACTTCACTGCCATGCTTAACGTAGCAAGCAGCACTGCAGAACATATTGACCCGGATCAACAGCATCGCAACGCTGTCTGGGTAAAGAGATAAGGTCGGTCAAAACGATTTCAAGGGCAGAGGTGAAACGAGCATGGAACGGGTCGAGTTGCGCTGCTGGGGCGGGGTCGGGGAGGTCACCGGCTCCTGCTATGAAGTCTCACTGGGCAAGGAGTCGGTGCTGCTCGATTGCGGTCTGTTGCAGGGCGGCGCCAAAGAAGATGCCCGCAACTTTGACACCTCACCCTACGATGCCCGCCGCATCGATGCCGTGGTGCTGAGCCATGCCCATCTGGATCACTCCGGTCGCCTGCCGAAGCTGCAAAAGGAGGGGTTTCGCGGCCCTATCTATACCCACAGCGCCAGCCAGGATCTGTGCAGCATCATGCTGCGCGATTCGGCCCACCTGCAGGAGGCCGATAGCGAAATCGAGAATCGCAAGCGGGCCCGTAAAGGCCTGAAACCGATTGAGCCCCTGTACACCCAACGCGACGTCGAGCGGGTGATGAAGCAGTTCGTAGGTATCGAGTACGGCGTGTGGCAGCGCCTGACCGAACGGATGTCAGTACGCCTGCACGATGCCGGCCATATTCTCGGCTCGGCAATTGTCGAACTGAAAGTGCGCGCACCGGACCGCGAACGCACGCTGGTGTTCTCCGGGGATCTCGGCCAGTACGACGCGCCGATTCTGCGCGACCCGGAAACGATCAGCCAGGCCGATCTGCTGCTGATGGAAAGCACCTATGGCGATCGCGATCACCGCGCCTTCGCCGCCACCATTGAAGAGATTGGCGGCATCTTTCGCAACGAGCAGTCGCAGCGTGGCAATATTTTGATCCCGGCGTTTGCCGTTGGCCGCAGTCAGGAACTGCTCTATCTGATGGCCAAGCATTATCGCGACTGGGGCCTGCACAAATGGCAGATTTTTCTCGACAGCCCGCTGGCCATCGACGCCACCAATATCTACCTGCGCCACCACGCGCTCTATGACGGCGATGCGGCCAAACTGCTCGGCGACGACCACCCGGACCGTTCGCTGCGCCGCCTGCTGCCGAACCTGCAATTCCTGCCGACGCCGGAGCAGTCGCAATCGCTCAATCGTGTGCAGAGCGGCGCCATCATCATCGCCGGCAGCGGCATGTGCACCGGCGGCCGCATCAAGCACCACCTGAAGCATCTGGTCTGGCGCGATACGACCCAGGTGATCATGATTGGCTATCAGGCCCGCGGCACTCCGGGCCGCGCGCTGGTGGAGGGCCGCGACTTCATCCGGCTCTGGGGCGAGGCGATTCGTGTCCGCGCCAAAGTGCACACCATCGGCGGCCTGTCTGCCCACGCCGGCCAGCGCGATCTGCTGCGCTGGTATGAAGGCTTCAAGGAATTGCCGCCGGTCATGCTCGTGCACGGCGAGCAGCTGGCCCAGGAAGGCCTGCAAACGAAACTGCGCGAACGCCACCCGGGCGTGTCGGTGGAGATTGCCAAGCGGGAGCAGGTGGTGTTGCTGAAGTGATTTCTGTTTAGATGCGTTTTCGGGTCCTTGAAGTAGGCGATGAGGCGTCTGCTCATTGAGCGGGGCGGCAATGCCCCCACCTCAACCCGTCCAGCCACCAACAGAGTTGGTGTCGTTCGAGTGGCAAATTCGTCAACTGTGACGAATTTGAATTCCCACTCTTACCCCCTTCGCAGGGGAGGGAGCAAACCCATGCAAGTCGACATAGCGGATGAGACGGGAGCGAAACAGTTCCTCCCCTGTCAGGGGGAGGCTAGGTGGGGGCATTTGCCGAGACACTCTTGCAGCCCGCTTGCTTTCCCTACACGATGCCATCCATTCAAATTTGATCGGCCAACGCCATGTCCACCCTGATCACCATCCTGACTCTTTTCATCGCCCTCCAGCACCTCGGCTTCTTGGTGCTGGAAATGTTTTATTGGGATCACCCGGTCGGCCGCAAAATCTTCCGGCAAACGCCCGAGCAATCGGCCAACTCGAAAGTGCTGGCCGCCAATCAGGGGCTCTACAACGGCTTTCTCGCCGCCGGTCTGGTGTTCGGCCTGTTCTGGGCCGGCCAGCCAACGCTGGTGTTCTTTCTGGCCTGCGTGCTGATTGCCGGCATCTACGGCGGCCTGACCGCCAAGCGCAGCATTCTGTTCGTGCAGGGCTTGCCGGCCGCGATCGCGCTGGCGCTGGTTTATTTGGCATGAGTGACGATGTGCTGGAGATTTCCCGCGCGGTACAACTGCCGCTCAGCGAAATCGAACTGACCGCCATGCGCTCACAAGGCGCCGGCGGTCAGAACGTCAACAAAGTTTCCAGCGCCATCCATCTGCGCTTCGATATCCGCGCCTCGTCACTGCCGGACTTTTACAAGGAAAGGTTGCTGGCGCTGTCCGATCAACGGATCAGCAAGGACGGCGTCGTGGTCATCAAGGCACAGGAAACCCGCAGTCAGGAACAGAACCGCGCCGACGCGCTGGAACGGCTGCAGGAACTGATCAAATCGGTTGGCGTTGTCCGCAAAACCCGCAAGGCCACCAAACCGACCCGCAGCTCACAAACCAAACGCATGGACAGCAAAACCAAACGCGGCAATATCAAGGCGATGCGCGGCAAGCCG
>CAMLNB010000195.1 GCA_946481205.1 uncultured Kangiella sp. | reverse complement strand
GCGTAGATCTACCTAAGAACTCTATCCGATGCTGTTGGCATCTCGCTTCCGTACGATTACGGGCATGCGAGCCTGCGGCGATTGCTCCCCCATTTCCCATTCGCCGACCCCCCAAGCTCGCACCCTTACATCCCTGTTGAACGTGAATGAGGTCTGCCATGTCTGCGGTCATGGAAGCGGTGCCCAGCTCGAATAGCGGCAAGCTGCTCGCCAGTTTTCTGGGCCACGCGCCCCTTTGGTACAAGCAAACCATCCTGATGTTCCTGGTGGTCAACGTCGGGTTGTTTTTTGCGTTTGGTCCGCTGGTGACTTCATGGGCTTTGCTGGCGGAGTTCATTTTTACGCTGGCCTTGGCGCTGAAATGCTTTCCGTTGCAGCCCGGTGGTTTGCTGGCGCTGCAAGCCGTGCTGATGGGGCTGACCACCACCGACGCCGTTTACAAAGAAGTGGAACATGGTTTGCCGGTGTTGCTGCTGGTGATCTTCATGGTGGCCGGCGTGCATTTTCTGCGCGATCTGCTGTTCCGTTTGATCAACCACGTGCTGCTCGGCATCAAGTCACGGATGATGCTGAACTTCGCCACCATCGCCTTTGTTTCGGTGCTGTCGGCATTTCTGGATGCGCTAACCATTCTGGCGGTGTTGATCGCCGTTGCCGCTGGCTTTTATCAGGTTTATCACCGGGTGATTTCCCGCCACGGCGCCCAGGATGATTGGGATCTGGAAGACGGCGACGTCAACCCGAAGTTCCAACAGGATCTGGAGCAGTTCCGCGCCATGCTGCGCGCGCTGCTGATGCACGGTGCCATCGGTACCGCCATTGGCGGAGTCTGCACGCTGATTGGCGAGCCGGAAAATATCGTCATTGGTACGGTTGCAGGTTGGAGCTTTGCCGAGTTCTTCATGCAAGTGGCGCCGGCGACGATGCCGACCTTGGCCGCAGGCTTGCTGACCTGCCTGGTGGTCGAGAAATTCAAGCTGTTTGGTTATGGCGTGGAATTGCCGGCCAGCGTGCGGGCCATTCTGGAAGAGGAAGATCGCAAGGCGCGGGCGCAAACCTCGCCGCGGGAAAAACTGCTGTTGGTCGCGCAAGGCGTGATCGCGGTGCTGATGGTGTTGGCGCTGGGTCTGCACGTTGCAGAGATTGGCTTGATCGGTTTGGCGGTGATTGTGTTGGTCAGTGCCATCGCCGGTATCACCGAAGAGCACAAGCTGGCCGAGGCGTTCTCGCCCGGCCTGCCGTTTGCAGCGCTGTTGCTGGTGTTCTTTGTGCTGGTCGCGATGATCGAAACCCAGCACATGTTCAAGCCGATTATCGATTGGGTGCTGACGCTGGAAGGCACCAATCAGGTCGTGATGATTTTCCTGACCAATGGCCTGTTGTCAGCGATCAGCGACAACGTTTTCGTCGCCACCATTTACATGGATCAGCTGGTTGTGCCGTTTGAACAAGGCCTCACTTCGCGTGAACTGTTCAATGCGCAATCGGTGGCCGTGGTCATGGGTACTGGCATTCCGAGCATGTCGACACCGAACGGCCAGGCGGCATTCCTGTTGCTGCTGACTTCGCAAATCGCGCCGCTGATCCGTTTGGGTTATGGCCGCATGGTCTGGATGGCGCTGCCGTATTTCATCGTTACCAGCACCGTCGCCGGCATTTCGATGCTGTGGATTTTGTAACACGTACTTTTTGGGGCAAACGTGCCCTTGGCCTGTGATGTCCGGAGACCGGACAGGAGGTTGTCATCATGAAAACGGCAGTCTTCGTTGTGCTTGCAAGCGCGCTGTTTGCCACGGCGGCGCAGGCAGCTGAGTGCAAACCGGCACCGCAGGCCAATTGCGCCGGCGCCAATTTGTCGTTCAAGGATTTGCGCGGCCGTGATTTGACCGGCATCGATTTGCGTCAGGCCAATCTCGATCATGCGCTGCTCAACGGCGCCATTTTGCGCGATGCCATTCTGAGCGGTGCGGTGCTCGATTATGTCCGCTTGTCCGGCGCCGATTTGCGCGGCGCCAAGCTGGATGGCGTTCGTCTGCAGGGTGCCCATCTGGATCGGGCACTGCTGACCGGTGCCGATCTGAGTCGGGCCACGGGTGTCGGTACAGATTTTGAGTACGCCGATCTGGAGTCCGCCAATCTCAGCGATGCGGTGCTGCCGCGAGCCGATTTCATCGGCGCTGATCTGGAACGGGCAACGCTGGACCGGATTCAGGCCAGCGACGCCCGCTTCGGTACCGCCAATCTGAAACTGGCCTCGTTGACCGATGCCGAACTCAGCGGTGCCGGCTTTGCTGGTGCGCTGCTGAAATCGGCGACCTGGGTCGACGGCGCCACTTGCGGCGCGCGCAGCATCGGCCGTTGCGACCGCAGTGTCGATGCCGACGCCAACCGCACCGCCATGGCGCGCTGATCGGAGCAGCTCGGATGTGGCCCGCAACAGAGTTGTGGCAGTAGAGGTAGACCCATTTTGGCCCGGCTTCGTCCGGGCCTTTTTCTTGCCGCGAGGGAAGTGAGGCCTGACCGGAACCGGCCAGCATCCAAGGCCAAACCCTAGCCCGGACAGGCTGTCAAGTGGCCCTATCTGCCTTGAGGCACTTGACCTCCATGGTATAGTTGCGCGGTTTTTTCTCCGTATAACTACGCATGAGGGGGCGTAATGGAAGCGGGTAGTGCAATTGATACCGCCAAACACGTGCTCGGCTCAGCCGGCATCATTCTGGCCATTGGCAGCATCTGCGGTGCGTTCGCCAACAAAATCAAGATTCCGGACATCGTTCTGTACCTGCTGATCGGCATGGTCATTGGCCCGGCCGCGCTGGGTATTGTCGACATCCCGGCCGATTCGGCGCTGAACCAGATCATTCTGCTGTTCGGCTCGGCCTACATCCTGTTCGATGGCGGTGCCACCGTTCGGTTGAAGGTGCTGAAAGAAGTCTGGATCACGCTGGTGATCATCGCGACCATCGGCGTGCTGATTACCGCCGCCATCGTCGGTATCACCTCCTACTATGTGCTTGGCATCCCGATGATCGCGGCGCTGCTGCTCGGTTTCACCATTGCCTCGACCGACCCGGCCACGCTGGTGCCGGTGTTCAAGCAGGTACCAGTGAAAGACCGCGTAGCACAAACCGTGATGAGCGAATCGGCATTCAACGACGCGATGGGGGCCATTGCCGTGTTCGCCGTGCTGGCCGTTGCGATGGGCACCGGTGAGTTCTCGATCGGCAAGAGCCTAGGTGGCCTGGCTTACGAAGCCGTTATTGGCACCGTCATTGGCGCCATTCTGGGTTACCTCGCGCTGATCTTGATTGCTCACACCAAGTACGCTTTCTTGCGTGAACACCTGCCGTTGGTGACGCTGATGGCCGTTATTGCCGCCTATCTTGGTGCGGCCGGCATTCATGCCTCAGGTTACATGGCCGTGTTCATCTTCGGCTTGATGATCGGCAACCGCGAAGTGTTCGGCTTCCAGCTTGAGCATCACGAAGAAGAAGGTCTTGAGGATTTCATCGGCACGACGGCGCTGATCATGCGCATGTTCATCTTCATTCTGCTCGGCTCGCAGGTCGATTTCGGTCTGCTGAACCAGTATGTGGTCGGTGGTTCGATCGTCGTCGCGGTGTTCATGCTGGTGGCGCGTCCGGTCACCGTGTTCGCCTGCGCCGGTATCGATCGCCGCGCCAAGTGGAGCTTCAAAGAGCTGCTGTTCATGTGCTGGACCCGCGAAACCGGCGTGATCCCGGCCGCGCTGGCTGGTCTGCTGGTCGGCATGAAAGCGCCGTACGCCGAACTGATCGCCGCGGTAACCTTCCTGGCGATTCTGTTCACCATCTTGATCCAGGCCACCACGACACCGTGGCTGGCGGGCAAGCTGGGTCTGCTGGCTTCGCAGCAGAAAGCCTGATTGCAGGCAGTAGAAAAACAAAAAGCGGCCTTCGGGCCGCTTTTTGTTTTTGATGAATCAGTGCGAAGTCGCAGCGATCGGACGACATTGACGTAGCACCAGATAACCGAGCACGGCCGACAGCAGCGAACCGATCAGGATGCCGAGCCGATCGGTGCCCAAGGCATGCGTGCCGCCAGCCTGAAACGCCAATGAGGCGATGAACAAACTCATCGTGAAGCCAATGCCGCACAGCAAGCTGACGCCGATCATATGACCCCAATGGCATTCGCTCGGTAACGGCGCCAGCTTCAGCAGGCGGACCAGCGCAACCGAGAGCAAAACGCCGACGGTTTTGCCCAGCAGCAAACCAAGTGCGATACCCAGCGGCACCGGTGCCAGCAGATCGGCAGCGCTCAAGCCGAGCAAGCTGACGCCTGCATTGGCGAAACCAAAAATCGGCATGATCAGGTAGGCGACATAAGGGTGCAGGTTATGTTCAAGCTGCTCCAGCGGTGAGGTCTCGGTTTCGCTGTCGCTGGCATTGCCTTTCAAGGGAATGAACAGTGCGGTGATGACGCCTGCTAGTGTGGCGTGGACGCCGGATTTCAGCACAAACACCCAGAACAGCAAGCCGACCAAAATATAAGGGGCCGGTTTTCTGACGTTGCGCGCATTCAGCACCGTGAGCGCGAGGATGCAGGCGCCACCGAGCAGCAGATGCACGCTCGACAGCTGGCTGCTGTAGAACAACGCGATGACGACAATGGCCAACAGATCATCGATGACGGCGAGCGTCAGCAAAAACAGTTTCAGCGCGGCCGGTATGCGAGTGCCGAGCAGCGATAACACGCCAAGGGCAAACGCAATATCGGTGGCGGCCGGAATGGCCCAGCCAGCCATGCTGACGGGATCGTCGCGGTTGATGGCGAGATAAACCAGTGCCGGCATCACGATGCCGCCAATCGCGGCGATGCCGGGCAGCAGCAACTGCGCTGGCGAGCGCAGCTCACCAACCAATAATTCCCGCTTCAACTCCAGACCGACCAGAAAAAAGAAAACGGCCATCAGGCCGTCGTTGATCCAGAGCAGCAGCGGTTTCTCCAGTTGCAGGGTGCCGAGCCGGATTTCCAGCTCAACCTGCAGCAAACCGTTGTAAAGCGATTGCAGCGGCGAGTTGCTGATGAGCAAGGCCAGCGCAGCGGCGGCGACCAGTAACAAGCCGGAGGCCGCTTCCAACGCCAGAAACTGCCGGATGACACGCAATGGCATGAGCTGTCCCTGAATGCTGGGTCACGTGCGAGGGCTGATCTCGAAAGACTATCTCGAAAGACTATCTCAAAAGCCTACCCTGAAAGCCCGTTGCGAAAGCCGGCCCGAGTGAACGGGCCGGCCTCCATTCAGTGAACAAGATAGCGGAGCAGTGCCAGATATGCCACGCCGGTCATCACGACAAAATAGGGCAGCGCCATCCAGACCATGCGGCCATAGGACAGGCGCAGGATGGGCGCCAACGCCGAGGTCAGCAGGAACAGGAACGCCGCCTGACCGTTCGGAGTCGCGATGCTCGGAATATTGGTGCCGGTGTTGATGGCAATGGCCAGCGCATGGAATTGCTCCTTGCTGATCAGGCCAGCATCGAACGCTTTTTTGGCTTCATCGATATAAATAGTGGCGACGAACACGTTGTCACTGATCGCCGACAGCAGGCCATTGGCGAGGAAGTACATCGAAATCTGCTCACCGCCGCCCATGCTGTTCAGCCACTGGCTGACCGGCGCAAACAGATGCTGCGATTCGATGATGCCGACGACAGCGAAAAACACCACCAACAGCGCCGAGAACGGCAGCGCTTCGGTAAAGGCTTCGCCGATGTGATGCTCTTCAGTGATGCCCATGAACGCCGTGGTCAGCACAATCACTGACAGCCCGATCAAGCCAACCGGTGCGAGGTGCGTGGCAAGCGCGATCACCAGCCAAACGCCGATCAATCCCTGCACCCACAGATTCAGCACCTGCGCGCGGGTGCGCTCGCTGGCGGTCTTGCGCACTTGCGCTTCCAGCACGGTGCGCACGGTATCGGGCAGGCGGGCGCCGTAACCAAACCAGCCCAGCCATTCCAGCAGCACGCAAACCAGCAAGCCTGCGAACAGAACTGGCATCGTCACCGGCGCCATCGCGACAAAGAACTCGGTGAAGTTCCAGCCGGCGCGGTTGGCGATCAGCAGGTTTTGCGGCTCGCCAACCATGGTGCAAACACCGCCAAGTGCAGTGCCGATAGCAGCGTGCATCAGCAGATTGCGCAGGAACGCCCGGAACTGTTCCAGATCGGCCTTGTGCTTTTCCAAGACCTCTTCGTCATGCAGATCAAAATCCGAAGCGGATTCGCTCTGGCTGGCGTAGCGGTGAAAAATGGCGTGAAAACCAAAACCGACGCTGATCACCACGGCAATGACGGTCAGGGCGTCAAGGAACGCCGACAGGAAGGCCGAGGTGAAGCAGAACAGCAGGGCCAGCCGCCATTTGCTTTTGACACCGAGCAGCATCTTGGTGAACGTCACCATCAGCAGCTCTTTCATGAAGTAGATGCCGGCGACCATAAACATCAGCAGCAGGAACACATCGAGATTTTTTTCGATTTCGTGATGCAGCAGTGCCGGCGTGACCAATCCGAGCAGCATCGCTTGCAGCGCAATCAAGCCGCCGGAAAGCAGCGGGTAGCATTTCAGCGCCATTGCCAAGGTGAAAATGAATTCGGCAACGATCAGCCAGCCGGTGATAAACGGTCCGACGCTGACCAGCAGCAA
>CAMLNB010000194.1 GCA_946481205.1 uncultured Kangiella sp. | reverse complement strand
AACACGTCATAAAGGCAGGACAGCAACTCCATGTACAGGGTTTTGTTGTACGGCGAACCGCCGAGCAGACCGAGCGTCCCCTTGAAGGTGGCTGAAATGATCTTCATCGGATTGCTGATGAAGAAGGCGCCGAAGGCGGCGCCGCAGATGACGATCAGCTCGAACGGCTGCCACAGCGCCAGCAGCTGACCGCCCGAGAGCATGTAGCCAGAAATCACTGCCGCCCAGACGATCAGGGCACCAACAATCAGATTCATGAGCAACCCACAAATGGCAGATCGCCGGCAACCATCGTGCCGGCCCGACCACAAGAATAGTGCATGCGGCGATTACGCCAAGTCCGAAACTGCCGATCGGTTCGCAACCAGGGTTCTATACTTGCCGGCAGAACGTCTTGCGGCCCACCTGCCATGCCCAGCCACGATGACCGCCGCCGGTTCCGGCGGGTCGATTTTTTCACCGGCGCCTTCCTGTGCGACGCCAACGGCCGCGTGCCTTGCGATGTCCACGATGTCTCGCTGCACGGCGCGCTGGTCGCAGTGCCGGCCGAATACCGTGATGTCAGCCTGATGACACCGCTGACGCTGGAAATCCCACTCGACGACGAAACCGCCATCCGGATGCAGGTCGAGGTGGCGCATGAGCGCGAGAGCGTGCTCGGTCTGGAATGCGTCAACATCGACGTCGACAGCATCACCCACCTGCGCCGGCTGGTGGAGCTCAATCTGGGCGACAGCGCCTTGCTCGAACGGGAGCTGCCGGCGCTGCAGCCTTAGCAGTGCTCCCCATTACCAGCGCCCAGCCTTTCCTCTCACTCGAACGCCACCGACAAGGCCTCGCCCAAGGTTTTGACCGCCTGCACCCGCATGTTCGGGATCGGCGTCCGCGGCGCATTGGCGGCCGGCACAATCGCCCGTTGGAAGCCGTGCTTGGCCGCTTCCTTCAGCCGATCCTGACCGTTCGGCACCGGCCGCAATTCTCCGGCCAGGCCAACCTCGCCGAAGCTGATCAAGCCATGATCGAGCGGCCGGTTGCGCAGGCTCGACAGCACCGCCAACAGCTGTGGCAGATCAGCGCCGGTCTCCAGCACCCGGACACCACCGACCACGTTCAGGAACACATCCTGATCGTAAGTGATCACTCCACCGTGACGGTGCAGCACCGCCAGCAGCATCGCCAAGCGGTTGCCATCGAGGCCGACTGCGACCCGGCGTGGATTGCCGGCCTTGGTTTCATCAACCAGCGCCTGCACCTCGACCAACAGCGGTCGGGTGCCTTCCCAGGTCGCAGTGACCAGCGAACCGGCCACCGGATCGCTGCTGCGTGACAGGAAAATCGCCGACGGGTTCTTCACTTCCTTCAAACCCGCTTCGGTCATCGCGAACACGCCAAGCTCGTTTACGGCGCCGAAGCGGTTTTTCACCGCCCGGACCAGTCGGTAGCGGCCATCACTTTCGCCTTCGAAATAAAGCACGGCATCGACCATGTGTTCGAGCACGCGCGGACCGGCCAGTGCGCCGTCCTTGGTGACATGGCCGACCAGAAACAGCGCGGTGCCGGTCTGCTTGGCAAAGCGGGTCAGCTGCGCGGCGCTTTCGCGCACCTGCGACACGCCGCCGGGCGCGCTTTGCAGCTGCTCGGTGTACAGCGTCTGCACTGAGTCGACCACCATGACCTGCGGCTTCTCGACTTCGGCCGTGGCGATGATGCGCTCGACCTGGGTTTCGGCCAGCAAGGCCAGCGGTGATTCGCCCAAACCCAGCCGCTGCGCGCGCAAGCTGACCTGTTCGAGTGATTCTTCGCCGGTGACGTACAAGGCCGGTCGAGTCTGCGCCAGCAGACACAGGGTCTGGGTCAGCAAGGTCGATTTGCCGATGCCGGGGTCGCCGCCGAGCAGCACCACCGAGCCCGGCACCAAACCGCCCCCGAGCACCCGGTCGAGCTCACCGGCACCGGTCGGCCAGCGCTCGATTTGCCCGGGTGCGACGGCGGTCAGTCGGGTCACTTGCGAGGCCGTGCCGCTGTAACCGGCAAAACGGCCGCTGCGCGCACTCGCCGGCGCTTCGACCTGTTCGCTGAAGGTATTCCAGGCACCGCAGTCGCCGCATTGGCCGGCCCATTTGCTGCTGACCGCGCCGCAGGCGGCACAGACATAAACGGTTTTATTTTTTGCCATGACGGCCGATAACCCTTGGCTTACGCGAGGCGGCATTATCGCCATCCCTTGCCGGCAGCGCGAGCGGCGCTCACGCACGCTCCGCCGCCCGGCGTTAGCAACTATGCTGTAACAGCGTCAGTGCGTCCTTGCCAGCAAAACCCTGCCGGTTCCATCACAGCATCGGTTTCGCTGGCACGGCCGGCGCGTGGCACACTCGGCGCAGTCACCGATGAGAACAACAAATGGCCGATACCAAACCGCCCGCCAACCGCCGATCGACCATCGATCCGCTGGAGGCGCGCCGGCTCGAACAACCCTGTCTGCGCACCATTGATCTGCGCCCGGAACGCGGCAAACGCTGCCGCGCCTACCCGCATGGCGGCCGCACGCATTGGCTTGATGATGTCGCCATCGCCGCGTTTGAAGCGGCAATGACCGCCTACAAAGGCCGCTACACCATCGGCGTGTTTGAACGCACCATCGCCAGCCGCGAGGCCGAAGCTGCCGCGGCGCCGATCACCAGCAGCCAACGCGAACCGGCCCAGCTCGGTGAAGAAGCCATTCGCTTGATCCCGTTTGGCTACCGGCCACACCGGCACGAATCGCGAATGAATTTTGTCTCCGCGATCACACTCGAACCGGAGGCGGCCGACAACAGCAAACTGGCCGGCAAAACCCTCGACTTGTCGCTGCTTGGCGTGCGCGTGCATATCGGCGCCGAGCATCAGCTCGCCGTCGACAGCATCGTGCTCTTGCATTACGACGAATTGCAGCAGCGCGCTGGCGAACCGCTCGGCAGCATCGCTTACAAAGTGCTCGGCTGTGATCGCGACGGCGAGCGCAATGTGCTGCGCCTGAAACGCTTGATGCGCGCCGGTGAGCATGCTTTCGATGCCTTCGTGCCCGGTTTTATCGACGCCCAACTCGCCCGTTACAAACTGGAACTGAAAGACGCGCTGCCGGCCACCTATGCCCGCTTGTACGAGCGCCTGTATACGCAGAGCGCTTGGTACGCCCAGGCGTTCTTGCAGCAACCAGCCGCGACCGCTGAGCAAGCGGCGGCAGCGCTGCAATTTGTCACCAGCGCCAGCGACTGGCAGCGCCAACACAGCCTCAGTGAATTGCCAGCGCTGGCCGAACGGTTCAGCCGGCAACTGGCAACGCTGACGCCAACGGAGCAGCCACAAACGCTGCCGCAATTGGCCTATTGGCTACGCAGTAGTCGCGGTGATTATCTAGTGCCAGTCGCGGCGCTGACAGCGGCACGGCGCAGCGAATTTGCCGCGCTGCGGCCACACTGGGTGGCCGTCGCCGCACTGGCCCAGCGCATCAAACCGCTGGAAGCAGCGCGCATTCAAGCGGTGCTGGACATGCTGCCGGATGAATTGGCCGGCGTGGTGCTGGCCTGGCAACAGCGCTTGCAGCAACTCGATACCGCACTGGTGGTGGTGCCGCTCGGGCCACTGCCCGAACACGAAACCGAGGCACCACTGCCGGATTGGCTGCGCGAATTCGCGCTCAGCAAAGATCGCCTGGAACCGACCCCGAGCAGCGCACCGCTGACCGCGATGGGCCTGCGCGGCGGCCGCAAACAGGAGCGCTTTCGTTACCGCACGCCGGTGCTGCTGCACCGCGAATCCGGCGCCGAATTGGCGGGCGAATCGATCGATTTTTCAATCAACGGGCTCGGCATCGAACTGCAAACCGATTGCCATCTGGAACCGCGCGAACTGCTGCGGATCAGCTTCCCGGTGCTGCAGCAAAAAGTCAAAGAGCCGGAAGAGCTGGCCGATCAACCGTATCGGGTCGTTCGGCAATGGGATCGGCATCTGACGCTGGAACGCGATTTCCGCATCATCGGCCATCGCGCTGCGCGTTTTTTTGCCCACATCATTCAGCAGAATCGCGGCCGACTCGCGGTCTGCCACAGCGAACAACAAGAAACTGCCGAAGCACAGTTGTCGGAACAAATGTTGGTGCAAGGCCTGGTCGCCTGCCCGATTTTTCTCGCCCGCGATGAAGACAAGCACCCGCAATTGTTGGCGATTGGCCATCGCAACGGCGCGGCGCCGGTGGCGCCGTTTGATGGCCCCGACCGGCAGGCGGTGTTGGCAGCATTGGCGGACTTGCCGGTGCTTTACGATGTGCTCGCCGATTGCTGCAACGCCGTTGGTGCAGTCGAGCGCACCGTGCATCGGCGTCTGCTGCTGACCCGCACATCCGGCTTGCGTTGGCAGGTGCTCGCTGCGGATAGCGATCCGGCGGCGCTGCGCATGTTGCTGCAGCAAGGAGCACGATTGTTCACGCTGATTCTGACGCCGGTACCGAGTCTGCCGCGACGCGAACTCGACGATGCCCTGTTGCCGATCCTCGGCAACTCCCGGCACCGCGCCACCGCGTTCCGCAATGAACTGGATCGGCTTGTCGGGGTCGGCAGCCTGTTCGACATCAGCGCACCGGCACAGCAGGCGCTGGCACAGGGGCTGCCGTTCTGAGCCGGCTTTTCCGCGCCACAAGACTGATCACCGTCATGCAGGCGACAGGCGCCGGGTGTACGATGGCGGCATTGCAACTTTCCGACGCGCGCTACCCACGTCCGAAACCGGTGCCGGTCACGGCCCGGTGGTAGCTCACCATGTGGCATCCCGACTCCTGGCAGGCTTTGCCGCTGCGCCAGTTTCCGCCCTACCCTGACGCCGCTGCGCTGGCGCGCGCGACGACGGAATTGCGCCGCTTGCCGCCGCTGGTAACAGTCAGCGAAATCGAGCATTTGCGCCAACAACTGGCTGACGCCGCTGCCGGCAAACGCTTTCTGTTGCAAGGTGGCGATTGCGCCGAAAGCTTCGCCGACTGCACCAGCGAACGCATCACCGGCAAGCTGAAAATCCTGCTGCAAATGAGCCTGGTGCTGCTGCACGGGCTCAACGTGCCGATCATCCGGGTCGGCCGCATTGCCGGCCAGTACGCCAAACCGCGCAGCGATGAAAGCGAAACCCGCGATGGCCTGACGCTGCCGAGTTACCGCGGCGATTTGATCAATGCAGCCGAATTTTCCGTCGACGCGCGCACGCCGAATCCGCAACGATTGCTGACCGGTTACAGCCTCGCCTCGCTGACGCTCAATTACATCCGGGCGCTGACCGAAAGCGGCTTCACCGATCTGGCCGAAGCCGAGCACTGGAATCTCGATTTCATGGCCCGCAGCAGTCGCGCCGGTGAATACCAGCAAATCGTCGATGAAGTGCGACGAGCGTTTGCGCTGCTGCAACACGTCGGCGCCAGCGCGCCGCGCGAGCGCAACGAATTCTTCACCTGCCACGAAGCGCTGCATCTGCACTACGAATCGGCGTTGACCCGGCCGAGCGATCCGGCCAATGACCCACACGGCCGTTGGTACAACATGTCGACCCACTTGCCTTGGGTTGGCATGCGTACCGCCGATCGGCACGGCGCCCATATCGAATACCTGCGCGGCATCGCCAACCCGGTCGCGCTGAAAGTTGGCCCCGGCATGCAGCCGGAGGAATTGCGGGCGCTGGCTGAGCGACTGAATCCCGGCCGCATTCCCGGTCGGTTGACGCTGATTCATCGCTTTGGCGCCAACCGGATTCAGCAGCATCTGCCGGCGCTGATCGAAGCGATTCGGCAGGAAGGCCAGCCGGTGCTGTGGTGCTGCGACCCGATGCACGGCAACACCCAATTGACCGCCAGCGGCATCAAGACCCGCCGGTTCGATGACATCCTCAGTGAGCTGGAGCAGGCCTTTGCGATTCATCGCCAGCTCGGTTCGGTACTCGGCGGCGTTCATTTTGAATTGACCGGCGAAGCGGTGACCGAATGCCTCGGTGGCGCCCGCGGCCTGGACGAGGCCGATCTCGACCGCGCCTACGAAAGCCTGGTTGACCCTCGGCTCAACGGTGAACAGGCGTTGGAAATGGCGCTGGCGATCGTGCGGCTGCGGCAAGGTCGGCAACTGGGCGCCGTGTCAGTAACTGGCACCAACGTTAGATAATTTAGCCGACCAGCGGTGATCCAAAGCCGGTCCACCGATCTACAATGGTCGATGCTGTGATCGCGGCTTCCGCGACTTAGCGCCATTGGATGGAGTGCTCATCATGAAACGTTTGCCCGTGCTGGCCTTTCTGGCGTTCAGTGCCGTTGGGGTTTTGGCCGCCGAGCAGCTCTGCCCGGCCCCGACTCCGGGTCAGGACAGTCATGTTCCGCAACAACAGGGCACCTGCCCGCAGCCGGTTGAAGAACCGTGCCAGGAAAAGGCCCAAGACGTCAGCTGGTTCGATTGGGCACTGGGTTCGCACAAGATGCCGAGCCTGCATTTCATTGATTTTCTGGAGTTGTTCGTACGCTGACCGCGTAGTGCAACTCAAGACAGCAAAAAGCCGGCAACGCCGGCTTTTTTGTTGTCCGCGTTTCCCCAACTGCTGCGGCATTTTGCCGCCAGCACCCCGATGCCGGATCGGCGACAATGGCGGCATCGTCGCCCCAGGCTGACAGGAGCCCGCGTATGTCAGAGCCATCCCAGATTCCACCATCCCAGAT
>CAMLNB010000193.1 GCA_946481205.1 uncultured Kangiella sp. | reverse complement strand
GCGGCGTTGGCATGGGCTTCTCGCAGCACAGCGGCGTCGTGATTGTTTGTGATGGCTCGGACGATGCTGCCAAGCGCGTCGGTCGCGTGCTCTGGAACGACCCGGGCACCGGCGTTATGCGTCACGCCGATGCCGGCTATGACATCGCCGTGAATTGCGCGAAAGCGAAGGGCCTGAACCTGCCGATGATCACCGGCTAATTGAAAGAACCGGTGGGAGCGGCTTTAGCCGCGATGGTCTGTTCGTTCAGACCAATGTCGCAGCTAAAGCCGCCCCCACAACAGCAATTCCTTAGAGATAACCGACATGAGCAAGAAATTCACTCTGCATCCCGGCAAGCTGACGCTCGCCAACCTGCGCGCGCTGTTCAAAGGCCATCACGAGATCACGCTTGATCCGGCCTGCTACCCGGCCATCGACGCATCAGCTGAAACGGTGGCGAAGATCATTCGCGAAAATCAGACCGTTTATGGCATCAACACCGGTTTCGGTCTGCTCGCCTCGACCCGTATCCCGTCCGACAAACTGGCGCTGTTGCAGGAGTCGCTGGTGCTGTCGCATGCGGTTGGTGTTGGTGAAGCGATTCGACCGGAAGTTGTGCGCCTGCTGATGGTGCTGAAGTTGTCGTCGCTGGCGCGCGGCCATTCCGGCGTCAAGCGGGAAACGATCAACCTGCTGGTTGCGATGCTGAACGAACAGATTTATCCGATCATTCCGGAGAAAGGTTCGGTCGGTGCATCCGGTGATTTGGCGCCGCTGGCGCACATGAGCGCCGCGATGATCGGCGTTGGCGAAGTGACGTACGAAGGCGAACGGATGAGTGCTGAGCGTGCACTCGCGGTCGCCGGACTGGAACCAATTGCCCTCGGTCCAAAGGAAGGCTTGGCACTGCTGAACGGCACCCAGTGTTCGACTGCATTGGCGCTCGCTGGCCTGTTTGAAGCCGAAGATGTGTTTGCATCCGCCGTTGTTGCCGGCGCGCTGTCGGTCGATGCCGCAATGGGCTCGGACGTGCCGTTCGATGATCGCATTCACGCGGTCCGCGGCCACGCCGGTCAGCGCGAAGTCGCCGCTGCCTATCGCGCACTGCTGCAAGGCTCGGCCATTCGCGCCTCGCACGAAGACTGCAGCAAGGTGCAAGACCCGTACTCGTTGCGCTGCCAGCCGCAAGTGATGGGTGCCGCGCTCGATCACCTGCGCTTTGCCGCCTCGGTGCTGCTGACCGAAGCGAACGCGGTCTCGGACAACCCGTTGGTGTTTGCCGATGACGGCGACATTCTGTCCGGCGGCAATTTCCACGCCGAGCCGGTCGCGATGGCTTCCGATTTACTGGCAATTGTCATCGCCGAAATCGGCGCGCTGAGCGAGCGCCGCGTTGCACTGCTGATGGACAAACACCTGTCCGGCTTGCCGCCGTTCCTCGTCAAAGATGGCGGCGTCAACAGCGGCTTCATGATCGCGCAAGTCACTGCCGCCGCCCTCGCCAGCGAAAACAAGACCTTCGCCCACCCGGCGTCGGTCGACAGCCTGCCGACCTCGGCCAATCAGGAAGATCACGTTTCGATGGCGACTTTCGCCGCTCGCCGTCTGCACGACATGAGCCAGAACACCGCTGGTGTCGTCGCGGTGGAATTGCTCGCCGCGGCGCAGGGCGTTGATTTCCGGGCGCCGCTGCAAACCTCGTCGGAATTGCTGAAAGCGCACGCGCGCTTGCGCGCTGAAGTGCCGTTCTATGAAAAAGATCGTTACTTCGCACCGGATATCGCCGCCGCAACGCGGCTGGTCAATGGTGGCCTGAATGATTTGGTGCCAAGCAGTCTGTTGCCCAGCTTCCACTAAGTTGTTATCGGAATGCGCTGGATTTGTTCCTGACCATTCTCGGCATGCCCTACATCCTTGTGGGCGGCCGAGCTTGTTCCAGACAATCTTCGGCATGCCCCACATCCCTGTGGGCCGCCGGAATTGCTCCCGACAATTCTCGGCATGCCCCACATCCCTGTGGGCCGCCGGAATTGCTCCCGACAATTCTCGGCATGCCCCACATCCCTGTGGGGCAAAAGAAAACCCGCCATTTGGCGGGTTTTTAATTTGCTAGCGACTGCCGTGTCCGAAGACACAAAAAAGAAGCCCGGAATCGGGGGACAGATCAGGCCGGGCTTTTCCCTCACACAGGAGAACAGTTCACAACGGAGCACTACAAGGAGACAACACAACCTCACTGCACAACACAATTCATACGCTTCAAACACTCAAACATCGCACTACACATGGAGCCAAAGACCCAAACATCAAGCTAGCGACTGGAGACACTTCCGAAGCACAACTGCTACGTCAAACTACTGAAGCTCAGACGGTGAAACCGCTCAGCAGTTCCCGGTGCAATTGCTGCAGGGCATCAGCCCCACGAGCGGAGTATAGGGCGGCCGTCAATAGCCGCCGGAAAGGCGTGATGGCGGTTTGACGCTGGTAAATCAATGACTTGCTGATAGGTCTACCATGTACGTTCGTACATAGAACGACTCAATCTAAGCCGCTCTCGTCTCAGGGCAGCAAATTCTTACAACTCCCATAGCCAAGTTTGCGAGGCCCGTGATAGCCTTTCGCCACTTTTAGAAATTTATTTTCAAAATTAATTTCAAATGACCGCCACCGACCCTCGCAGCCAAGCCACCCGGGAAGCCCTGCTCAATGCCGGTGCCCGGATTTTCGCCCGCCACGGCCAGGCCGCCGTCAAATTGCGCGAGATCGCCGCCGAAGCCGGCACGCCGATCTCTGCCATCCATTACCACTTTGGCGGCAAGGATGAGCTGTACGCGGCCGTATTGGCGCACTTTGCCGGCGAAGCGCTCGCTCGCTTCCCGCTGCCTGCCGCAGCGCCGGATGCCGCCACCCCACTGCCGCCAGTGGAAGTTCGGCTGCAACTCGCCATTCGGCAGTTGCTGTCGCGCTTCTTCTCGACCGAAGGCAGCGCGGTGATTGGCCAGTTGCTGGCGCAGGAACTCGCCAACCCCAGCCCGGCACTTGACAGCTTGATTGAAGCGGTCAGCCGGCCGCAGTTCACCCGGATGTCGGCACTGGTGGCCGAGTTGCTCGGGCCCGAACACGGACCGGACGTCATCCGCCGCTGCACCGTCAGCCTGCTCGGTCAATGCCTGATTTACCTGTTGGCGCAACCAGCGCTGACGCGGCTGTTTCCGGGCCTGTACAGCCCGTTCGATATCGACGGCCTGGCCGCGCACATCAGTCAATTCACCATCGCCGGCATCCGCGCCACCGCGGCCGGCGCCAGCCAACCCGCCTTACCGTCTGCTGATCACTGAGGAGTCCTGTCGTGAACCGTTTGCCGTTTGTTCTGTCCGCGTGTGCTGTGCTGACGCTGACCGCCTTTGCCATGGCCGGCTGCAGTTCCGACGCACCAACACCGCTGCAGGGTTATGCGGAAGCCGAGTACCGTTATCTCGCCAGTCCAATCGCCGGCACCTTGCAAAGTCTGAGCGTCAAACGCGGCGATCACGTCACGGCGCAATCGCCATTGTTTGCACTGGATGCCGCGCCAGAAGCTGATGAGGTGGCCCGGCTCACGGCCCAGCATGAACAACAACTTGCCCTGATCGCCAACTTGCGTGCCGGCCAGCGGCCCGATGAGCTGGCCGTGTTGCGCGCACAAGCCGAGCAAGCCAGCGCGCAGCTGATCCTGAGCAAAGCACAGTGGCAACGCGCACGGGAACTCGGCAAACAAAAACTCGCCAGCACCGATCAAGTCGATGCTGCGCGCACCCAGCTCGAACGCGATCAAGCCCGCGAACAAGAAGCCAATGCCCGGTTGCGCGTGGCCAAACTCGGCGCTCGCAGCGATGAAGTCAAAGCCGCTGAAGCACAGTTGCAGGCCATTGCTGCGCAGCTCGCACAGGCCCAGTGGCAGCTCGCACAGAAAACCCTGCAAGCGCCGGTCGCCGGCCGTGTTCAGGACACGCTGTATCAACCGGGCGAGTTTGTCGCCGCGGGTCGTCCGGCGGTTGTGCTATTGCCGGACGATGCCATCAACGTGCGCTTCTATGTGCCGCAGCCGCTGCGGCCACAACTGAGCGTTGGCAAAGCCGTGATGCTGAGTTGCGATGGTTGTGCCGAACCCATTCCGGCAGAAATACGCTTCGTTGCTGACAACGTCGAATACACCCCGCCGGTGTTGTTCAACCGCGATAACCGCGCGGAATTGGTTTACCGCGCCGAAGCCTGGCCAACCGCTGCGAACGCGGCGTTGTTTCCCGGCCAGCCGGTTGACGTGAGCTGGCAGTGAGCGCCGCCATGCACGACTTAACTCACGCCGCTCCTCAAGCACCTGCGCGCAACGGCAGCACCGTTGTCGACGTCACCGGTTTACAAAAGCGCTTTGGCGATCGCGTCGCCGTGCAGGACATGTCACTGCATATCCGGCGCGGTGAAATTTTCGGTTTTCTCGGTCCCAACGGCAGCGGCAAAACCACCACGCTGCGGATGATCTGCGGCCTGCTGACCGCCGATGCCGGCAGCGGCACCTGCCTCGGTTTCGACATCCGCAAACAAAGCGCGGCGATCAAGCGTCGGGTCGGCTATATGACCCAGCGCTTCAGTCTCTACGACGATCTGACCGTCACCGAAAATCTGAGCTTCGTCGCCCGCGTTTACGGCATGGACCGGATTCCTGAACGCGTTGAGCAGAGTCTGCAACGCATCGGTCTTGCCCACCGCGCCAAACAACTGGCCGGCACGCTGTCCGGTGGCTGGAAGCAGCGGCTCGCGCTCGCCGCTTGCCTGTTGCATGAACCGGATCTGCTGCTGCTCGACGAACCCACCGCCGCAGTAGACCCGAATGCCCGGCGCGAATTCTGGGAGCAAATTCATTTGCTCAGCGCCGAAGGCATCACCGTGCTGGTCAGCACGCATTACATGGATGAAGCCGAGCGTTGTCATCGGCTCGCCTATATCAGCGCCGGCGTGCTGCTCGCTGACGGTTCACCCGAGCAGCTGGTGCAGCGATACGGCCAACCGACCTGGGAGCTGCAATCGCCAAGCGATATTCGCGCACTGGCCGATATCCGCGCGCTACCCGGTGTCAGCCAGGTAGCGCCGTTCGGCAACTTGCTGCACGTCTGCGCCGATGATGCGGCACAAGCCGAACCGGCATTGCGGCGCTACGCCACCCAGCAAAACCTGAGTCTTACCCCGACCACAGCACGGTTGGAAGATGTGTTCATTGCGTTGCAGCGGCAATCGGAACAGCCGCTACCAACGAGTACGGTGCCGTCATGAAGAATGCGCATGGCAATTGGTTCAGTTGGACCCGGTTTCTGGCGATTATCCGGAAAGAATTTATCCAGATGCGGCGCGATCGGCTGACGTTCGCCATGATGATCGGCATTCCGCTGCTGCAGCTGACCTTGTTCGGTTTCGCGATCAACGCCGATCCCAAGCATCTGCCGACTGTGGTGTTAAATCAGGATGACAGCCCGTTCTCGCGCAGCCTGATCGCCGCCGCACAAAATAGCGGTTACTTCGTCATCACGGAAACGGTGAGTCGGCGCGACCAAGCCGACGCGCTGATCAAGCAAGGCGATGTCCAGTTCGTGCTGGAAATTCCCAGCGATTTTTCCCGTCGTCTGCTGCGCGGAGAAAAACCCGCGCTGTTGGTCACCGCCGACGCCACCGACCCGGCCGCCACCGGCAATGCCGTGGCTGCGCTCAATCAGCTCGTGACGACGGCATTGAAAGCCGACCTGCGCGGCCCGCTCAGCACGCTGAACCCCGGCGAACCGTCCTTCGAAGTGCGTCTGCACAAGCGCTACAACCCCGAGGGCATCACCCAGTACAACATCGTGCCGGGTCTGATGGGCGTGATCCTGACCATGACCATGATCATGATGACCGCGCTTGCCATCACCAAAGAAGGCGAACGCGGCACCATGGAGGCCTTGCTGGCGATGCCATTGCAAGCGGCGGAAGTGATGCTCGGTAAAATCGTGCCGTACATCTTTATCGGTTATGTGCAAGTCGTGGTCATTCTGCTGGCGGCCTACTCCATCTTCTTCGTGCCGATTGTCGGCAGCGTCACGCTGCTGCTCGGCTGCATCCTGCTGTTCATTCTGGCCAATCTGGCCGTCGGCATCACGATTTCTTCGGTGGCCAAAAGCCAGACTCAAGCCATGCAGATGACGTTCTTTTTCTTCCTGCCGTCGCTGCTGCTGTCCGGATTCATGTTCCCGTTCCGTGGTATGCCGGTCTGGGCACAAGTACTGGGCGAGGTGTTTCCGCTAACACATTTCCTGCGCATCGTTCGCGGCATTTTGTTGAAAGGCAACGGCCTGATGGATGTCAGCCGCGAGCTGCTGGCCCTGACGCTATTCACTGTCGTAGTTATGGCCATCGGTCTGAAAAAATACCGTCGCACACTGGACTAATCTGAGCGATCATGGCGACTGCTGTCACATTAACAGGCAGTCGCCTATGGTTTTTCAGATACGGACGGAACAACCGGCAGATTGCTCGGCAATTACTGCAGTTACCGTGGCAGCCTTCCGGAATATGCCGCACAGCAATCAGCGTGAGCAACACATCATTGTGGCGCTGCGCGCTGCCCAGCAACTGACACTGTCACTGGTCGCAGAAATGGCTGAGGCGGTGGTCGGCCATGTCGCGCTATCGCCGGTGCAGATCAGCGATGGCAGCACTGGCTGGTATGGCTTGGG
>CAMLNB010000192.1 GCA_946481205.1 uncultured Kangiella sp. | reverse complement strand
GGCCTGCTGCACAAGTACCGGTCGCGGGTGCTGCTGATCACCACCGGTGCCTGCGCCATCAACTGCCGCTACTGCTTCCGCCGGCATTTCCCCTACGACGACAATCGGATGGGCCGCAAAGGCTTTGCCGCCGTTGCCGATTACATCGGCCGGCATCCGGAAGTGAATGAAGTGATCCTGTCCGGCGGCGACCCGCTGGCGGCGCCCGACAGCTACCTCGCCGAGCTGCACGCCACGCTCGCCGTGCTGCCGCAGCTCAAGCGCTTCCGCATCCATACCCGGCTGCCGATTGTCATCCCGGAGCGGGTCAACGATGAGTTGCTCGGCTGGCTGGCTGACCCGCGCTTCCAGACCGTCGTGGTCATCCACAGCAACCACGGCAACGAGATCGACGCCGAGGTCGCCGCCGCGATGCAGCGGCTGCGCGGCGCCGGCATCACCCTGCTCAACCAGGCCGTGCTGCTGGCCGGCATCAACGATTCGGCCGCCGTATTGGCCGAACTGTCGGAAAAGCTGTTTGCCTGTGGTGTGCTGCCCTACTACCTGAACCAACTCGATCAGGTTCACGGCGCCAGCCATTTTGCGGTGCCCGATGAGCGTGCCCGCGCCATCGTCCGCGAGTTGCTGCCGCTGCTACCCGGTTTTCTGGTGCCGCGGCTGACCCGGGAAGAAGCGGGCAAGACCAGCAAAACCCCGCTCGATCTGCAGCTGGGCTGAGCCTGCCAACCCCTCCCCCGACCGACCTGCGCGGCTGACAAGGACCCTGTTCTGGGCTATTTGTTAAGTCGGCGAATCAGAACCTGAACGCAGGTGCTGGACTGGCTGGTTTTTGCACGGGGATACGTTAGTATGCGCGATGCCGTTAGGTTGTTCGGTAGGGATACCGATACGTGAGTACAGCAGGGACATAATGAGAACAGGACAGCTCGGCCTCAGCGTTCGAGAACGCGGCGCCGCCCGCCAAACCCAAGTCACGCTGACCGCTCGCGCCGTGAGTAGCTGGCTGGATAGCTTGCCGATTGCCAACATCGGTGAGAGCGCTCGCCAGGTTTACCAGTTTCTGGTTGACGTCAACGGTGCCGCGCTCGACGTCGCCGAGCGACTAAAAATCATGCAGGCGCTGACCAAGGTGGTCAGTCATATCACTGATGCGCTGCGTAAACATTATATCGGTCAGTCGGTGTCGCTGAACGAGAAGCAGCGCAAGATCGCCGCACTCGCTCAAGCCATGCAGTCGGAAATGGCGATCGGTTACAAAACCGTCGTCGAAGACATGCTCGGCGAAGGCCATCAGCGTTACAACCCGCAAGTGCTGGTACCGGCGCTGTATTACGCCACCCATTATTTGAGTCTGGTGCTGCTGCGTTGTTATCAACTGTACTCGCAGCAGCCGGCCCGGCTCTGGAAAGAACTGCACGCGCTTTACCATTTCGCCGAGCAGAACGGCCTGCACCGGCAAACCGCGGTCAACGATTACAATGAGCTGACCATTGAGGCGGCGTATTTGCGCATCGTGCTGACCGCCTGCGCCAATCCTTATCAACTCCGCCAGCGCGAAATCGAGCAATTATTCGACGCGGCCGCCACGCTGGCCGGTGAAGCCTTGTTGCAACGCTACAGCGGTGGCAAGGATCTGTTCTTTCTCGATTTGGACAGTGATCTCGGCCCGCAAAGCAGCGCACTGAATCAGCAAACGCCGGGCCCGAACTGCCGCAGCGTCCAGCTCGATGCCGTGCTGGCGAAAGTGCAGGACGATTTGCGCAGCACCAGCGGCCTGATGCTCGGGGTCGCCAAGAATCCAGTGCAGCAACTCGGCGCCACCTTGCTGCGGCATCTGGTTCGCGCATACGGCAATCTGGCCTCGCGCGCGTTCTCGCGTACGCCGGCTGCCGGCACCATCCGGGTCGCCATTGGTTTGTCGGCCACACATTTTCTGCTGGCCGGCGAAGCCGACAACAGCAGTGGCAATGGTCGCGGCAATCCGGACAATCACGATCTGCAGACCTTGGAAGGCAGCTTGCGTCATGCAACCTTGGTCGATGATGATCGCCAACACACCCGATTCATGGCGGGGGCGAAAAAGCCCGGTGGCCCGGCCGACCCCTGGGAAAAACTGTACCGGCCGAAAGAGACTTGGGATGCCGGTCACAAACAGCAAGACCTCAGCGCGACGGCGCCGGCCAATTTCACCAACAATGCCCAGGTCAGTTATGAATTCCAGATTGCTGCGCTGATCAACATCAGTCCCGGCGGCTATTGCTTGGGCATGCGCGGCAATGTGCCGACCCAAACCCAGACCGGTGAAGTGGTCGGCCTGATGGAACAGGACGACAGTGGCGAATTGCACTGGAATATCGGCACCATCCGCTGGATGAAACGGATCCCGGACGGCGCTCTGCATCTCGGCATTCAATTGATCGCCCCGAATGCCCGCCCGGTGCTGACCCAGGTCCGCAACAGTCAAACCGGCAGCGCCAGTTTTCAGCGGGCGTTGCTGTTGCCGGCGCTCAAAGGCATCGGCCAACCGGCAACGCTGATCACCGCACCGATGCCGTATGCGGTGAAACAGAAAGTCCGGCTCAAGGACGAGGACAAGGTGTACGATGTACAGCTGACCAAGCAAGTCGCGGCCAGCGCCTCGTACCGGCAGTTCCAGTTCAGTGATGCCCTGAGCCCGCGTGAAAGCGAGCCCAGCAGCAACACCAAGGCCGGCGACGGCGACAGTTTTGATTCGGTGTGGGAATTGCTCTGATGGCTATTGGCTGACGCGCGATTTCCGCCCGAGCACCAGAAGAGCAAGTCGGGCATGTCGAATAAAATTCGTACCATTCATCTGCTGCTGCTCGATCCGTCATCGAATGACGCCGAGCACACCACCACACTGTTGCGCAACAACGGTTTCGCGGTGCGCGCCACCCAGATTGTCACGGAAGACGAATTGAAGGCTGCGCTGGAAAAGCAAGCCTGGGACATGCTGATCGCCAAACCGGCGGTCGGGGAATTCACCGTCGAGAAAGCCCTGCGCATCGTCGAGCATTACAACCGCGACACTCCCATCGTGTTGCTGACCGACAGCTACAGCAGTGAACTGCTGGTCGAGATGCTGCGGCTGGGTATCAAAGACGTGGTGCCGGCCAATGAGGAAGAACGCTTCCGCCTGGTCGTTGGCCGCGAACTCGCCAATGTCGAAGATCGGCGCCGGCGCAAGCAGGCCGAGGCCTCGCTGCGGGAAACCGAGAAACGCTGCGATCTGTTGCTGGCCTCGTCGCGCGATGCCATCGCCTATATTCACGACGGCATGCACATTTACGCCAACAAGGCGTATACCGAATTGTTCGGTTACGAAGATCCGGATGATCTGGCCTCGATGCCGATCATGGACATGATCACCGACGAGTACCACGACTCGTTCAAGAGCTTCCTGCGCGACTACGCCACCAACGCCGACACCACCGAATTCCATTTCAAAGGCCAGCATGCCGAAGGCGAAACTTTTGACGCCGTGCTGACCTTGTCGGCGGCGAAATATGACGGCGAAGAATGCACGCAAGTACTGATCCGCCGCGATGCCGACAGCTCGATTCTCGAACAGAAACTGAAAGAATTGTCAGCGGTCGACTCGCTGACCGGTCTGTACAACCGACAGTATCTGGTCGAAAAGCTGTCGCTGGCCATTGATCGCGCCAGCAAGCAGGAAGGCATGAGTGCACTGGCGCTGTTCGAACTGGATCAGTTCAACAACATCAAATCGCGGTTTGGTTTGTCCGGCACCGATCGCTTGATGCGCGACTGCGCCGACTTCCTGCGCCGTAAACTCGACGAAGACATTCTGCTGGCGCGCATCGGCGACGACGGTTTCGCCGCGCTGGCCACGGTCGCGACACCGGATGCCGGCCGCGAACTTGGCGAACGCATCGCCCGGGAGTTCTCCGCGCATTTGTTTGAAGTCGAAGGCCACACGGTCAAATCGACACTGTCGGTCGGCGTCATGCCAATTGGCGAGAACGCTCCCGATCCGGAACAGCTGATTGGTAACGCCCACGCCGTGCTGGTCATGGTCAAGCAAAAAGGCGGCAACGGCTGCAAGATGTTCAACACCAGCCTGCTCAATGCCGGCGATGCCGATCGGCACGTGTTGCTGGCCGTGCAGGAAGCCCTTGATACCGGCCGCGCTTATCTGACCTTCCAACCGCTGGTCAAAATGCACGGCGAACCCGGCGCTTATTATTCAGTTCTGCTGCGGATCAAGGACGACAAAGGCAATCACGTCGGTCCGGAGCAGGCGTTCCCGGTTGCCGAGCAGGCCGGCATTGCCGCCAAACTCGATCGCTGGGTGATCACCGAAGCGATGCGGACACTGGCCTCATACAAAGGCAAGGATCAACCGAAGCTGTTCGTGCAGCTGTCCGGCGCCGCGTTGACCGAAGAATCGCTGCCGAGCTTCATCGGCCAGAATCTGCGCGCCAATCGCTTGGAACCGAACGCGATTGTCTTCCAGATCAACGAGCACGATGCCAACGAGCATTTGAAACGCTGCCTCGGCTTCCTCGAAGGCCTGAAGAAAGTGCAGGGTCTTGCCTGCCTGGCCGGTTACGGCGGCACCGATCACTGTGAGCAACTGCTGAAAGATTTGAAGGTCGATTTTGTCCGCTTCGATGGCAAGTTCGCGCCGCAACTGGCCACCAATCAGGACACGCTGCAGCGGGTCAAGGATCTGCTGGAACTGGCCAAAGAGGCCAAGAAGCGCACGATCATCCCACGGGTCGAAGATGCCGGCTGTATCGCAACGCTGTATCCGCTCGACGTCGACTATGTTCAGGGCTTCTTCCTGCAACCGCCGATGGAGAAAATGGATTTCGATTTCAGCGCCAGCGAGTTCTGAGTACCGCAGCTGGTAACACGCACCCAAACAAAACGGCCGCAGCAGCGGCCGTTTTGTTGGATAAAGACTTAGCTGGCTTTCGCCTGCAAGCTCTGCTGCAACGCCGCCAGCGCCCGCATATCACAGACATCGAGCGCGACATCAGCCGCCATGCGTAGTTTCGGTTTGGCTCGGAACGCTACGCCGAGGCCGGCTACCTGCAGCATCAACAAATCATTGGCACCATCGCCAACAGCCCAGATCTGATTGGGGGTCAGCTGATAGTGCGCCGCAAGTTCGCTCAGCGTCCGTGCCTTGATCTCGGCATTGACGATCTCGCCCAGCACTTCGCCGGTCAGTGCCGCACCATCGTCAAGCAAGGTATTGGCACGGACATAGTCAAACTGCAACTGACCGGCAATGTGACGGGCAAACGGCACGAAGCCGCCGGAAACCAAACCCAGTTTGACGCCGTTGCTGCGCGCCGCCGCGGCAAATTCCGGCACGCCGGGATTGCATTGCAAGCGCGCCTTGACCCGTTCCACGGCAGTCAGCGGCAAGCCTTTCAAGGTTGCGACCCGGCGTATCAGCGAGCCATTGAAATCCAACTCGCCGCGCATCGCCGCTTCGGTGATGGCGGCGACCTGCTCACCGGCGCCGGCCTCTTTGGCGAGCTCGTCGATCACCTCCATGGTGATCAGGGTCGAATCCATATCGAACAGCACCAGCGCCGCTGCATGTGGCTGCGGTAAGTGGCCGATATCAATGCCGAGCTGATCGGACTGCTGCCGGCACCAAGCCAGTTCTGGCAGCTCGCTAACCGCTAGCCGGATCAGATCGTGTTGATGCCAATGGCCGGCATGACGCAGCACGCTGGCGATACCGCGTTGTTGCAGCGCGGCCGCCAGCGATTTCAGCGCCGCCGCCGGCAACGCTGGAGCCAGCAGCAGCAGTTCGCCGCTGACCGCTGCCGAACACAAGGCGGTACCGGGCAACGCCGCCGCGCTTGTCTGCCAAGCCTGCCATTCGGGTGCTGCAAACAAGGACATGACCACTCCTGAGCAGCGTCTGCTGCCGAACAAAATTTCATCAACACCGCAGCCAGCACTGGTTTGCTTGGCGAGGCCGACGTGAGCTGGCACACTGGCCGGCGTTGCGACCCGCCGGGTCGTCGAGTGTAACGCAAGCGCATGCCACAGCTCCGACAACGTTATCTTCCTGCCGAAGCGATCGACACCTCGCCAGTCCTGACCCTGGCGCACAAACTGGCGTTTGCGATCGGCGGCCTGATGGCATTGATGCTGGCTGCGACTTGGTGGTTGATCAGCGCCACCGTGGAAAACCTGCTCGCCGATCACGCGTTTTCTTACGGCCGCCACTTAGCTGAACTGTCCGCCGGTTCCGCCGCTGAGCCCTTGCTCGCCGAAGACAAACTGCAATTGTCGGTGTTGCTCAATACCTTTGAAGACGATCCGTATATCGTCAACGCCGGCATTTATGATCGCTACGGCCGCGTGCTGGCCAGCACCGCACCACTGCCAGCGCTGCCAGTTGGCCAACTCGATTCACTGACTGAAACCACCAGCCTGCCGGAACAACGGAGCCGTACCATCATCCTCGCCGAACCGGTGCGCTTTCATGAAGTGAAAGCCGGTTATTTGCTGCTGACGCTCGATCGCGCCATTCTGGAAAAACCGCTGGAAAGCAGCTTGCGCAAAATCGGCATCGCCAGCGCGCTGATGATCACGCTGGCGATGATCGGCGCCTATTTGCTCGGCAAGCGTTTGGCACAACCGATCGATCGCCTGGCCATTGCCACACGGGCGCTACGCGATGGCCGCTTTGATCTGCTGATCAACGAACGCCGCGACGATGAGATCGGTACCATCATCGGCACGCTCAATGACATGGCGCAGAATCTGCAAAAACG
>CAMLNB010000191.1 GCA_946481205.1 uncultured Kangiella sp. | reverse complement strand
TCCCGCTCGAACAGCGCTGGAACGAAGCGGCGAAATTGATCGGCATCGATATCAGCTTGTTATCAGGAGCTGCCGGGCATGGTTGAAGTTCGACGTACGCCACGCTGGTTAAAAGTCATTACCGTCATTGTTATTGTGATTGCCGGATTCTGGTTCTGGCTGGATTCAGCCTTTCGAGCCCCTGATGTCATACCTGTACTTCGACAGACACAGGTGAATGGCGATGCAAACAGTGTCGTACCAGACTTCAGCATTCTCACGAAATCAGATGATTCCGAAACGATTGGTTCCACAGATGTTGCTAGCAACAAGTCAAATCTGATTGAGATCGATTGCAGTTCACCTGAGCAAGCTGAAGAGCAAGTGAGCGACTGGATAGATCGCTCTTTTGGCGGCGAACTGACTGAATTTGTCTTGTCCGGCGCCATTTCCTGGGCAGAGAAAAATCCCGCGACCTTACGAGAATCATGGACTGCACCAGACGGACTTGATGCGCCTGCTGGCTACGCTTCGTACACAGACAGCATGCTGAAAGCGGCGGCCGATAACGGCGATGCATTAGCCGCTGCTGTTTTCGGTGCAAAGCAAGTGAAAGCGGCACAGAAGGAAATAGTCAGGCTTGAACCTGAAGCACTGCAGGCAAAACTCACCCTTGCCGAGCACTATTTGCAACAAGGCATTCACGCCAAGGTTTCAGGAGTACTGCAGTTCTACTGGCGCTCAGCCGAACTCCAAGCAGAACGAAGTCGCACTCGCGAAGGCGATGGCTACGACGGGGTTTTGACCAACCGAAATGCCGTCATCGAGACCTATGCTCGTATGTTGTTGATTCAGCTCTATGGTTCGTTCGAGGAACGGACGATGGCGCATCTTATGCTTTCGATGCCTAACATGCTTCCGGTCTTGAACGATGACGATGAACGGAAGGCTGCGTTTGAACGCGCAAGGAGCCTAGCCAGCCAGTTTGCCGGGGCCGACGTAGCGCGCTCGCCTGAGGAGCGTCGCGCAGAGAACGCCGTGGTGGCATTGCTGACCGCCGGAATGAGGCAGATGGATGTGATCGATAACATGCGCTGCAGCGACGGTCGCTTGCTAGCAGATGTGTTGCCGGAAGATGCATTCGAAGACCTTGCCGGACGATACGGATTCATGGAATGAGCTCACAACGACTGTTGGCTTTCGACTTCGGACTCAAGCGCATCGGTGTCGCTACCGGTCAAACGCTGACCGGCACCACACAAATGTTGGCACCGTTGCCGGCGCGCGATGGCGTACCGGATTGGCCGGCGGTCGAGAAGCTGCTGAAAGACTGGCAACCGAATCTGCTGCTGGTTGGCATTCCGTTGGCGATCGACGGCAGCGAACTTTCTGTAACGCCGAATGCGCGCAAATTCATGAACCGGCTCCATGGTCGCTTCGGTTTGCCGGTGCAGGGTGTGGACGAGCGCGTGACCACGAAAGAAGCACGACAGCAGCTATTCGATCACGGCGGCTACAAGCTGCTGCAAAACCAATCGGTCGACAGCCTCGCGGCGGAACTGATGCTGCAGCAGTGGCTGCATACCCAAACTCAGCATAACGCCAACCAGATTTCGGCACGCGACAAGGACACACCATGAGCTGGCAGGCACTTGAAGCGCTGGCCGATGGCCGTCAGGTTTGGCGGGTGTTGACGCCACTGGCACGCGAGTTTGTGCCCGGCCTGCAACTGGCGGTTGCGGATCAATTGCTGCCGATTCTGCGCGCTGATCACGACAGCCTCAGCGTTATCGCCGCCGAACCGATCGTTGGTGAAGCCATGCAACTCAATGGTCAGCCGCTTGCGATCAGCGAACCGCGCTCGCTGCTACTGGTCACCCACGACGACGGCCTGTTCGCCGCACTGGCCTGGCTGTTCCGTCACCGCAAACAAGTCCCGGCCGACAGCCTGCGCCTGCTCGCGGTGTTTTCCGGCCGGCTGCCATTCCGACCGCAACCGTCACGCTATCTGACCCCCATGCTGCCGGCCCATGTCACCGCCGCACTGCCGCTGCTCGATGATTGGCAGATTGTCAGCCGCATCGTCCATCCCGATGGCCTGCCCGGCTGTTTTGATGGCGAGCCGGAGGCCTTGGTCGCTGCCTGGCAGGCCAATGGCGACCGGCTGATGACGATCCGCTGAATCGGTTCTTGGCGGCTTCTGCAGTTGCCTACCTGTTTCACCAGCACTCCAAACCTTTTCCCGACCCCTTGCGTCAGTAGCCTCAACACCCGCCGGTGAAGAAAAACCCGGCCGGCGGGTCAATCCGATCCATACCGATGTCGCATTCCGATTCGGCGGGCGCCAGCGCCCAGCCGCAGGTCGCGCTCATCCCGAAGAAAGCCGGCCGGACCGGCGCAGGAGCCCTAGATGATTCGCGATACTTCCGCTCAGGACGTTGTGGTCGCGGCCAAATCACCCCGCCGCAAACAAATCGTGCTCGCCGGCAGCGTGGTCGGCTTGATTGTGCTGAGCAGCTTGGCCTGGCCGGCGATTGATCGCTGGTCATCGAGCAGCATCAGCGTGCCGGCGGCGCGGCTGCGGTTCGGCGAGGTGAGCATGGGCCGGTTCGAGCGCGATGCTGCCGTGCAAGGCAAGATTGTCGCGGCCAACTCACCGACGCTGTATTCAAGCACCACCGGCACCGTGACCTTGCAGGTGCAGGCCGGCGACAGCGTGCAAATCGGCACCTTGCTGGCCGTCATCGACAGTCCGGAATTGCGCAACGAGCTGGCGCGCGAGCAAGCCACGTACGAATCCCAGGCGAGCGAACTGGGCCGTTCCCGCATCGAAGCCAAACAGAAGAATTTCGAAGCCAAACGCCAGATTGATCTGGCTGCGGTGGCGCTGGAAGCAGCCGACCGCGAGAAGCGCCGCGCCGATGATCCGCGACTGGCGCTGGCGTTGTCGAAAATCGAGTTTGAAAAAATCACCGACGAACTCGACAAGGCACGCATCACCCACGCCAACGCGGTGCAGTTTGCCGAGCTGCAGAAAGAGAGTCTGGAGTTCGACGTCAAGACCAAGCAGGCACAGCTGAATCGGCAGAGACTGGTCGCTGACAACCTGAAGCGCCAGGTCGAAGCGCTGCAACTGAAATCGCCGGTCAATGGCATGGTCGGCACCATCCATATCGCCCAGAAAGCGGTGGTGCCGATCAATACCAAGCTGATCACGGTTGTTGATCTGTCGGCCTACGCTGCCGAATTGGAAGTGCCGGAAAGCTATGCCGACGATCTCGGCATCGGCATGCAGGCGGAGTTGCAAATCAACGGCCAAACCCATCTTGGCACCGTCTCGGCAGTGTCGCCGGAAGTGCAGAACAATCTCGTGTTGGCCCGTGTGCAATGGCAAGGCGAGACCCCAGCCGGACTGCGCCAGAACCAACGCTTGTCGGCCCGCATTCTGTTCGAAGCGCGCGACAACGTGCTGACCGTGCCGCGCGGCCCGTTCTTCGAAAGTGGCGGCGGTCGCATCGTCTACGTCGTCCAGGATGGCGTGGCGCACAAACGCCAGATCAAACCCGGCGCGAGCAGCGTCGGTGCCATCGAAGTGATCGAAGGTCTGCAGGTCGGCGAACAAATCGTTGTGTCATCGACCAGTGAGTTTGAAGACGCCGAATCCGTATTGCTGAATGACTGAACCGAACCGTAACGAATACCTGTCATTGACTGTTCCCGAGTGAGGAAATCGCCATGCTGAAGATGCAAAACCTGAACAAGATCTACCGGACCGAACTGGTCGAAACCCACGCCTTGCGCCAGTTCCATCTGGAGGTCGGTGATGGCGAGTTTGTTGCGGTGACCGGTCCGTCCGGTTCCGGCAAAACCACCTTTCTGAACATTGCTGGCTTGCTGGAAACTTTTGATGACGGCGACTACCTGCTCGATGGCAAATCGGTGAAAGGTCTGAATGACAGCGAGCTGTCGCAGCTGCGCAATGAAAAGATCGGCTTTATTTTCCAGAGCTTCAACCTGATTCCGGATCTGAGCATCTGGGACAACGTTGATGTGCCGCTGCGTTACCGCAAGTTCACCGCGGCCCAGCGCAAGGAGCGTATCGACAATGCGCTGGCCAAAGTCGGGCTGTCGGCGCGTGCCAAGCATTTGCCTTCGCAGCTTTCCGGAGGTCAGCAGCAACGGGTGGCAATTGCCCGCGCGCTCGCTGGCTCGCCACGCTTCCTGCTCGCCGATGAACCGACCGGTAATCTTGATTCGACGATGGCCAAGCAAGTGATGGAGCTGCTCGAACAGATTCACGACGAAGGCACGACCATCATCATGGTGACCCACGATCCGTCGCTGGCCAAACGCGCGCAGCGCCATATCCAGGTGCTCGATGGTCGGGTGTCCGATCTGCATGTCGTTCGTGATGAAAATCCGCGTGATGGCAGCAGCCACGAAAGCGATGTTCAGCCTGTCGCTGCGACGGCGTAAGGAGCCACCATGTTTCGCTATGGGTTATTTGGATACTACTGGCAACTGGCGCTGAAAAGCCTCAAACGCAATCCGGCACTGAGCACGCTGATGGTGCTGGCCATCGCGATTGGCATCGGCGCCTGCATGACCACGCTGACGGTGTATTCGTTGATGGCCTCCGATCCGATTCCGCAAAAGAGCGACAAGCTGTTTGCCGTCCGGCTCGACAGTTGGGATCCGAACCGGCCTTGGGACGAACCGAACGAGCCGCCGCCGGAACTGACCTATCGCGATGCGATGGCGCTGATGCGCTCGGATATTCCGAGTCAGCACGCAGCGATGTACAAAGGTGCGTTCGCACTGCAGCCCGAAGACAAATCGATTCCGGCCTACTTGGTGTTTGCCCGGATCACGTTCAAGGATTTCTTCTCGCTGTTTGACGTCCCGTTTCAGCACGGCAACGGCTGGGACAGCAGCGCCGATACGTCGCTGAATCAGGTCGTCGTGCTCGGCAAGAAGGCCAATGACCGCTTGTTCGGTGGCGAGAATAGCGTTGGCAAAACGGTGCGGCTGAATGACAAGGCGTTCAAGGTTATCGGCGTACTGGCCGACTGGAACCCGACGCCAAAGTTCTACGACGTCAACAACGGCGCCTTTGACGAAGCCGAAGACATTTACCTGCCATTCGGCATTGCCTTGCCGTTGCAGGCGCGCACCGCCGGCAACACCAATGGCTGGAAACCGGAGAACATCGACACCATTGAGTCGTTTCTGAACTCAGAGCTGGTTTGGGTCCAATTCTGGGCGCAGCTCGACAGCGCGGAACAGAAAGCGCGCTATCAGAGCTTTCTCGACAGTTATGTGATGGAGCAGAAGAAACTCGGTCGGTTCGAGCGGCCGCTGAACAACCGGCTGTCCGACGTCAATCAGTTCATGAGCGAACGCGAAGTGGTTGGTGAAGACAACCGGGTATTGGTCGGGCTGTCCTTCCTGTTCCTCGCGGTTTGCCTTATCAACATGATCGGTCTGTTGCTGGCGAAGTTTCTGGGTCGGGCACCCGAGCTGGCGCTGCGGCGCGCGCTCGGTGCCAGTCAGTGGCAGGTTTTGCAGCTGAATCTGGTGGAAGTGTCGTTGATCGGTGTGCTCGGTGGCCTGCTCGGCTTGCTGTTTGCCTGGTTCGGTTTGATCGCCGTCCGCGCCCTGTATGGCGATGGTTATGCCGCGCTGACCTCACTGAATGGCACGCTCGCCGCGCAAGCGCTGCTGATCGCGATTGTCGCCAGCATTCTGGCCGGCCTGTACCCGGCGCTGCGCGTTGGCCGGATCGCACCGGCTGGCCTGCTGAAGACCCAATAACGGAGTTCATCATGGAATTCGGACCGATTTTCCGCGCCTTACTGCGCAACAAGACGGGCGCGATTCTGATTGCGCTGCAATGTGCGCTGACGCTGGCCATCGTCGTCAATGCCGTCTTCATCATCCAGACGCGTATTGAGAAAATGGGCCGGCCGACCGGCATGGACGATGCCAACCTGATCAGCGTTATGAGTATCGGCTTTGTCGACAATTACAACGCCCAGGCGGTGGTGGATACCGATCTGGCAGCACTGCGCGCGCTGGATGGCGTGGTTGATGCGACGCCGATCAATGCGATTCCGCAAAGTGGCGGCGGCAGCTCAACCGGTTTCCGCGCGACCTTGGAAGACAAGAACGAGGATATCGGCGGCGCTTATTATGAAGTCGATTCCCACGCCGTCGACACGCTCGGCATCAAGCTGATCGCCGGTCGCAATTTCCGGCCGGAGGAGCAGAAGTATCTGCCGGAACGCACGCTCGATTTTCCGCGTGCCATCATCCTGTCGGAAGCGCTGGCAAAAACCTTGTTTCCCGCAGAGCCCTTCGCAGCGAATAACGTGCTCGGCAAAACCGTGTACTCCGGCACTAACAATGCCTATGAAGTGGTTGGCATTGTCGAGCGGATGCAGGCACCGTGGATCAACTGGCGCCGGTTTGAGCAGAGCGCGCTGTTGCCGCTGGTGACCACCGAGAAGTTCATCCGCTACATGATCCGGACCGAACCGGGTCGGCGCGACGAGCTGATGCCAATCATTGAGCAGACGCTGACCAAGCTGAACAGCGGCCGCATCATTCGCGACGTCAATGCCCACAGCGACACGGTCAAGCGCGCCTATCAGGAAGACAAGGCGATGGCGATTCTGCTGTCGACTTCGATCGGTTTGATTGTTGCGGTGACGGCACTCGGCATCGTCGGTCTGGCCACGTTCAGCGTCAACCGTCGTACTCGTCAGATCGGCACCCGGCGCGCACTCGGCGCCAGCCAGACCGATATCCTGCGCT
>CAMLNB010000190.1 GCA_946481205.1 uncultured Kangiella sp. | reverse complement strand
TAGGCGCTGATGACGCTGCCCGGTTTGCGCTCGCGCACTTCCATCGGCGCCGTCATCAGTTTTTCGCAGGTGCGCTCATCTTGCCGAAGCGGCCACCACTCATAGAGAAAAATTTCCACCGGTTTCCACATCGCGACCCAGCCGAGAATGCTGACGCCGGTGCGAATCATGCCGAGATGTTCAGCCGGCCCCACTAAAAGATAACGGGCAATCAAATCGCAGATCACCAGAAAACCGATGCCCACCAGCAATGACTGCCGGCCAATACGAAACAGATGGCGCAGCTGCTGCCGGTATTTCATTGCTCGGTAATGGAAATAATGGCGAATCGCCGCACGCATATCGTCATCGCTGATACGCGGGTCTGGCGCTGGCAAATACAGCACGATTTTGATCTGGCGTTCACGGCGCAGTTCACGGCCGGCGTCAAGCAGCCAGGCCGCTGCTTCGGCATCCAGTTCGCGCATATGAAACGGCGCCGGATCGAGGGTATTGAACAACTGCCGCGCTTCCGCCAGCTTGATGGCAATCAAGCGGCTTTCGCCTTCAACGGGATACAGCGCTTCCAATGCCTTGTCGGTCATGGGCATCCTTCCGCAACGGTGGCTGCTGTCAGGAACTGGGGACTGTAGCAGAGCTGAGCGGCAGTGCGATCAACAAGGCCTTGGCAACGCATCGCGCGGATAGCCAGGCAAAAGAAAAAGCCGGTCATCAAGACCGGCTTTTTGAGCTGGTGGAGATAAGGGGAGTCGAACCCCTGACCTCGTCATTGCGAACGACGCGCTCTACCAACTGAGCTATATCCCCAAGCAGTGCGCGGCAAGCACACCGGCGCGCATTCTAGCGGTTGCCAGCGGCAACGGGAAGGGAGCCGTTGTCATCACCGAACGCGCGTTACTGCGGCGCGGTGGCCAGCAGACTCGGACGCTGCGCGTGCTGGCGATACCATGCACCGAGTCGATCATAATCGGCTTGCCAGTTCAGTTCGGCGTGGCGGAAATCAAGATAGGCCAGCATGCAAACCAAATGCAGCGTCAGCAGATTGGTTTCAGCGTGCGGATCGGTGCTGCCGGGCAGCTTGCTCAGATCGGCCTGCACGGTCGCCAGACTGCGCTTCAGCGCCGCGCGCTGACGCTCCATCCAGAAGCTGCTTTGCTGCGCTTCCGGTTTGGTTTTCTCGATGCGCAGCGCCACCGCGACATCGAGCATGCCCTGCGACAAGGCTTGCCATTTGCGCACCTGCCAGCTGGCCTTGTGCGGCGCCAACAGATCCGGGCCGCTGCCGATGCTGTTGAAGTAGTCATTGATGACCGTGCTGTCATACAGGGTGTCGCCATCATCGAGTAGCAGACAGGGGATCTTGCCGAGCGGGTTGCTGACGATCAGTTCGGCCGGGTTCTGCAGCGGGTCAACCAACAGCTCGTCAACCCGATCGCTCAGCTGCTTTTCCAGCCGCAACACGCGGCAGCAACGGGCATAGGGCGAGGCATGGGAATAGAACAGTTTCATGGCGGCGGGGTCTTCGTGGTGCAGGGCGGGCCTGACAAGGACGTTGGTACAGGCTAGCAGCAGAGTGCGGCAGCCGTCACCGCTATGCGTTTCACCTATTTAGCTAGACCACGACCGCCGCACCGGGCGCAATGATGTTCAGCACCTGCATGGCGCAGTCGCGGGCCGAGACCAGCGCGTCCTGCAGCAGCTTGGCATCGGCACTGGCCAATTGCAGCCGGTCATTGCGCAGGCCATCGAGCCAAGGACTGCCGACCTCGATGCCAAAACCGGCCTGCAGGTGGTAGGCGCCATAGATGCCGACATGAACCAGCGCGCAGGCGACCCGCTCGCCACCGCCGAGCTCCGGTTCGTGCTGGTGGCGGACCACCTCGGTCAGCGAGGTTGGCAGTCGCCACAGCGTGATCAGCGCATGACCCAGATCCGACACCCGGAAACCAAACAGCTCGCGCTCCAGGGCTGGTCGCGGAATGCCATTGGCCTCTTTCAGCAGCGTTGCGCAGGTCTCCGGCATCTGCTCCAGCAGCACCAACAGGCCGATGTTGTGCAGCAAGCCGGCGGTGAACAGCCGCTCGCCTTGACGGAAACCGCTGCGGCGGCCCAGCGCCCGTGCGGTCAGTCCGGTCAGCACGCTGTGCTCCCAGAACTTGTCCATGTCGATCAGGTCGCGCGGCACCCGCTGGAAGGCCGCTACGGCCGCTGTCGCCAATGCGAGGTTGTAGAGCTCGTTGGTGCCAATCAGCCGAACCGCTCGCGAGACCGATTCGACCTGGGCGGGAAAGTTATAGAACGAGCTGTTGGCGAGCCGCAGCAGCCGGGCGGTCAGGGCGGGATCGAGCGCGATCAGATCAGCGATTTCGAGCACGCTGGCCTGACGGCCAATCAGTTCCTGCAGGCGCATGCAGATATCGGGCAAACTGTACAGCCGACCGGCCGTGCGCACGAGTTCGTTCAGATTCATCCCGCACCCTGGGTAACGACGTCCAGTTTCAAGGATAGGCGCTGATGGCAAGAAATCAGGCCGGCGAGTCGGCATTTTTCCGGACCGGGCCGACAAAACCCCAGTTCAAATTGGTAAGCAAATGCATACGCGCACGCAAATGACCTTGGGCCTCAGGCCCGACCTCGCCTAGGATCAGCGGATGAAGTCACTCTCCGCATGGGCCAGCAAGGCCCGCACATATCGTCGGCACTGGTCGTGGCCGCTGTTGGTCGTTGCTGCGCTCAGCGCCGGCATGGCGCATGCAGTCGAAACGGTGGCATTCCGTCATCTCGACAGCCGCGCCGGCTTGCCGCAGAACTCGGTGACCAGCGTCCTGCAAGATCGCGAAGGTTATATCTGGCTCGGCACCCACGATGGTCTGCAGCGCTACGACGGCTACCGTTTCGAAAGTTTCCGCAACGATCCGCGCGCGCAAGCCTCGCTGACCGACAACATGGTGCTGGCATTGGCCGAAGACAGCGCCGGCAATTTGTGGATCGGCACCCAGAACGGATTGAACCGGTTCAGCGCTGATCGGCAACAGCTGCAGCGCTACCAGCCGAGCGATACGCCCGGCTCGCTGGCGCACCGCCATATCAGCACGCTGTACCACGATCAGAAACAACGGCTGTGGGTCGGCACACCACGCGGTTTGGCGCGTTATCAAGCGGACAGCGATTCGTTCACGCTGTACCAGCACAACCCGCTTGATCGCGACAGCATTCCCGCCGGTTTCGTCAACGCGCTGGCATCGGCACCGGATGGCAAACTCTGGCTCGGCGCCAACACGCTGGCGCTGTTTGATCCCAGCGACGAAAGCACCCAGCACTTTCGCTTGACCAGCAAAAGCGGTTCGGTGCCGATGCAAGTCACGGCATTGTGGAGTGATGCCGACGGCGGCGTTTGGGTTGGCACGTTGGCCAGTGGCCTGTATTACCTCGCCCCCGGCGCGGCGCAATTTCGCCACTACCGTTACGATCCACACGAGCCGCTGGCGCTGCCGAGCAATGCCGTGCGCGCATTGCAGCGTGATCGCGGTGGCCGGCTCTGGGTCGGCACCGAAGGTGGCGGTCTGGCCCGGTTGCTGCCAGATGGATCCGGCTTCGATGTGTTCCGCCGCAACAGCGCCGATCCGCACAGCATCAGTTTCGATGAAATTTCGGCGCTCTATGAAGATCGCACCGGCCTGATGTGGATCGGCACGCTCGGTGGCGGCGTCAACACCACGCATCCGGAACGTACCGCGATCGGCCGGGTCATTCACTCCCCGTATCAACCGAATTCACTGGCCGATCCCTTCGTCTGGCAACTCGCGCGCGGTAACGATGACATACTCTGGGCCGCAACCCTGTCCGGTCTGGATCGCATCGATCCGGCGACCGGTGAAGTGGTGCACTACGTCAACTTCAGTGATCGCGATGGCAATGTCTTTCCGCCGCGCATTCAGACTGTGAAAATCGACCGCAAGCAAAGGATTTGGCTCGGCAGCACCACCGGTGAGCTAGCCGTGTTCGATCCAATCAGTCTGCGTACCACAGTCATCAGCCATCCGGCGATGAGTCGCGGCAAACTGAGCAGCTACCGCATTTTCCTGATCGACGAAGACAGTCAGGGTCGAATCTGGGTTGGTGCCGGTGAAGGCGTGGTCGAGATCGATCCGGACCAACTGGAAGTGCTGCGCTCGTTCCCGGTCAATGAAGAAGGTTTTCCGCGCGCGCTGGTCCGAGTCATGGCAGAAGTCGACGGGCAATTGTGGTTTGGTACGCAAGGCGCCGGTCTGCAACGTTTTGATTACCAGAGCCGCGCGGTGCGCAGCATCAGCCATCGCGATGATGACCCGCATAGCTTGTCCAGTGATGTCGTGCGCGCGCTGCATGCGGATGCCAATGGCGATCTGTGGATTGGCACCCAGAACGGCCTCAACCGTTGGCGGGCAGCTGATCGGCGCGCCGGTGTTGAACGCTTTGATTCCTGGTTTGTTGCCGACGGCCTGCCGAACAGTGTCATTTACGCTATGCAACCGGACGCACTGGGCAAACTCTGGCTGAGCACCAACGCCGGCATCGCGGAATTTGATCCGGCGAGCAATCGTTTTCGCCGTTTTGATCAGAGCGACGGCTTACCGACCAACGAATTCAATGCGCTGGCATCGGCACGTACTGCTGATGGTCGGCTGTGGTTCGGCGGCACTGCCGGCATTGCGGTGCTGGACCCAAATGGCTTGCGCAGCAGTGCCGGAGCGGTTGATACCTTGTTCACTGGATTTCAGGTACGCAATCCCTATGCTGAACCCGTCCAGAAACAAGATGGCATCTGGCAGCTGACACCACAGCAGAATGACTTCCGGGTCAGTTTCAGCGCGCTGGATTATCGTGATCCGGCAAAGAACAAATTTGCCTGGCGGTTACCGGGTTATCAGAACACCTGGGTCGAACACGGTAGCCGCAACGAGTTGTCGATCACCAATCTGGATCCGGGTCTGTACACGCTGGAAGTGAAGAACGCCAACGCCGACGGCGTTTGGAGCAATGCCGTTGCCGAGCTGAAATTCTTCATCGAAGCGCCTTGGTACGCACGCTGGTACAGCTATGTCGGCTATGTGTTGCTGTTCGCACTCACTGGCTGGTTGCTGTGGCGCAGCCATATTCAGAAAGTCGCCTCGCAGAAGCGCATCAACGATCAGCTGCGTCGCATTGATGAGCTCAAAGACGAGTTTCTCGCCAACACGTCACATGAATTGCGGACGCCATTGAACGGCATCATCGGTGTCGCCGAATCGCTGCGCGATGGCGTCGCCGGTGAAATGAACGAACAGGCCCGCAACCATCTCGGCCTGATCGCCGACAGCGGTCGCCGCTTGGCGCATCTAGTCAATGAGATCCTGGATTTCAAAAAGCTCTCGCACGGCAGCGTCAGCTTGCAACGCAGTCCGACCGATCTGCAAGGCTCAGTTGCGGTGGTGCTGGCGCTGTCGAAGCCATTGGCTGGCGACAAGGATCTCGCGTTGGTCAACGCCGTGCCAACCGATTTCCCGCCACTGGATGCGGATGAAAGCCGACTCGAACAGATTCTGCATAACCTGATCGGCAATGCGATCAAGTTCACTGCCCAGGGCCATGTCACTGTTACCGCGCGGGTTGAGAACGGCATGGCGGAAATTCAGGTGGCGGACTCTGGCATCGGCATCGCCGCCGATCAGCTGCAACGCATTTTCCTGCCGTTCGAACAAGTTGCCGAAGCCAATACCCGTCGCCACGGCGGCACCGGGCTCGGCCTTGCTGTGGTGAAAAAACTGGTCGAATTGCATGGCGGCACAGTATCTGTACATTCGCAGGAAGGCAGTGGCTCGCAGTTCAGCTTTACGTTGCCGCTTGCCGCCGCCGGCGCGCAGGTCAAGAAAGCACGCTCAGAATTGCCAGCGCCAGGAAAAGTCTTGCCGCTGCGTACCATTACAGCGGTGCCGCTGATTGGCAATGCCGCGACCATTCTGGTGGCCGATGATGAGCCACTGAACTGCCAGGTGGTCGCCGATTGCCTGACCATGCAGGGCTACAACGTCGTCACGGTCGGCGATGGCCAAGCCGCAATTGATGCGCTCGGTGAGCAAGCCTTCAGTCTGCTGATTCTCGATGTGATGATGCCGAAGTTGTCAGGCTTCGATGTCGCCCGCCGGGTACGCGAATCATTCAGTCAGCAGGAATTACCGATTCTGATGCTGTCCGCCCGTAACCGGCCGGAAGATGTCGCAACCGGTCTTGCTGCGGGCGCCAACGACTACATTGGCAAGCCGGTTGAGCGCAGCGAACTGGTCGCTCGGGTGAAAAACCTGCTGGCCCTGCATGAAGTCAATGCGGCCAAACGCGAGCGCGAACAGGCGCGCGTTGTGCAGGAAACAGTGAACCGATTGGCACGCTATTTCCCACCACCGTTGGTGCAGCGCTTACTGACCGACCCCGATGCCAAACAGCTGCAGGCCGAGCGGCGCCGTTTGACTGTGCTGTTTGCTGATTTGGTCGAGTTCACCGCGCTGACGGATCGCTTCGAACCCGAGATCATCACCGAACTGTTGAATCAATTCCTCGGCGGCATGGGCGCGCTGGTCGAAAAATTCGGCGGCACCTTGAACGAGTTGCTCGGCGATGGTTTGGTCGTATTGTTTGGCGCGCCGGAATTGATGGACAAGGAATCACAGGCGGAGCGAGCGGTAGCGTTGGCGGTGGCGATGCAACGCGAGATGCTGCGACTGCAGAAGAGCTGGCTCGATGCTGGCATCGACCACAACATCAACCTGCGCATCGGCATTCACCAGGATTTCGCCACGGTCGGCAATTTCGGTTCCGGCAATTTGCTGGCTTATCGCGCCGTCGGCAGCGGCGTCAAC
>CAMLNB010000189.1 GCA_946481205.1 uncultured Kangiella sp. | reverse complement strand
GGGCAGCTGGCACAGCCCAAGAACGAATTGATCCACGCCTACACTGACCCAACCGAACTGCCGAACGATTTGCGCCAGCAATATCTGCAAGAACCGGATCGACAGGAATTCGCCGGTGAGGATGGCCGTCACTATCACCTGTTGAAAAAACAAACCCTGTCAGCAGCGCTGCCCAGCGTGTTGTTGGTCGCGGAAGTCAGCCAGCATCTGGAAGTGCGACCGGTACGCAGCGATCTGTTGTGGTTTCTGGCCAAAACAACGCTGGTAGTGCTGCTGCTGACCAGCCTCATCGGTTATTGGCTGGCACGGCGCGCAACGGCGCCGCTGTCGACACTGGCCCAACAGATCGCCGCAACCGAGCCCGGCAAATTGCCGAAGGATTTTGCCGCGCACTACCCCAACAACGAGATCGGCGTGCTGGCGCGCAGCTTGGAAAGTGCATTGCAACGCATCGATGCGTTCATCCAGCGCGAACAGCATTTCACCCGCGATGCCAGCCACGAGCTGCGCACGCCGATTGCGGTCGTGCAATCGGCCGCCGAATTGCTGGCACAGCTGCTGGCCCAACAGTCGCTGCCAGACAGCGCCCGCCAGCCGCTGCAACGCATTCAACTCGCCTGCAGCCAGATGGAGCAGACCATTACCCTGCTACTGTCGCTGGCGCGCGAGATGCCGAGCGCAGAAAAAACCAAGGTGCAGCTGTTGCCGTTGATCGAAACGAGCGTGGTCCAAGCGGCGCACCTACTCGATGGCAAGCCGGTCGAGGTCGTTGTCGATGTCGCGGCCGATTGTCAGGTCAGTGGCCATCGCACGGTGCTGGCTATCGTGCTCGGCAATTTGATTGGCAATGCGTTTCAGTACACCGCCGCCGGCGAAATCCGGATCGACGGCGACAGCAGCCAGCTGAACATCACCGACACCGGCATCGGCATTGCGCCGGCGCTGCAGCCACGACTGTTCGAACCTTTGGTCAAAGGCGAGCACAGCACGGGTTTTGGCATTGGCCTGTCCTTGGTGGCCCGGCTTTGCCAACGCTACGACATCGCGCTGAGCATCATCGCAACGCCAGCCGGCGGCACCCGAGCCACACTGCGCTTCGCCTGATGCCGTCCACATCTACCAACCACTGATGGCCGTACCATAACGCCCAGCGTGGCTGCGTTGCGGCCGACGTGGCAAAAGCGCAGGCGTTCACAAACTGCCGTGCAAACGCGTGCTACCGTCATGACGTTACCCTTGCCCTACTGCGGCCAAGGAGCTCACAACGGACGGGAGCGGTGCATTCGCCCCCGGCACTTCCGGAGGTTGCCACGTTATGCCGTACATCCAGCATCAGTTCAACGGCGCCGTTTTGTGCCATTACGAACTGGCCGAGCAGATGACCATTGGTCGCCATCCTGACAACGATGTGGTGATCGATGATGCCACCGTCAGCCAACACCACGCGGTGATCGAACAGACCGCCGCGGGCTACCAGATTCGCGATCTCGGCAGCACCAATGGCCTGCGCGTCAATGGCGACAAAGCGGCGATCAGCATGCTGAACCGGGATCGTCACGCGACCATAGGCAAGCACACGTTTTGCTTGGTGGATGATGTGCCGGACAGCTTGCAACAAACACTGAAGATCAAGAAAACCTGGATACCGGGCGTGTTCTACTTGAGCAAGTAGCGCCGACGTACGTCGCACACGCCGAAGCCAATGCATTCAACCATCCGGCGTGGCAAGAAAAAACGTCAACAAAACAAAACGGCCCTTTCGGGCCGTTTTGTTTGCATATCGCAACAACCAAGCACTTATGCTTGTTTACGGCGACGGCTGGCAGCGAAGCCCAGCAGGGCCAGGCCCATCAGCGCGACCGATGTCGGCTCCGGCACAGGCACTTCACCCGTGATGAAACGCGCGGTCAGGTAGGTACCGGTGGTGATGGCTTGCTCGGACCAGGTGAAGGTGACGCTGTTGGTCGTGTGAATCATGCTGACACCAACCAGGTTGGTGACGAACACGACATCGACCAGGTCTTCACCGAAATCCAGGCTCGACAGAATCAGCGAAACATCGAAACCGCTGCAGGCAAAAATGCCGCAGAAGTCCGAGGTCGAACGGATGGTGAAACCTTCATCGGAATAATCGAAGAACTGGTTGAAGAAGAAGTTGCCTTCTTCGCCTGCGCCAACGACCGTCGAGACCACACCGGAGTCACCGAAACCCAGATACTGGGTATCGACAGTGTCACCGAGCAAGCCGGCGTTGGCCGTGCCGGTAAAAGCCGCTACCGCAGCTGTTGCCAGCAAGAAACGCTTTACAGATTGAAGAAAACGCATGGACAGATACCTCCCTTTTTATGCCCCACATTCCCGATCACTCAGTGGGTACTGATATGACCGCCATGTTACGGTGCAGCATAGGTCGTGCCAGTTGGAATGGCTGTTTGAAATTTGAACAGTTTCAATAGCTTGCATTGCTGCTGTGATGGTCTTGGCAATTTGGCTCGAAGCCGGTGTAAAGACAGATGACAGCAGGTTGTGGCAAAAAGCGGGGGAATGCAGTTGAGACGGGGCTTGTGGCGCCCTCGCCCGCCAGCCACCGCCGGAATCTGGAGCCGAGAATGACAACGATGACCGCAATGCCGTCCACACCTTGCTCCGTAAGGCCCGGGTCGGCGTTGGCTGGATTGCTGTTGCTCGGTTTGAGCATGCAGCCTGGCTGGGCAGAGCAATCCGGCGCGGAGCACACACCGGGCTTTCATTGGCCCGCCAACGCGCAAGCGGCAGTCAGTCTGGCTTATGACGATGCGCTGGCGTCGCAACTGGATGTCGCCATTCCGGCGCTCGATCGGCACGGCCTGAAAGGCAGCTTTTATCTGACCATGGCCAGCCCGACCGTCGCCCACCGATTGGCCGATTGGCGGGCCGCCGCCGCGAATGGTCATGAACTCGGCAATCACACGCTGTTTCATCAGTGCTCGCGCTCGCAACCGGGCCGCGACTGGGTCCGGCCCGAGCAGGATCTGGATACCCTGACCTTGACAGCACTGCACGCGCAGATTCTGCTCGCCAACACCATGCTGCACGCCATGGATGGAAAACATGAACGAACCTTCGCGGTGCCCTGTGGTGATTTGCTGGTGGCGGGCGAACCATATCTGCCAGCGATTCAAGCGGAGTTTGTTGCGATCAAAGCGCTGGCCGGCACCGGCATCACGACCGAACCGTTGGCGCTGAATCCATACGCCGTCAGCGTGTTGGTGGCGAGCGATCTGAGCGGCGCGCAGCTGATCGCCTTGGTTGAGCAAGCAGCGCGCGAACAGGGCATGGTCAATCTGACCTTTCATGGCATCGGCAGCGAGCATCTGTCCGTCTCAAAAGAGGCGCACGAGACCTTGCTGGCCTATCTGGCCGCGAACCGTCAGCGCTACTGGACAGATACCTTTATCGAGATCATGCGCTACGTCAAAACCCAGCAAGCTGTGCTGGCTGTCGAGAAACGCTAACCAGCACCAATACGGGTCATCTCCGCTAGCGCGAAACTGCGCTGGAGTGGGCTGCGCCAGCAACAGTGCGAACGTTCACAATTTTGCCCATGGCGCTGTGCTACCGTCCGTTGACGAGTGCCCGGTACAGCTGGGTTCACAACGGATGGGCGCGAGCGTGCAAACTCGTCGTCTGGTCATTCCGGAGGTTGTCGCGTTATGCCGTACATCCAGCATCAATTCAACGGTGCCACGCTTTGCCACTATGAGCTGGCCGAGCGGTTGAGCATTGGCCGCCATCCGGACAACGATATCGTCATGGACGATGCCACGGTCAGCGCCCATCATGCCGTCATCGAAAAGATGCCGTACGGCTATCAAATCCGCGATCTGGCCAGCACCAATGGCTTGCGCGTCAATGGCAAGAAAGTCGAATTGAGCCCGCTGCATCCGGATGAGCCGGTCATTGTTGGCATGCACACGCTGATCTTGGTTGAGAACATCCCCAATACCCTGCAACATACCCTGAAGATCAAAAAGAGCTGGATACCCGGCGTCTATTACACGGCCGACTGATAACCTGCCAACGTGTCGTTTTTCCGTACTGCCCTGCTTCACTGGCCCCGACAGCTGCTTGGTCAGCTGTTGCGGCTGAGCTCGCAAATTTTTTCCCGTCTGCTGCTGCGCCCAGTGTTGTTGCCGCTACTGCGACAACTGATCCCGCCGCTCGACTGGCGCTTGCTGATCTGGTTACTGGGTTTTGCCTTGCTGCTGACCAGCACCCGGCCGTTCTGGCTGGAGGCGCTGGATCGGCAGCTGTTCCGTTTTGCCGCCAGCCTGCTGCCGACCCAGAGCGCACCGGACCCAATAGACGTGCTGAGCCTGTCGCCGCAGGAGATGCAGCAATTGCTGCACGATCCGCTGGCCGACAGCGCCACCACCAGCCTGGTCTATCGGTTGATGGCACGACCGGCGCCGGTGTCCGTGGTCCTGCCGGAATTGCCGCGCAGCCAGTTGTTCAGCGCCGAGCGCCTGCTGCGCGATATGCCAGCGCATTCGCCGCCGCACCAAGCCTGGCAAGCGCGCGAGCAATTGCGCGAACGGTTTCTGCAGTGGTTGCGCTCGCCGCAGGTGTATCTGGTGCAGCCCAACGCGGCGCCGTATCTGAATCTCGATGCCCACGTCAGTGAAGCGACGAGTGCCACCGAAAGTTCGACCCTGCAAGAACTCAGCGCCAGCGAAATTCCCACACATCCGAGCTTGGCAGTTGCGATCGGCGCTGGCAGTTACCGGTTGTGGCCACTGCATTCAGCCACATCGGACTCGAACATGCAGGCCAGCGCTGCGCAGCGGCAACCCCTGCTGTGGCGTCATGGTGATGTGCTCTACCCGGGTCTGGTGCTGGCGCTGTTGCACGGCAGCCTGCAAGCAGCTACCGGTGCCGCAAGCATTGAGCATCAAGGCGCCTTTCATTGGCAGCCGCCGCAAACGCTGAATCATCTTGCCGATAGACGGATTTACCGACTGAACAGCGATGGCAGCGTCTACCCGGCCTACCACGCCAGTGCTGGCCTGACCCCGGTGCTCAATGCACTCGATCGCAGCCAGTTTTTGCAGCAGGCCGATCAGAACAATCTGCTGCTGATCAGCGTCAGCGGCGACAGCACGCCGCTGCAGATCGCCAGCAGTTTGCAAAGCCTGCAATCCGGCCGTTATTTCCATTCCCCGTGGTGGGCCGGTTTGCTGGAAAAAGGCCTGATTGCTGCGCTGATGCTGTACGCGCTCTGGCTGATGCCGCGTTTCGGCAATGGCGTGCGCATTCTGGTCTCGGTGCTGTTATTGGTGGTGCTGCTGACCACCCAACTCGGCTACCAGATCACCCAGCTGCGTTGGTTGCCGCTCGGCATCGTCATGCAGTTCCTGATCCTCGCCACGCTGCTGATCATGCTTTGGCGGCGTCAGCAGCAGCCGATCGAACAGTTGCAGCGCCATCACGATGCGATGGCCGTGCAGTGGAGCCAGCAACTGGTGCAGCAACATCAGCTTGATCAGGCTCTGGCGGCATTGGAGCCCTGCAAAACCTCAAACGAGGTGCTGGATCTGCTGTACGAAATCGGCGGCCAGCACGAACGCAAACGTCGTCCGGCCGCTGCAGCCGCGGTGTACCGGCAGTTGTTGCAACGCAAGCGCCGTTACAAAGACGTGGCCAAGCGGCTGAAACAGCTGGAGCAACCGCAGGCCTCAACGCAATTGATCCTGGCGCCCAACCTGAGCAAAACCGTGGTCATCGGCGATGCCCACGGTCAGCCACAGTTTGGTCGCTACCAAGTCGAAAGCGAACTCGGCCGCGGCGCCATGGGCGTGGTCTATCTGGGTTTCGATCCGAAGATTTCCCGCCGCGTCGCCATCAAGACGCTGGATTATTCCCGCTATGAAGGTGACGAACTCAACGCCGTCAAAGCACGCTTCTTCCGCGAGGCGGAAGCCGCCGGCCGGTTGCGTCACCCGAACATTGTCAGCGTCTACGATGTCGGTGAAGATCACGATCTGGCCTACATCGCGATGGATTACATCGAAGGCCAACCGCTCAGCGATTTCACCAGCCGCAAAGCGCAGTTGCCGATGACCGAGGTGTTCAGCATCATCGCCGATGTGGCTGATGCGCTGCACTACGCGCACCGCGAAAGCATTGTTCACCGCGATATCAAACCGGCCAACATTCTTTATCACCGTGACAGTCGCAAAGTCACCGTTACCGATTTCGGCATCGCCCGCATTCTGAGCGATCAGAGCACCCAGACCGGCGAGATTCTCGGCAGCCCGCTGTACATGTCGCCGGAACAGATTCTCGGCAAGAAAGTGGACAAAGCCAGCGACATTTTCAGCCTTGGTGTCACCCTGTTCCAGCTGCTGGCCAGTGAGCTGCCATTCAAAGGGGACAACATTGCCGAGCTTAGCCGGCAGATTCTGCAAGGCAAGCCGGCTGACATTCGTGATCTGTGTCCGAGTTTGCCAGCAGGTGCCCGCCGTATCATCAACAAAGCGCTGCAGAAAGATCCGAAAGATCGGTACCGCGATGCGGCAGAAATGGCCAATGCGCTGCGCAACATCCGCTGACGCCACCGCCACCCATTCGCTGCGCCGGTGCCTGACAACGGCCAGTCCTTTTTATCGCAACAGCAGGAGGAAGACCCATGGCAACTCTGACCCAACTGGTCGATGATGTCGTCGCCAACAAATTCGAGCTCCGGCATGGCGCGATCGGCATCGGCCGGCATCCGGACAATGCGATCCAGATCGACGACTCCGCCGTCAGCGGCCATCACGCCAAAATCGAAGGCAATGCCAACGAACATTTCCCGCAGTTCAGCGAGTACTACCTCACGGATTTGAGCAGCACGAATGGCACCTTCGTCAATGACATCAAGCTGAGCAA
>CAMLNB010000188.1 GCA_946481205.1 uncultured Kangiella sp. | reverse complement strand
ACCTGGTCGACATGAATGGCGACGGCCTGTTCGAACCCGGCCCCGACTTCGGCGACGACGGTATGGTCGCGCAGTGGGTGTTGTTCCGGTTTTAGCGGCCGATTTCCGGCTGAAGGTAGTTTTCCGAACTCGTCCACGGTTGATGGTCAGCTCTTTAACCCGAGGTTATCGAGCCGTCCGACCCCCTATCCCGCTGGCGCGAGACCAAGGTGCCCCCTGCCAAACTATGGCCGAAGGCCCGTTGGATCGCACGCTGCGTGCCGTTTAAGCCACATCGAACCTGACTTATGCACATACCCACAATTTCTGTGGATAAAGTCGTGGAGAAAGCGGGGGCCGAATGTGTGGTGATGTTTGTAAGTTTCAGTCAGCTGGGTGTTTTGTTTAAATAAAATCTTTAAAAACAATAAATTACGACGAGATCCTTAGCCAAGGCTTGAGTATCACTTCTTAACTGTCGGATTTTTGTGCTGTGCAAAAAACTTGGGCCTCTTGAGAAAGTAAGTGCTTTCAAATGAATAAAAAAGGCGCCTAACGGCGCCTTAATCTGTGGTGAGCCTGATACTAGCTCTCGCCTTTACCGATGTGCATGGCTAGGAAGTCCAAAACCTTCTGGTAAGCCTTGACCCGATTCTCAAGCTTAAAGAAACCGTGGCTCTCGTTTGGAAAGTAGAGGGTTTCTACCGATTTACCGGCAGCTTTCAGCGCCTTTTCCATCATCTCAGAATGGCTAATCGGAACCCGTTCATCCTTTCCGCCAGCGATTATGAGCACCGGTGCCTTTATATGTTTTGCTAACTTAGTCGGCGAGCGCGCTTCCCATTCTTTGCGATCTGTTCCAATCGCGTCCTTCAAATAAGCCTTACCAGACAGATGGTCAGGAATATCACCGGCGGTAAAGAACTCTTCCAGATCGGTGACACCAAACTGATCAATCCCACACTTATACAGATCGGGTTCTCGAATTAGCCCCATCAAACTGGCGTAACCCCCATAACTGGCTCCCATGATACAAATGCGATCGGCATCAGCCATACCTTGGGCAATAGCCCATCGGGTCGCATCGGTTATGTCATCTTGCATTGCACGACCCCACTGACCGCGACCAGCGCGTTCAAATTCCCGACCATAGCCGGTAGAGCCGCGAAAATTCACCTGCAAAACAGCATAGCCTCGGGTTGCAAGAGTCTGTACAACTGGGTCGAATCCCCACGAATCCCGATCATGGGGCCCTCCATGGACCATTACAACCATCGGGGGTTTGCGACCCTCAACAGATTTCTTCGCTGTGTAAAAGCCATGCAGGACCAAGCCGTCACGCGCCTGTAAGCTAATGTCCTGCATTGGCACCATTTCTTCAGGATCAATCTTCGTGTTGGCAACGAGTTCCAAGGTCGCTTTACGGGTTTCAAGATCCAGCGAATACCACACGCCCGGGTCACGATCCGAATAAACATGAAACACGGCCTTCTTATAGTCGCGAGTCACGCTGGTAAAGTCGACATACTGACCATCAAATGATTTCGCGATCATCTTCATGGCTTTGGCGAGACGGTGTTCAGTATTGAGAATATGCAAGTCGTTTTCTGCGGCAAGCGTTACCCAAAGTAACTCACCCGTCCATCGATCGAGCTCGACTCCGGCAACATTGTCGGACTCGTGCTGATAGACCAAAGCATGTTGTTTCGTGACCATGTCGAACGAATACAATCCGTTGGTGCTTTTGTTGGAGTCAGACAAGTAATAAACGGTTCGGCCGTCTGCGGTCATACCAACGGGATCCATTGCCGAGCCGTTATGAATTGAATTGCTCGCAATCAGTTTCCACTCCGATTGTTCCGGTGAATACTCAAATATCTGATCAACTCGATTCTTGTCTAAGGCCGCTGCGAATCGAACTTCACCACTTGGCGAGGCAAGAAATCTTGCATCAGATGCCGGCGCGCCAAGTATTTTCTTTGAACGCGAGTTTCGAAGGTTAATCCTCTGTACGGTGGCCTGACTGCCACCACTCACGACCCACGGATAGGAAGTGACGAGAATTTCTTCATCATCGCTTGGTAAATCATTAAGAAGGTAACCAAATCCGCGCGTTGATTCAGCCTTTTTAAGATTGGAACCAACCTGTTGCTCACCGGTACGATACCCATAGATTGGTCGAAAATCCTTGCCATCAGCTCTTGCTGCAAAAAGCTCACCGTGCCAACTCGGAAAATCATTCCAACCATATGACGTCACCGGCCTTATCAACAAGTGATCATCCTTGAGCCACTGGTAGCTCCCAACAGATTCGCTGCTATCACGGAAACCGAAGCGACCCACAACAGCCGACTTATCACCCTTCAATGTGACAAGGCTATCGCGCCCCTCGAATGGCAAGATAACTGCGTAGTAATTACCGTCTGGCGAGATCTTGAAGTCGCGATACTCAGGCTCCGCAAACAGATGCTCTAATGGTGGCGCCCCAGCGCCAACGCTGGAACAAACTAACGTGAACAACAACCCCAAACGAAGTTTCCCATGCATGATCGATACAACTCCTTGATCTCGTGCCCAGTCCAATCGCGCCGTCTGTCGCCGGCTCTGATCGGCTTGGCTACTCTACGAAATCGGCCGTGGGCTCGCCACACCTCAATACTGGCGCTCTGTAGGTTGAGGCTGACGTGCCATCCAAACATCGGCGCAGGTATTCCAAAGTGAACGCCGTATCCTCACAATCGCCGCCCTATGCAAAAAGACCCGCTCCATCTCCTCCGCACCGTCTTCGGCTACGACCGCTTCCGTGGTCAGCAGGCGGCCATCATCGATACCGTCTGCGCCGGGGGCGATGCGCTGGTGCTGATGCCGACCGGTGCCGGCAAGTCGTTGTGCTTTCAGATCCCGGCGTTGGCCCGGCCCGGGGTCGGCATCGTGGTGTCACCGCTGATCGCCCTGATGCAGGATCAGGTACTGACGCTGCAGGAAGCCGGTGTTCGCGCCGCCATGCTCAACTCGGCGCTCACCGCCGAGAAAGCCGCCGTCACCGAACGGCAGCTGCTCGCCGGCGAATTGGATCTGCTCTACGTCGCGCCCGAGCGGCTGCTCACCGGCCGCTTTCTCGATCTGCTCGAACGCCTCAACGACACCCGCAATGGCGGTCCCGGCATTGCTCTGTTCGCCATCGACGAAGCGCACTGTGTCTCGCAGTGGGGTCACGACTTTCGGCCGGAATACCTGCAGCTGTCGCTGTTGCACGAGCGCTGGCCGCAGGTGCCGCGCATCGCGCTCACCGCCACCGCTGACGGTCGCACGCAACAGGAAATCATTCACCGGCTCGGCCTTGGCGACGCGCGGGTATTTCTGTCCAGTTTTGATCGCCCCAATATCCGTTATCGGGTCATCCCGAAACAAAGCGGTCGTGAACAATTGCTGCGCTTTCTGCGCGAACAGCACAAAGGCGATGCCGGCATTGTCTATTGCCTGTCGCGCAACAAAGTCGAAGAAACCGCCGCCTGGCTCAGCGAACAAGAAATACCGGCGCTGCCCTATCACGCCGGCCTGTCGGCACAGCAACGCGAACAAAACCAGAACCGCTTTCTGAACGAAGATGGCATCGTCATGGTTGCCACCATCGCGTTTGGCATGGGCATCGACAAACCCGATGTCCGTTTTGTCGCGCACCTGGATTTGCCGAAATCGCTGGAAGCGTACTATCAGGAAACCGGCCGCGCCGGCCGTGATGGCTTGCCGGCGAGCGCGTGGATGGCCTACGGCCTGCAAGACGCTGTCACGCTGCGGCAAATGCTCAGTCAGGGCGAGGCCAGCGAACAACAAAAACGCGTTGAGCTAGCCAAACTCAACGCCATGCTCGGCTACGCCGAAGTCACCGGTTGTCGCCGACAGGTATTGCTCAATTACTTTGGCGAAAACGGCCACCCACCTTGCGGCAATTGCGACAATTGTCTGGAGCCGCCGGAAACCTTCGACGGCACCATCGTCGCGCAAAAAGCGCTGTCCTGCGTGTTCCGCACCGGCCAGCGCTTCGGTGTCGGTTACCTCATCGATGTGCTGCTCGGCAAAGACGATGACCGTATCCAGCAATTCGGCCATCACGCGCTCAGCGTGTTCGGCATCGGCAAAGAACTGGACGACAAGGACTGGAAATCCACCTTCCGGCAACTGGTCGCTGCGGGTTACCTGCGTGTCGATCACGACAGCCACGGCGCTCTCAAACTCACCGAAGAAGCCCGGCCGCTGCTGAAAGGCGAAATCAAGATCCAGCTGCGCAAGGAACTGCGCGGCCGCAAGAAAAAAACCACCCGCGAAGCGGCGTTCAGCAACGATGTCGACGAAGCGCTGTGGAACGCCCTGCGCGACAAACGCCGCGAACTCGCCAAGGAACACAGCGTTCCGCCTTACGTCATCTTCCATGACGCCACGCTCAAAGCCATGCTGGAACAGCGGCCATCATCAATGGACGAGCTGGCCCAAATCAGCGGCGTCGGCGCAAGAAAGCTGGAAGCGTATGGGGCGGAGTTTTTGGAGGTTTTGCTGGAGTACGGTTGAGCATTGCGGAATATTGCAATGCACCATGCATACATAGAACTTCGCTCCAAACAGACTGGCTAAAAAAGCTATAAAACGACAAGATAAAGCCGCCTAAACTGGCAGAGCTACAAATAGCTTTCCCTAGTGGTTCAGGAATTTAAGGGGTAACCATGGAAAAAGGAAAAGTCGTCCGCTCTCTTTCTGCATACGAAGCAACGATTAAACGATTCGATCAGTTTCGAATCATCCATCCTCTACCATCGGATGCTGCTGTGCTTGCTAGGCTTGGTTTCGAGGCTATCCCATCCGAAGGAGATGCCCTGCTCCCTAGTGCAATTGGCAAGATCTCAGAGTTCAACTCGAACGGAAAGCAAATCACAAGAAAAGATCTGCCAAAGCAGACTGAGTCTCGAATGAGTTGGCGAACATGGAAGGACTGGCATGGAAACACCCACTCAGGCGTCCAGATGCGCAAAGTCGAAGTGTACCCGAGGGAGCTGGTTGCCCCACCCAGCGAATACCTTTTCGTCCTAACAGGGCAGCATGGCTTGATGTTGTGCTCAAGAGAGCTATCGATAAAGGCGGACGGTGAGGGCTGTATTATTCATGTGGTCAATTTGTTTCTTGAGCTTTTCGGGAAGTTCGAAATAACTGACTCAAAACTGAATCCGAACACGGGAGTTCAAGTCAAAAAGCTGAACTGGAGAATCTTTCCACCCGGAGTGTATCCGTTCATCAAGGCAAAGGAAGCTCTATCCACCTTCATGATGGGGTTAAACGAAAAAGATCGCCCTGTTGTCGAAGAACGCATCAAAATTGTTACCAGTCATAGCCCAGATTTTTTGGCTGTTGGGATTGGTGGGTTTAAAGATTACGTCGTTTTTGGCTTTACGAGCAAAGGGAAGTATGTGCTCGAAAGTCCTGCATTGGGAAACGCAACATACATTTTTACGAACAATTGGCAAGAGCTGTCAGCCATGACAAAGAAGCAAATTCTTGATGGCTCGCTGCATGAAGCGCGAATTATCCATAACAATAAATGGAGATCGTCACTTCGAGAGATTCTTGCAAGGAAGGATTCTTAGCTAAGAGAGTGGGGGCGCCAAAAAGGCGGTTCATTCATTTCGGATTGAAAACAGAGTGAAAGGCTTAAAAGTACCGCAAAACCTGTCGCTGACAAATGCAATAAACTTTTGCAATGGATTATGGGCTCTCGAAAGTCACGATGAGTATGAGTTCAACTTCGTGAATCTCGGACATGTTGAGCCATTTACTATGGCATACGTTGCGAATGAAATTAGACGTTTCCGGAATTCAAAGCCTGATTGCAAGTTTACTGCAAAAAATCATGAAGGTAAGACGTATGCTGCCCATATGGGTTTTTTTCAAGCCTTTGGGTTGAAGTTTGGAAATGAACCTGGTCAGGCCTTTGGTAGCAGCACCTATCTTCCCCTAACCAATTTGGATATATCAGAGTTCGAGAAAGAGGCTGCCGACAGTTACTCTCATGTCGGAAACATAATTGAGGCAAGATCTCATGAAATGTCAAAGTTGTTGACAAGACGAGATGGAGGAAACTTGGTTGACACACTGACATTCTCGATTCGTGAAATCATAAGAAACGTCATTGAGCACTCAGGCTCCCCAATTGTGCAGTATTGCGCGCAGTACTGGCCAACAAAAGACCTGATTGAAGTAGCGATTCTAGATACAGGACGAGGCGTCATGGCTGGTCTGTCTACAAACCCGTTTCTAACGATGAAAACTGAGCGAGACGCACTACACCTCGCGCTTCTCCCAGGGGTCTCGGGGAAAATGTACAAGGGTGTAAAAAAAAGACCAAATGACGAGTGGCAGAACTCAGGTTTCGGTCTGTATATGACTAGTAGGATATGCAGAAACGGAGGTAGCTTTTTGATTGTAAGCAATGATCGCGGGCTACTTCTTGATGGCGATACGAAGAAGGATATTGATAGCACCTATCAAGGCGTTGCGTTAAGAATGAGAATTAACACAAATAAGATCGGTGACTATGCAAAAATGCTTGATAGATATCGAAATGAAGGCTATTCGGCCGCAAAGAAATTCTCCGGGGGAGATGCAGTAGAACCGTCCGTTGCTTCAACAATGCTCGCAAGAGATTTTCGAACAATCTAATCCACTTAGTTTACGTAGGCCCAAATCGCGCAACGCTTCGGACGCATGATGTCGACATTTGTATGAAGCCGCTGGCGCGGATTCATGTCTACTCATTCCAACAGAAATGCGGAAGAAAAAGATGACGCGCTATCTGGTGATGGTTATGCGAACGCCGCAGTTTCAGGGTGCAGCCATTGCACCGCATCAGGCGTTTCTGGAAGCGCTGCGGCGCAATGGCCAGCTGGAACTGGCGGGGCCGTTTACCGATAAGACCGGCGG
>CAMLNB010000187.1 GCA_946481205.1 uncultured Kangiella sp. | reverse complement strand
GACCAGCATCGCGATGATGGTCAGCCCGCGCAGCACGTCGATGCTGAGCAAGCGTGGCGTCGCCGTTATCGTTATGGTCATCTCGGCAGTATGTGGCAGAAGAGGCGAGCCCGGTTCGGGTCGCCGGAAAGCTTGGCAGCTTGGCGCTGCGCTCTTTATCGTGTCAATTGGGGTGGAGAGCGTGACGACGCAATCGCTGCAGTTGTTATATGACCCATTCGGCCCACCGCCATAAAAGGAGCGCTTACCATGGTTCACCGCCGCGGGGTGTTGATGCTGCTTGCGCTGGCTTTAAGTGGCTGCGCCGACAACGCGGCGCAGATCTCGGTCTCCACGGCCCGCACGGCAGCCGAGGCGGACTTGATTGACGCCAGTGTGGTCGTGCCGGCGCTGCAAACCGATATTCGCTATGTCGGCAGCGACAACTTTGTCGGTGCGCCAGTCAAAGGTTATCAGGCGGCAAAATGCCTGCTGCACCGTCAGGTAGCGGAGGCGCTGGCGCTGGTACAGCGCGAGCTGCAGCAACAGGGCTATGCGCTGCTGGTGTTCGATTGTTATCGCCCGGTCATGGCGGTTCAGCATTTCGTGGTCTGGGCGCATGATCTGAGTGATCAGAAAACCAAGCCGGATTACTACCCGAATCTCGACAAGTCGCTGTTGCTCGGTGATTACATCGCCGAGCGTTCCGGCCACAGCCGCGGCGCTACACTGGATCTGACGCTGCTCGATTGTCGGCAGGGTCCGTGCCAGCCAGTCGATATGGGCACGCCGTTCGATTTCTTTGATGAGCGCGCTCACACCGAATCGGCGCTGGTCAGCGAACCTGCGCGTAGCAATCGCTTGCGCTTGCGCAAGGCGATGAGCGAGCAGGGCTTTCACAATTACCCGTTGGAATGGTGGCACTACACGTTTCGGCCAGAGCCGACGCCGACCACCGAATACAATTTTCCCGTTCAATAAGAGTGGCTGTGCTCATGTCTTCGCTGTCTGCCCATCGCACCGGTGTCGCCATTGTCGGCAGCGGCATTGTCGGTTTGTGCTGCGCGCATTACCTGCAGCAACAGGGTGAGCAGGTCACGCTGATCGATGCCAAAGGTCCGGGCAGCGAAACCTCGTTTGGCAATGCCGGGTCGATCTCGGTGGGCAATTTGCTGCCGCAATCGACGCCAGGCATCACAATGAAAGCGCTGGCGATGCTGATCAACCCGCTGGCGCCGTTGAAGCTCGACTGGTCGCGTTTGCCGAGTTATGCCGAATGGCTGTTCCAGTTTGTCCGCTACGGCCGCGCCAAGCAGATTCTGCCGATCATCGATGCCTTGCATGCCATCAATAGCGCGACGCGCGATTGTTGGCTGACGCTGGCGGATCAGATCGGCGCGGGGGCGCTGCTCGATGCCAGCGGCTATCTGCATGTTTACAGCGAGGAAGCGAGTTTTGCGGCTGGTGGCTGGGAACGCGACTTGATGCGCGAGCGTGGCGTGCGCTTTGATGTGCTGGATCGCCAGCAATTGCTCGCGCTGGAGCCGCAGCTGGGCGACGGATTTGAGCACGCGGTGTTTCAACGCGATTCGCTGGCGATGCGTGATCCGGGCGCATTCTGTTTGCAGCTGGCAACAAATTTGGCGCAGCGCGGTGTGCAGTCGATGCAAGCCAAAGTGTCGGTGATCAACAAGGTCGGCACCGGTTATCAGCTGATGACCGACCGGGGCAGCGTATTGGCCGAACGCGTGCTGATCGCTGCGGGGGCGTGGAGTAATCGTATGCTGAAACCCTTCGGTGTGCAGCTGCCGGTGATCCCGGCGCGCGGCTATCACCTGATGTTCGCGCCGCAGGCCCATGTCGTGCACCGACCGACGCTGTGGGCGGAGCGCTACATGGTGATCTCACCGATGCAACAGGGTATCCGAATGACCAGCATCAAGGAGCTGACCGCGCTTGACAGCGAACCGCATTACCAATGGATTCGCCGCCTGCAAGCGGAAGCCAAGAAACTGTTTCCGGCCCTGTCCGGTGAACCGATTGCAGAATGGAGTGGCAACCGGCCGTGCACGCCGGACTCTTTACCGATTCTCGATCAGCTGCCAGATGAGCAGATTTATCTTGCCTGCGGTCACGGCCATCTTGGTCTGACGCAGGCGCCGATCAGCGGCAAACTGATGGCGCAGCGGATGTACGGCGAGCCCACGAGCATTTCGCTGGCGCCGTATCGCTGGAACCGGTTCTGATCGCCTCCGCGCTGTGCCAATCAACAATAGCGGGGCATGATCGCTGCGTTTGAAAACGTCGCCGCTATTGCTGCGACCATTCCTGGACGTGGGCGCGGTCGAGCAAATCGGTCAGCTGCTGCTTCAGGGGTTGCAGGAACCGTGCGGCCAGCACAAAACCGGTAACGCCACCGACCGCATGCGCGAGCACATTGACGCCGCTGCTGTCGTCAAATGGCCCGTGCCGGAACAGAAACCACAGCTCACCACCGAGAAAGATCAGACCGAATATCCAGACGCTGATTCGCATGGGAATCGGAATCGGTCCGATGAAGACGATCGATTTGATCGGTGCTGTCGGCATCAGATAGAGCAGGGCGCCGAGCAGCGCGAAGTCAGCGCCGGAAAAACCGAGCGCCATCGTGAAATCATCGCCAATGACCGTGGTGACCAGCGCGTAAGCAATGCCGGTGGTCAGCGCCGACGCGACAATCACGCCGAGATAGACAATCGGTCCGACCACCACTTCCAGAATGCAGCCGAACGCAATCAGAAACACCATATTGAACAGCACATGCCACCAATCGCCGTGTGCCAGCGCGGCCGTCAGCATTCGCATGGGGTTCCAGGATTGCGCTGGCTGGGCCAGCTTCTCTTGCAGTGAACGCGGCACAAAAATGCGCGCCTTCTCGACCTGCTCAAACAGCACCATGCTGAGCTCGACTTTGCGTTCCGGGCTCAGGTAATCGACGCCGCCGTTTTCCAGCAGGAAGGCATAGCTGGCTGGTTTGTCGCCGGTCTTGAGGATCACCGGCAGCACATTTTCGCAGGTCCATTCCGGATGGCTTTCGCCGTTCGGTGTTCGCGTTTGCCAGCGCAAGGCTTTGTCGAAGGCCTCGCCACCGTCATCGGTGCAGTATTCGCTGATGGCTTCGTCAACTTTGTCGGCGTTGACCTCGACCCGCCAATGAATCAGCAGCATCAGTGCCACCAGCGCAAAGGTGAACCAAGCGCGGCCAGTGGTTTTGTAGGCGAATTCAAGTGGCAGGATGAACATGGTGATAGGGCAAGGGCGGGGCCAGCGCGCAGTTTCGCATGCGAATTGGCCACGCACCAAACGCACTGGCTTGCTGGCAAACGCGATCCGGTTACAAGGCGGTGGTTTTGCCTAGCGCAGCTGGCCGGGGCGACGCAAACACGTGGCGCCGGCCAGCTGGTCTGGACTCACCGAATGGTCATCCTGCTGCTGCTCGCCAGCCATGTTCCGGACCAGACATTCGCTGGGTTTTTGTGCGTCAGCAGCAAGTGTCACGGCAGACAAGACATCGATTCAGCTGTTCGCGGCAAAACTGACGGTTGTCGTTGCGCCAGCGGTGATGCTGGCATTCTGGGTACCGACAAACACCAGACTGTCGTCACTTTCGGGGTCATCCGCATCGGTGTCGCAGCTGTAGCTGGCGGTGTAATTGCCGGCTGCCAGAAAGGCAATGGTGTAGCGGTAAGTGCCACCTTCATCGAGTGTGACGGCACCGGAGGTCAGCGGGTCAGCGGCATCACCATCCAGATCATCCGGGCTGACATCGCTGCCGCTATAAACGTAAACAGCGCCGGTCGCTTCGCCTTCACATTCGGCAGCGATCAGGCTGCTGTCCACGACGCCAGTCATGGTGCCGACTTCAATATTGTTCACCAGTCGTAGCGCCGGTTTCAGCATCATGACCGGGGCCTGTCCGGGTGGCGCGACCACCGATTTGCGCAGATCAAAATCGATGGTGTAGTTGGCATTGCCACCCTGTGCAACGGTAAAGCCGCTGACCAGTTTCAGTCCGGTTTCGTTGCCACTGGGTATCCGCAGCTCGTACTGAACACCGTCAATCTGGATGTAGGAATCGAAGATATTGTCCTGGACCGCCGAGACTTTCAGGCGGACCCAGTTGTAGTTGCCGGCCGGCACGCTTTCCCCACTGATCAGTGGGGCGGCATTGCCGCCCTGTAGCGCCAGCAGATCGATATCCCGCGGGCTGGAAAAGTCGAAGCTGATGGCATCGCCATCGGCCGGTTTGATCTCAATGCCATTGAAGCGCACTACCACTTTCTCTGCCGCATCGACGGGGCTGTCGGTTATGGCAAAGCTGAGCGCACCCAGTGCATCTGCGGAATCTCCGTCACTGCCACAACTGCTCAACAGCAAGGCCGGTGACACGAACAACAAGGTTTTGATGGCGAGATTCATGGCTAACACCTCCGTTCTGTTGCCTAACAAGAAGTGGTGTCCCGGTCCGGATTCTATGCATGCAGCGGTCAAGAAATGTGCACCAGTCCGGCAAATGCGAGAAACGCAGTAAGCCCGGAGAGGTTGACTACCAAAGGGAATGTCCAGCAGGCATGCCACAGATTGCGGGGCCGGTGGGCCGATGCTGGTCGGTCTGCGCCAAACGTCGAGGGCGCCCAGCCCCGCCCACCACGAGCAGGCCGGCCCCAATCGGCTGAGCGAGGTGATGGGCTTATCCGGGGCTTGACATTTACCTGTGCGGCATACAGTATTCACCGCACACTGTATGATAAACAGTGTGCGGTACACAGGCAGGAGAGCCCGAATGGAACCCGATCTGTTTGAAAAGCTCAGGCTGGAGCTGCGCCGCGGCAGCCTGACGCTGGCCGTGCTGGTCGCACTGCAGCACGAGCACTACGGCTACACGCTGCGCAAGGTGCTGGCCGACCAGGGCCTCGATATCGATGAAGGCACGCTCTACCCGCTGCTGCGCCGGCTGGAGAGCCAAGGCCTGCTGGCCAGCGAATGGCGTGAAGAAGACAAGCGCAACAAACGCTTCTACCAGCTGGCGCCGGAAGGCCGGCCGGTGCTCGACCAGCTTCTCGCCGAATGGCGCGCGCTCGACAGCGCCCTCAACCGTATTCACGCCGACGCGGCCAGCGTCGGTGGCCTCTCTTCAGACGCCTGAACCAGGCAAGGAGCCCCATCATGGAATTGGTCGAACGTTATCTGCAGGCGGTCAGCAGCTACCTGCCGAAGACCCAGAGCAGCGACATCGTCGCCGAACTGAAAGACAGCCTGCTGTCGCAGATCGAGGAGCGCGAAGCCGGCCTCGGCCGCGCGCTCAATGCCGAGGAGCTGCAGGCGCTGATCCAGCAAAACGGTCACCCGATGTTGGTTGCCAGCCGCTACCTGCCGCAGCAGCATCTGATCGGCCCGAGCGTTTACGCCTACTGGTGGTTCAGCCTGCGGCTGGTGCTGATCATCATCGCGATCGTCCACGGTCTGCTCGGTGTGGTGGCCGCCGCGACCAGTGGCAATCCGATTCAGTCGCTGATCCATGTCAGCGTTGAATTCGCCGGCACCGCGCTGGTGTACATCGGCATTGTCACGCTGGTATTTGCCTTGCTGGATCGACACCAGGTCCGCATCGGTTTCTTCGACAACTGGCAGCCGAGCAAACTGGCACCGGTCAAAGATCAACTCAAGATCAAACGCGGCGACAGTTTGTTCGAGCTGGTGTTTGGTGTGTTGTTCATCAGCTGGTGGCTTGGCGTGCTGCCGTTCCCGGCGTTCATTTTTCACGACGGCAGCCCGTTGCCATTCCGCCTGTCCGATGCCTGGGCACCATTCTGGTGGGGCATTCTGGCGCTCGCCGCAATGGATGTGATCCTCGCCGCGATCAATCTTGTCTACCCCTACTGGAAGTGGGACCGGTTGCTGCTGCGCGTACTGTTGAATGTCGTGTGTCTGAGCATTCTCTGGCAGCTGTTCCAGAACGGTGAGCTGATTGTGCTGACCGATGCCGGCGCTGCCGACGATAACCCGGCCCGTTTAGCGAAACTGCTCAATCACGTTGTGCAGGGGGTGCTGGGTTTTGTTGCAGTGGTCAGCGTAATTGAGATTGTGCAGGATGTGCGCAGGCTGCTGAGTCTGCGCTAATCGAGTCAGGCAACGCTGTGGTGGTAGGTGCTCAGTCGGCTTCCCGCCACAGCTGAACTACGATCTGGCCTTGGTTATCGCATTGTGGTTGGACAAGGATAGGCTGGCAGCAAATCTGACAATCTTCGGTGTATTGCTGATCAAGAGCCTCGCAATCGATCAGCAGTTCGATGGCTTCGCCGCAGTAAGGGCATTGAGCGCTGACGAATTCCTGGGCTTGCATCGGGGTGTCTCAGCTCAGCGATTCAACACTGGTAGCCCGGTAACTGGGCTTGGCAGATTTGCGCGGATTCTTCATCGCAGACTTCGTTCTTGGCCGGACAGAAGCGCTGCAACAGAACGCCATTGTCCCCCAGCTTTTGGCAGCGGCAGAACGCAGGTAGCGGCAGGTCCGGCGCCTGCAGTTCGAGTTTCTGCACGCGCAATTCCAGTTGTTGGATCTGTTCGGTTTGTTGCTGCTGTTGCTGCTGCAGATCGTCGCTCTTGGCGTACAGCATGGCGCCGGCACCGGCGGTAATGCCCGCGGCAAAAATCAGGATGGCGACCGAGCGGCGCAGCTTTTCCAAGCCGCGTTGCAGAAAGTTGCGCTCCGCGTCATTTCGTTCAGGACCGGCGCGTTCCGATTCGTTCGCCATGTTCCTCTCCACCACCCTCCAGTCGCGCCGTCAATGACCACGACAGCAAGCCGCGTGTTGGTTGCAGTCTAGTTCAGTGGCCCGTCGATGCAGTGTTCGTGCTGCAGAGCAGCAATTTCAGTCGTGATTTGCACCGCAGTATTAGAAATTTCTATACAGCGCTGTCAGGAAATTTCACACACACGGTACGGGGGTTTG
>CAMLNB010000186.1 GCA_946481205.1 uncultured Kangiella sp. | reverse complement strand
TCCTGGGCCGGTGCCCGCAGGTTGTACTGCGAACTCATGACCTGGCCATAGGCGCCGGCTTCGGCGATCAACAGCACATCACCCTCCTCGCTGACCGGCAAAACGGTTTCGCCAAGCTTGTCACCGGTTTCGCAAATCGGCCCGACGATGGTCGAGACCCAAGCCGGTTCGGCATCGAGTTTCGACAGATTGACGATACGGTGATGGGCCCCGTACAGCGCCGGCCGAATCAGCGAATTCATGCCGGTTTCGATACCGACATACATCCGACTGCCCTTGCCTTTTACCTGCGTGACCCGCGCCAGCAACACGCCAGCTTGCGCGACCAGGAAGCGACCCGGTTCCAGCCACAGTTTGAATTGCGGATGCGCCGCTTTGAACGCGTGCAAGCTGTCGGCAACCGCGGCCAGATCGAGCGGGCTTTGGCTGTCTTCGTACGGCACACCCAAGCCGCCACCGAGATTCAGCACTTCGACGTCCGGGAAACGCTCTGCTGCCTTGGCCAAAGTCTCGGCGTTTTGCCGCCAGTTGTCGCGATCAAAAATGCCGCTGCCGCTGTGCGCGTGCAACCCGGTAACGCGCACGCCAAGTTTGCTGCACAGACTCGCAACCTCAGCCAGATCGGCCAGCGGAATACCAAATTTGGATTGCTGTCCGGCCGTGCGAACATGGGCGTGATGGCCATGACCGATACCGGTATCGACCCGCAGCAGCAGCTTGCGGCCGCGGAACACGTCCGGCCATTGCTGCAGCGGGTAGAGATTGTCGAGCGTCACGGTAACGCCACGGGCAAACGCCGTGACGTACTCGCTGCGCGGAGCAAAATTTGGCGTGAACAGAATGCGATCGGCAGGCAGTTCCGGCAGCACTTTGCGGACGCGATCCAACTCACCAACCGAGACGCATTCCAGATCGACCCCGGCCGCTGCCAGCGTTTGCAGCACGGCGGCATTGGCATTGGCCTTCATTGCGTACAACAGCCGATCGGCCGCCTTGATACCGCGCAGCGCCGACACCTGCGCCAACACGGTCGGCAACGAATAGACATAACACGGCGCATGCGTTTGCGCGCGTTCAATCAATTGCTGACGCTGTTCGCGCCACCAGGCCGGCACCGGCGTCCGCGAAGCATCGCCAAACAAGCTCTGCCAATCCGGGCCGAAAACGGCCGGATGCTGGGCATGGGCCAGCAGAAATTCGTGCAGACGCGCGCAGACTTCATCCGCATGCTCGGCATCAATCACAAAGGAATAGTTCAGATCCGATGCGGCTTGGGTAACGAGGTGCACCGGGTACTCGGCAAACACTTTCAGGGCTTCGCCAAGCTGATGCAACACGGTGTGGACATGCCGACCGACCAGCGTCACCACCGCGCAGTTTTCCAGCAACCGGACGCGGCCCAGCCCATTCAATTCTGAAATCAATGCCTGCAGCGCTGCGGGCGCCAAATCATTGGCCTTGCCATCAAGCGTCACGGTGATGTTGGTTTCCGAAGTCGACACCAGATCGACCGAGACGCCGTGCTTCTTGAACACCGCGAACAGATCGGCAATGAACCCGACTTGCTGCCACATGCCGAGCGTTTCCACGCTGATCAGCGTAATCGGTTTGTTGACCGACACCGCTTTCAAGCCGGGAACCTCTTCCGCCTGCGGCTGCACCCAAGTGCCTTCCATGTCCGGGTAACCGGTGTGCGCGATGCGAATGGGAATGCGCGCCAAACGCGCCGGCCGGACACAGCGCGGATGCAGCACTTTGGCGCCGGTGGTCGCCATTTCCTGCGCCTCATCGTAATCGAGGCTGCGCAGCAGTTTCGCGTTGGGGTATTGGCGCGGATTGGCGGTGAACATGCCGGGCACGTCGGTCCAAATCTCCAGCACATCAGCACCGAGCAAGGCCGCCAGATATGCCGCCGAGGTATCCGAACCACCACGGCCGAGAATGACCGTTTCGTCGCGGCCGTTGCGGGCAATAAAGCCTTGGGTCAGCGTCATGCCGCCACGCTCAAACGCCGCCGCGCGCAGCACATCGCTACGCACCGGCTCGCAATGGGCATTCAGGTAATGACTGATCTCACCGCGATGCGCCTGTGGCTCGCTGGTCAGCCATTCCCGTGCGTCCTGCCAATGGCAGCTGAGCTTTTCACGCTTCAACTCCCGGCTGAAAAATTGCGCCAGCAAGCGACTGGACATCAGCTCGCCGGCGCTTTGGATTTGCGCCTGTTGGGCCGGCGTCAGCGGCAGCGTCGCGCTTGCCCGCAGCGCCTGAATACGCTGCAGCTCCTGCCGCCAGCTGTGATAAAGACTGTCGTCTTCCGGCAGGTTCAGCGCCTGGGCCAGCTTCAGATGCTGGCCGTCAATCTCGGCCAGCAGCGGCTCCACCGGCTCACCCTGACTGATCCGAACCAGCTTGTCGGTGACCTTGCTCAGCGCCGACACCACCACAACCACCGCGTCGAAACCCTGTTTTCGGCGCGCCACCACGATGTCGGCGATACGGCGGACGGTTTCCGCGCTCGCTACACTGGTGCCGCCAAACTTCAGGACTGCCAAACGACCGGTACTCATGGTGAACTCACATCCTCTTTAATCAGGTTTTACTCGCCAATACCGCCGGCTTATCGTACCGCACGGTAAGTGCCCGTGATGGTGAACATTACCCATCGGCTGGGCACAATCGAGGGCTCTGCAGCCCTGTTGGAGCAGGTGTATCATGCGCCCTACTTCACTCTGAAATGATGTTTAGCGATAGGTAGCCACATGCCACATCCCTTTGAAGAATTTCGTGCCCGCCGGTTGGCCGGTAATGAGCTGGTGCTGAAGACCGAGAATCTCGGCATCAAGCGCTTGTTCTCGCTCGACAAGATCACCTACGACGACGGCGCGCTGTCGCGCAAGACCAAGGAACTGATGGGCCTGACCGGCTCGATGGTATTGCGTTGCAATGACTGCATCGATTACCACCTGGATACCTGCGTCCAGCAGGGTTGCAGCAAGGAAGAAATCGAAGAGGCGTTCAATATCGCGCTGATCATTGGCGGCTCGATCGTGATCCCGCATCTGCGCCACGCTTACGAGAGTCTGGAATTCTTGCTGGCCGAGCGCGCCGGCAAGGCGACGGGCTAATCCCGGTCGAATCCGCTCGTCAGCAAAAACAAAAGGCGGGATATCCCGCCTTTTGTTTTGATCTTCGCTTTGGCTGGGCGCCCTGACTCAGGCCCCCTGACTCATGCACCCAGCACTTGTTTGACAAACGGCACGGTCAGGCGGCGCTGTTCGGCCAGTGAAGCGTGATCGAGCTGATCAAGTAACTGCAGCAGATCGGCAATCGCCCGCGAATGCCGGCTCATCAGGTATTGCGCCACCTCGGCCGGCACCCGCAACCCCAAGGCATCGCCGCGTTGCATCAGCAGCGCCTGTTTCTGCTCGTCGTTCAACTCGTGCACGGCGAAGACCAACATGCTGGCCAAACGCGATTGCAAATCCGGCAAGGCGCAAGGCAGCAAGGCTGGCGGTCGATCCGCGACAAACAACAACTGGCCACCACGATCACGCACCGCATTGAACAGGTTGAACAAAGCGACGGCCCAGTCGGTTTGGGCTGTCACCGCATCCAGATCATCGATGCAAAGCAAATCGGAGTGCTCGAAGCCGGCTAACACTTCTGGTGTCAGCCCGCTCAATTGCAGCGGCAGCACCGCGACGCTGCGGCCCGCCGCATCCGCGGCCGCAGCGGCAGCATGCAACAAATGACTGCGACCACTGCCCGGCGAACCGTGCAAGTACAGCGCAGCGGCATCTTGATCCGTAGCCTGTTGGCCAGCGGCAAACCGGCGCAACAAGGCCAGCAGCGCCGCGTTGTCACCGGTCAGAAACGTATCGAATCCGGCATCGGCTCGCAGCCGAATACCCAGCGGAAGTTGTTGCATGTTGACTCGTTACACGGGTAAGCGCAGCGCCAGCCTGCCAGCCACAGCGTCGTGATCAGGCATCAGGTGATATCGCCGCTGCGCTCTCCTTGATAAAACCGCGATTGCCGATACGCGACGACACCGTGACGCAGCAGCACCAGCAATACCGCGGCAACCGGCAGCGCCAGCAGCACACCAGTAAATCCGAACAATTGGCCACCAGCCAGCACGGCAAAAATCACCGCGACCGGATGCAGGCCGATGCGATCACCCAGCAGCAGCGGTTGCAACACCACGCCCTCAAGCACCTGACCGCCGACAAACACCGCAGCCACCCACAGCGCCATGACCGGATCCGCAAACTGCAGCAGCGCCGCCAGCAACGCCAGCAGCAGACCAAGCGAGAAACCGAGGTAGGGAATGAAGCTGGCAAGACCGGTCAGAACACCAACAAGCAAGGCCACATCGAGCCCGATCATCATCAGGCCCAGCGTGTAATACGCGGCCAATGACAGCATCACCAGAATCTGACCGCGGACGAACGCCGCCAGCGCGTTGTCGCATTCACCGAGCAAGGGCGTGAAGCGTTCGCGCCAGCGCGCCGGCGCCAGCTCTGCCGTCTTGCTTTTGATCAGCGGCCAGTCGCGCAGCAGATAAAAGAAGATCACCGGTATCAGCAACAGATTGGCAAGAAAGGCAAAAATGGCCAGACCGGAACTGGTCACGGTGCTGAGCGCTCGCGCCAGCAGTGTGCCGGCTTGCGGGATTTGATCACCGAGCATGGAGCGCAGGTAATCGAGATCCAGTTTCATGTCGCTGCGGCCGGTTTGCTCAATCACCCACGGCAAGACCGTTTGCTCCAACCAGCCAACCGCGCCCGGCAAGCGTTGGGCAATCAAGCGAATTTCGTGCTGCAGCAGCGGCACAACCAGCAGCACAAACAAGACGAACACCAAGACCACCAACAGCAGCACGGTCAGCACCGCCAGCGTCCGTGGCCATTTCCAGCTCTGCAATTTTTCCACGACCGGATCGGTGAAGTAGGCCAACGCTGCGGCAACCAGAAACGGCGTCAGCATCGGCCCGAGCAACCAAATCAACAGCACCAGAATGGCGGAGATTGCCAACGGTAAGCCGTACACCCGCCAATTCATTTACTCACACTCCTGTGTCGTTGCTGTTCCCAGCAGCGGCGCCCCCACGTCCAGACGTAATCGAGTCCACTGAGCACTGTGCTGAAACTGACAATCATCAACCCCACCAGCAACCAATCCGCCGACAACGGTGCCAAACCGAGGTTGATCAACACCATGGTCAACAAACCGATCTGCAGCGTTGTATTGGTTTTGGACAACAGCGTCGGCTGCATCGGGTACGGGCCGAACAAATAGTGATAAGTCAGCGCGCCACCGACGATGATGACATCACGCGCCAGCACCAGCACAAACAACCACCACGGCAGCACTGCGATATAGCTGAGCATGCCGAAACCAACCAATAGCAGCAGCTTGTCCGCCAGCGGATCGGCAATGGCGCCGAACCGGCTCTGCCAATGAAACCGTTTGGCCAGAAAACCATCGAGCGCATCCGACATGCCGGCGATCACGAACAGCGCCAGGGCATTGCCGTATTGGCGCTCTTCCAATTGCAGCGCCAATGGCACGGTCAGCAGACAGCGCAACACTGTCAGCAGATTCGGCAAATGACGCAGCGCAGACATGAGGGTTACCTGTCGCCAAGCGAAGAGATTAGGGTCGCCAATCGAACTCAAGCACCGAACTGAATTCGGTGCCCGGCACCGCTTGCAGGCGTGGGTCCATGGCAGTGGCTTGCAACAAGGCCGATTGATCGGCGATCAAGCGCAAGCTGAACAAGGCTACGCCGCCCTGCAACTCGCGGACATCAGCTTGCCGCACGGCCTGCAAACCGCTGAAGAACTGGTTGAGCCGGCCATAGTCTTCGAGACTGCGAACATTGCGCACTTTCACCAGCACTTCAGCGTCTTTGCTCGGATCGAGTACAACGGCATATTTGCTGGCCAGAAAACTGGCGACCTGGCCAGTCAGTTGGCTGACCAGCTCAGCGCGGGTCGGCGCCGTGGCGGAAAAGCTTTGACTCAGCGTGGTTTGCTGGAAAGTGATTTCGCCCTGCCAGCTGCTGCCGACTTTTTCCAAGCGGCCGACCAGCACTGCCTCAGCGCCATAGCGGCTGGAAAATCCTTGCAGCGACTCGACAAAGCGACCCCAGACATCGCTGATATTGATCTCGTTGGTTTCTTCCAGATCGAGTATCGGCAGCACCATCGGCACGCCGCGGGCGCGACTGGCCAATTGCAATTCCTGGATCAGTTCCGGCTCGTCATCGTTGCCGAGCAAGCGACGACCGTTTTCATCCGCCACCGCCAGCCAGTACAGCGTCAGCGGCCGGCGAGCACCCCAGATCGGCGCGGCGGCATCTTGCAGCAAACGCTCCAGCGCCCGGCCATCAAAACTGACTTGCAACATCAGCCGCGGCGGCGAGCCGACCGGGCTGTCCACGCTGGCGGGCAGCACGGTGTATTGATACCGCTGAACATAGGAAGCTGCCTTGCCGAGATTGGCTTGGATCTGGGCCAGGGCCAGCACGCTCGGATTGCCGGACAGCTTGACCAGCACTTGCTTCAGCGCATCAACCTGACCGTCTTGCCGGGCGGTCTCGGACTGGTCCGGCACCGGCACGACGCCGGTGTAGAGATCGCTGACCTCGATGGCCTGAGCCGCTGTGCCCAGCACAAGCAAGGACGCCAGCATCAGCGGCCGCAGGCACGTCTGCACCAGTTTTTGCGCCAGCCATGAGGTCCACTGCTTGCTCATTCCCGCTCTCCGTTACTGCCTGCCGATCCGGCAAGTAGGCCCGCCATGATAAGGGAAGTGTCTGAATTGCCATAGCTTTTCCAATCGGCAGCCAGTCGCCAATGGGGCGCGGCGTGATTGATTGCGCAGCCACCACCACAGCTGCAGCCGGGTTGCGCCGGCATTATTGCCGCTTGCCCAACGACTCACTCGAGGCAAAGCTTGGACCACGACGGAATACGTTTGCCAAGGATTGCTCATGAAGGTTCGCTTGCCGGC
>CAMLNB010000185.1 GCA_946481205.1 uncultured Kangiella sp. | reverse complement strand
GCCGCAATATGGTTTTCTTTGATCAGAAACGCATCGAACAGACCTATCCGGTGATTGCTGCCGCCGCCAATTCGGACCGCGTATTTCTGGGCTGCACGCAGGCCGGGTAGGGTTTTGCGGGTGTCGAGTAGCTGGCAGTGGCTGCCTTCCAGCGGTTTGACGAAGGCGCGGACAGCGTTGGCGGTGCCGGACAGGGTTTGCAGGAAGTTCAGTGCGGTGCGCTCGCCGGTCAGCAACAGGCGGGCAGGGCCGCTCAAGGTGCAGAGTGTGCTGTTGGCTGTGACCGAGTCGCCCTCTGCGCTATGCCAGTGAATGCTTACTGCGCCTGGCTTGCCTATCGCAGCTGATAACTGGGCAAACACCTCTTCGACCCAGGGCTGGCCACAGACGATGGTGTCTTCGCGGGTGATGATGGTGGCCGTGGCGTTGCGCTCGGCCGGCACCAGCATGGCGGTCAGGTCGCGACTGGGGTCGAGCGGGGCCTCATAGGCTTGCCCGAGGTCCTCGGCTAAGGCATGGCGGACGGCGGTATAGCGTTCGCGGGCGAGGTAGTCGGGGTCCAGTCGGTTATGCATGGTGGCGTTTACGTCGGGCTGTCATCTTGGTTGGCGATTATCAGCGCCGCGGTGCTCGCCAGCAATGCGTCTGTGCGCCGGCTCTGGCCGCTGCGACAAGGCTCTACTGGCGCATAACGCCGTCTAGGCAACTATCCTTCTGCTGTCATTCATTGCCCTGGCGGCACGGCCAGCAGCAAAGAGTCATTGGCGAATGGTCGAAGGCTTGGCAATTTTGGCCTCGGCCAGTGTGCGCTTCGTCACGGCGGGCTAGCTGGGCTTGCGGTTTAATGGCAGGGCGTGGAAAAGTCTGCGCCCACGCCCTGGAGTGAATGACAATGGCCTTCGAACCTCACGTAGTGAACTTCACCAGCACTGGTGAACCGCGCCGTGCCCAGGAGCAGAGGAAATTGCCCAAGTTGATAGAGCGCGTCAGGGATCAGGCGCTGGAGTCATTGACCAAGCTGTTCGGGCATATGCTCGACACGGCCGATGACACCTTGTTCGATCTGGCCGACAAGGCCGGCAATAACAAGGATCAAACCCTCTATTTCGACGCCATGCGGGAACTGCGCATCAAGCGCAAGGGCATGGAAAACATCTTCAAACAGGAGCTGCACAACGGCTTCTATGAACTGGTCGGCCGGGCCGAAGCCCAGGCCGCAGCCGCTACCTATTCGCTCGATTCGCTCAGTCTGGTCAAAGAGGACGAGCTGGAAGAGAACCTGGCTGTCGACGGCATGGTCGCCAAGGCCAAGCAGCGTAACGAAGAAGCGCTGCGCTTCCTGGCTCGTCGCTTCGACGCCGTGGTGCCGGACATCCGGGTCGATGCGGACGATCTGCCGGTTTACCCGAAGCGCATCTGCGAAGCGTTCCGCGCCACCACCAAGACCCTCGGCCTCGATCTGAAAGCCAAGCTGGTGGTGTTCAAGTTGTTCGAGCGCAGCGTGCTGGCCGAACTGACGGCGGTTTATGACGATCTGAACCTGTTCTTTGCCGACAACGGTGTGTTGCCGGATCTGCATGTTCGCAAGCCACGCAAACCGGTTGCGCCGCCGCCGGCGCCGAAGCGCAAGGCCGAAGCAGAAGATGGCCTCGAAGATGTCGTCAGTGCCGAGCAACAGCAAGTCGATATCAAAGCGGAAGTGTTCAACGCCCTGCGCGAACTGCTGGCCACGCAAAAAGGCGGTGCTGGTGGTAGTGCTGGGCTGGTCGGTGGCTTGGGTGCCGGCGCAGCGTTCCTCGATGGTGGCTTTGGTGCGCCCGTCGTGCCGGTGGTCGAAACGCCCCAACTGCTGAAAGCACTGTCGAATCTGCAGCACGACCCGGGCGTCATCCCGGTCGGTCAGCCGATTGATCTGCGGGCCGCGCTGGCCACGCGTCTGCCGGTGGTCGTCGGTGGCCGGGTCGATGCCACTGCAGTCGGCGCCGTCAACGATGACGTGATCGACATCGTCAGCATGATGTTCGATTTCATTCTCGGCGACGCCAACCTGCCAGATGAAATCAAGGCGCAGCTCGGCCGTTTGCAGATTCCGATGCTGAAAGTCGCGCTGGTCGACAAGAGCTTCTTCAGCAACCGCAACCATTCGGCGCGTTTGCTGCTGAACGAAATGGCTTATGCCGGCATCGGCTGGGATCCGGACCGCCGTGGCCGCGACGGTTTGCAAGGTCGCATCGAAGCCATTGTCCAGCGCGTGCTGAACGAGTTTGAAGACGACACTCGGCTCTTTACCGAGCTGTTGGAAGAGTTCCGCGGTTATTGCGAAGAAGAGCGCCGCCGCTCGGCGATCATCGAAAAGCGCACCAAGGAAGCCGAAGAAGGCAAAGCCCGCAGCGAGTCGGCCAAGCAAGTGGTCGATAACCTGCTGGCGCGCATTGTCGGCGGTCGCTCGCTGCCGCCTGTCGCACAGAAGCTGCTACACGATGTCTGGAGCAAAGTGCTGTTCCTGGAGCATCTGCGTGCCGGTGGTTCCGATTCCGATGCCTTCCGCCACGCCGCGCAAGTGGCCGAAATTCTGGTCAAGACCGTTACCATTCGGACACCGACCGAGCGGGCACAATTGCCGGCAATGATTCCCGGTTTGATTCGTCAGTTGCGTGCCGGTTTTGAATCGATTTCCTATGGTTCGCTCGAATCAAGCGCTCTGCTGCAGGATCTGGAAGCGCTGCACTTCCAGCTGATGCGGGCCCCGGTTGAGCCGGTCGTGCCGGCCGACAGTGGTCTTGATGATCTGGTCGATAGCGGCGTGGAATCGCCGGTCAGCTCGCAGGAAACTGATTTGTTGGCTGACATGCTGCCGGATACCAGCGCCGAAGATGCGGCGTTGCTGGCCTCGATCAGTGTTGAGCCTTCACGGGCGAGTGCGGATAACGGTGTCCTGGCCGATGACGGCATGGACGATATCGTGCTGGAAAGCGCGCCGGATCCGGAGCTGGATGTCGACGGCTATATCGACCAGGTCGACGCCCTGCAAGTCGGCAGCTGGATTGAGCTGCGCGAGCCGGATCGCAACACCCGCTGCAAACTGGCGGCACGCATTCCGACCGTCGGCAAGCTGATTTTCGTCAACCGCGCCGGTGTCAAAGTGGCGGAGTTCACCCGGCCGGGCATGGCGGTGGCACTGCGTCGCGGTAGCGTCAAACTGCTGGACGACGCGGCGCTGTTCGATCGTGCGCTGGAAGCGGTGATCTCCAACCTGCGCAAGCTCAAGGAAGCGGCGGACGGTTGATCGTCCAGCCAGGACAAACCATAGCAACCAGCGGCCGCCTCGTGCGGCCGCTGACTTTTCTGGCTGCGGTATCTGTGCCTGCTGTCATGTGGCAGCTGCTGCGCTAAGCTGCAGCGTCACACCACCGATGATTTTCAGCGACCATGCAAATTGATCAACAGGGTTGGCTCAGTGCGGTTCGCCATTGCCCATCACCGCACCACGATGAACGGCCGGAGCCGGCTGAGATCTCGCTGCTGGTCATCCACGGCATCAGCTTGCCGCCGGGTGAATACGGTGGCCCTTACATCGATCAGCTCTTTCTTGGCTGCTTGCCAGCTGAGGATCATCCGTATTTTGCCGGCCTGCAAGGGCTGCGCGTGTCCAGCCATTTTCTGATTCGCCGCGACGGTGAAATCGTTCAATACGTCAGCGCGCTGCAACGGGCCTGGCATGCCGGCGTCTCGCAGTTTGCCGGTCGCGAACGCTGCAATGATTTTTCGCTCGGCATCGAGCTGGAAGGGACGGATGACAGTCCTTACGACAGTCGGCAATATCCGGCGCTGGCGGCGTTGACGCAGGTGCTGCAAGCGCACTGGCCGATGATTCGTGCCGATCGCATCGTCGGTCATCAGCATATCGCGCCGGGCCGGAAAACCGATCCCGGCCCGGCGTTTGACTGGCTGCGCTATCGGGCCTTGTTGGCGCAGGCCGGATGACAGCGGTTTGACCGGATGCGGCAGTTTTCTGTGCGATAATTGCCGCAAGCGCCGGCGCTTCCGAGAGCCGGCTACCGTCTTGTGCTGAGTTGCTGTCTTTGTTCAGGGATGCCTCATGACCTTGCTGGCTATTGTCTTGGTGCTGGTGTTGGAGTGGTACTTCCGGCTGCCACCGAGCTACCGCAATTTTCGTTGGTTTGTTCATTTCCGCCGGTTCATGCAGCGGCAGTTTCCGGCGCAGTTTGAAGGCTTTGTCGGCCTGCTGTTCATGACCGGTGTGGTGCCGCTGCTGCTGGCGCTGCTGTTGTTCGTTGCCGATGGCTGGTTCGGACAGCTGCTGTATCTGGCGGTCGGCACTGCGGTGCTGTGGTACTGCCTCGGCCCGCAGGATCTGCGCGCCCTGCTGGCGCCGTATTTTTCCGCGCTGGAGCGCAATGACAGCCAGAGCGCCTGGGAACACGCGCGCGAACGGGTCGATGTCGATGCGGTCGAAGATTTGCCGCAGCTGGGCCGGCAGGTCTCGCGGTTCATTTTCACCGAGATCAACAGCCGCTTTATCGCGCTGCTGTTCTGGTTTGCGGTGTTGGGTCCGGCTGCTTGTTTGTTCTATCGATTGACGACGCTGTATGCCGAATTGGTCAAAGATGAACCGGGTCATCCACACCAGCGCCTGGTGCGGAACTTGCGCCAGGTGCTCGATTGGTTGCCGGCGCGTCTGACCGCGTTGTGCTATGCGCTGGTCGGCGATTTTGTTCGTGGTTACAGCGCGCTGCATCCGTTCTGGCGGGAGGCCGATGCTCGCACCGAACGGATCCTGACCGACAGCGGTTTGGCTTCGTTGGCGATCAGCAGTGAGCTGGCGATTGATGCGCTTGATGAAAACACCCAGGCGATTGCGCTGGCGGAGCGGGCATTGCTGCTGGTGCTGGTGCTGATTGCCTTGTTCTCGTTGTTCGGCGTGCTGATTTGAGTCGTTTGAGCGACAAAAAAAGCGGGCAATGCCCGCTTTTTTGTTACTGCAAACCCGATGCGCCGTCGCTCTGAAGCCCGTCGGACGGACACTGCTACCGAATACGGTTTTGCTGATACCGAACCGTGCCATCAACGCCGTTTTATCGCTCAGCACTCAACCATGCACACCAAAGCTCAGCGCCGCCACGGCGCCGGCATTCAGACCAAGCAGCAGGCCAGCCAGTGCCCGTTCGCCACTGTTTTGATCGCGCAGCAGCCAGAGCGCGGCGATCACCGTCTGCAGGCTGAGCCAGCCGTGCAGCGCGGCCAGCCAGTCATACAGCAACACGCCAGCGACCGCGTTGGCAGTGGCCATCGCCAACGCGGCTTTGCCGCCGTGCTCGCAAGTGGGTACCAGCGCCAGATACAGCGCCGCCAAGCCGACGCTGAAGCCGGCGTAAACCGCGGCCGGGGCGCCAATGCCGATGCTGGGCAACAGCATCAAGGCGGCTGCGCCGGCCATGCCGAGCACGGGGGCGAGCCATTGCCAGACGGTGGGTACGGCTATCGTCGGTTGGGTGCGGGTGATCTCCATCGGAACGCTGCTCATCATAACCTCCATATACTTACTAATAAGTAAGTTGATTGCCAAAAAAAATCAGTGAACGACGACCAAGCCATGTTGCAGCTCGGCGATAACGGTTTCCACTTGCGGTAGCCCGGTCAGCCGCTGCAGCTGCAACGCACCACCCAAGGCGGCGAGGATCAAGGTCGCCCGCTCTTCGGCGCGGCCTTCAAACTGGAAGGCGCCGGCATCGCGACCGCGGGCCAGGATCTGCACCAGGGCGTTGAGCATTTCCTTGATCAGCAAACGGACCTGGATCTGCATGCTATGGGGGATGCTGTCCGCCTCGATGGCGCTGATGCCGACCGCGCAAACCGAGCAATTGTCGTTGGCATGGCGGCGGTAATAGTCGAACAAGGATTCCAGCTGGGCTGGCCATGGGGTCTGCACGGCGGCAAAGTGGCTGAGGGCGACTTTCAGCCGGTCGCGCAAGCGTTCGATCAAGGCGACGCCCAGTTCTTCCTTGCCCTGAAAGTGGTAATGGATCGCGGCCGGTTTGATGCCGAGCGGGGCGGCGATGTCGGCATAGGAAAAGCCACGGAAGCCGCGCTCATGAAACAGCTTCTCGGCGAGGTCGAGCACTTCGGTACGGGTATCGCGTCGCGCGGTCATGGATTTTCCTGCCAGCCACATCATTTGCCTAGCCTCGCCGTCGAGGTGAGCAGATGTTGCATCTTATTTTACTTACTTGCAAGTAAAATTATTCCGAAAACCATGCCTATCTGGTCTGACCCCGAGCCGGTTTATGACCGGAGCCATGGTTTTTCCATGCCGCAGGCCTAGACTTGCCGACAGTTTGTCGTCCGGATACCGGCTTCTGTGCCATCCGGTCTGACACGCTCCCGACTTGTATAGGAAGAACGGCGGTCAACCGCCCCAGTCCGGCCAACAGCCGGCCCCGCAAGCAGATCCAGAAGGAATCCACCATGTCGATCGATCGACTGCCCGATACCGACCCGACCGAAACCCAGGAATGGCTCGACGCCCTTGATGGCGTGCTCGAAGCCGAGGGCGTCGAACGCGCCCACTACCTGCTGGAAAAACTGATCGACAAGGCTCGCCGCTCCGGCGCCTACCTTCCGTATTCGGCCACGACCGCCTACGTCAATACGATTCCGCCGTCGAAAGAGCCGGCCTACCCAGGCGATCAGGCCATCGAAGCGCGTATCCGTTCGATCATCCGCTGGAACGCGCTGGCCATTGTGCTGCGCGCCGGCAAGCTCGATCTGGAACTCGGTGGCCATATTTCGTCGTTCGCCTCCAGCGCGACCATTTACGACGTTGCCTTCAATCACTTCTTCAAAGGCGATCAAGGCAACGGCGGTGATCTCGTTTATTTCCAAGGTCACGCCTCGCCGGGCATTTATGCCCGCGCTTTCATGGAAGGCCGCTTGACCGAAGAGCAACTGGCGCATTTCCGTCAGGATGTCGATGGCAAAGGCGTGACCTCGTATCCGCACCCGTGGCTGATGCCGGACTTCT
>CAMLNB010000184.1 GCA_946481205.1 uncultured Kangiella sp. | reverse complement strand
GCTTTCAGCCGTCGCCAGCGCAAACGGCGCCACTGCGCTTCCAGTTCACGCTCAGTGCCGCTATCGGCGTAACGCACGGCCAAATAGATCTCGATAAATGCGCGCAATTCGCCCCGCTCAGCAGGGAACGCCCGCTGCGCCCGGCGCAGAAATTCCTGCGGCGTTTCATGCGGTTGGCGCGTAATCCCGGCACGCGCAAGCTTGCGACAGAACGACGCGTACAAACGGGCGACCGGATCGCGCACCGGACGGGCACGCAAAATCAACCAGGCGCTGATCAGCATCATCAGCAACACACCAGCAACCAAGCCCTGAATCAGTTCCGTTTTGCTGATATCCGGCCAACCGAGCCGTTCAAACCAGTTGCGCTGGGCATCGGCATTGAACTGGGTGACATTCGCTTCGAACCAACGGTTGGCCTCCTGCCACCATCTGATCACAGACCAGCCACCCGCGTCACCGACCAACGTTGCGGCAGTATCCCAGCCTTCGAAAGGCATCAGACTGTCACGTCGTGCAATACGATCGAGATAGGACTGATCAACTCGCGTCGGTGCTATGGCGGAAGTGGGATCCAGCCGTACCCAGCCGTCACCCGCTCGCCAAAACTCGAGCCAGGCATGCGCATCGAGATGACGAACGGTCAGGAAATTGCCGTAGCTATTCCATTCACCACCTTGGTAACCCACAACAACCCGCGCCGGTACGCCGCCTGCTCGCAGCAGAAAGGTCACCGCATTCGCGTAGTGCTCGCAGAAGCCGCGCTTATGATTGAACCAGAAGTCGTCGACCGTGTCTTCCGCCAACTCTGGCGCCTGCAGGGAATACCAAAAATTGTCGGAATTGATGGTCCGCAGTAAGGCTTTGGTATACGCAGTGGCATCCGGATAGCGAGCACGCAGTTGCGTGGCATAGCTGCGCGCACGTGGATTGCCACGATCCGGCAAGCGAAGATAGGGAGCCAGTGCTGGCTCGTTGGCTTCCGCCGCCAAGCGATAGTTGAGAACTGACCTAACTTTGTACTCCAACCGCTGCCTGATGGGACCAGACAGCTGTAGTGTCGCGTTCCAAGCACGGCGTGTTCGCTGAGTCGACTCGACCGATTGCGGAATGTCCAGCGCGTACAACCAGCGTAACCGTGTCGGCTCCAATACCACCTGATAGCTGATCGGCTCGCTGAGCGGCTCCAATACTTCAGGCGTGTGCGGTATGCCGACGTTCCATGTCAAACCATCGAAATCCGACAGCACTGTACCGCGCCAATAGCGCTCGTTTTCCGGCGGCGGAGCGCCGTCAAACTTGACTCGGAATGCCAGCTCGTCAGACAGCGCCAGCGATTGCACGTCACCGATGGTCATCGAGTCGGTGGGACCGGTAATACCGCTGCCGGGCAGACGCCAGAGTGGTGCCGAAAGCCGCGGAAAAAATACGTATAGCAACGCGACCAGCGGCAGTGCCAGCAAGACAAAACGGCCGCTGTCTTTGGCCAGCGTCAGCAAACCGGTCCAGCCATCGAGGCGATGCAGGATCAGCACGGTCGCGGTGTGCATCGGCAGCAGCAGGAACAGATACAGCGCGACCGCCAGCGATTGGTAAAACAACAAGCCGACGAAAGTCAGGAAGAAACTGAGTGCGCTGATCAGCATGGCGTCGCGGTAGCTTTTCAGCTCCAGCAATTTGAAGCTGGCCATCAGCACAATCAGCGACAAGCCCGCGTCGCGAGTGAACAATCCGCGATGCTGGAACACCACGCCCGCCGCCGCGGCCAGCACCAGCACCAGCAACAACCAGCGCGGCAGTCGACTGCCGATACCGGTTGCCGACAGCAGCACCAATGCGCTGATGACGCCAACCCAGCTCGGCACTTTCAGCCACAACGGTAACAGGGCGGTGCCGATCGCCAGCAATAGCAGCGGTTTGACGCCGGGCCGCTCCAAATCAAAGCGCTTCATGCTGTCGTCCCGTGACCATACAACGCCAAAGCTTTCAGGCAACGATGCAGATGAACATCACCCTGATCCGGCGCAAACTTATCGACGCTCAGCTCAAGCCCATAGCGCTGACCTTTGTGCTCCGCCTCCAGCAACAGAAAGCACAGCCAGCTCAACTGCGTCTCACGATCTCCCGCGGGCAAATCACGTAGCCGGAACCACCATTCATCACCACTCGGGGCGATGAACTGGCGCAGGTGCAAACCGCGCTCGCGCGCGTAGGCTTTCCAATCAACTTGACGCAGGGAATCACCCTGACGCCACAAGCGATGGCCGGCGAAATCCTCGCTGCCGCTGATCGGTTTGGCGTGTTTGCCATCGCCTTCGCCTTGCGGTTGCAAGGGCCACGGCGGCTCGATGGGCATCGGATACACCAAGGCCCTTGCTGTCAGTTTCGGCCAGCTCCACACCCGCAACCAACCAAACGGCGCCAGCGATTGCAAACAAAATCGCGGCATGGTTTGCCAACCGCGGCGCACTGCCGGCACCTGCAACTCGGCACAGACTGCCGATTGACTCGGCACGTCGTGCGCCTCCTCACTGTTGCCATCCAGACTGACACTGACCGCAGCATGGGCCCGACCATCCGGGTCTTCGAGCCAGATCGGAAACGCGATCGATTCGCCAACAAACGCAGGCGGTGGATCACCCGCTCGCACCTGAATGCCGAGCAGGTTACGGAAGCTGAGAAATTTGGCTAGCACGCCGAGCGAACAGAGCCAGAACGCCAAGACCAATCCCAGATTGTTCTGGTAATTCGACGCCCCCACCAGGATCAACAGACCGACGGCAATAAACAGCCAGCCGCCACGAGAAGGAAAAATGAAAATTTCGCGATGACTGAGTCGCAGTTGCGGCACCGCCAGCAAGCGGCGCTCGATCCAGGCCGAAAAACGCGCACGCCACCAGCCCGGCATCAACGGCCAGGTGGAGCGGGCAAGGGCAGCAAACATGGGATATCGTCCGGTCAGGAAGTGGCGCCGACTTACATCGGCACCGGCACGCTTTTGAGCAGTGCCAGTACAGCCCGCTCGCTGTGTTCTTCACGGGCATCACGCAGCCACAACCGGTGAGCGGCGACCGGGACGAACACGGTCTGGACATCATCCGGCAGCACGTGATCACGGCCGCTGACGAAAGCAAACGCCCGCGCCGCACGCAGCAGTGCCAAGCCGGCGCGTGGACTCAAACCATGCAGAAATACGCTGCCATTGCGGCTGGCGACCAACAAGGATTGCACGTAATCGAGCAAGGTATCGCTGACCTTAATCCGCTCGACCGCTTGCTGCCAGGCGGTCAGCTGCGCGGTGGAAACCTGCGCTTTCAACCCGGTCAACATCTGCTGCCGATCTTCACCGCGCAGCAACTCGCGTTCGGCACGCAGATCCGGGTAGCCCACCGACAAGCGCATCAAGAATCGATCCAGTTGCGATTCCGGCAAGGGATAGGTGCCGATCTGATGCAGTGGGTTTTGTGTGGCAATCACGAAGAACGGTTGCGGCAGCTCGCGAGTGGCGCCTTCGACCGTTACTTGTTGTTCGGCCATTGCTTCGAGCAGCGCGCTCTGGGTTTTCGGCGTCGCTCGGTTCACTTCATCAGCCAGCAGCACCTGCGAGAAAATCGGTCCCGGATGAAACTCGAAGCGGTTATCGGCACGGTTGAAAATAGAGCTGCCGAGAATATCGGCAGGCAACAAGTCGGCGGTGAATTGAATGCGCTGGAATTGCAAACCGAGCACCCGCGCCAGCGCCTGCGCCAGCGTGGTCTTGCCCATACCAGGCAAATCTTCCATCAGCAAATGACCGCGGCCGAGTAAACACGCCAACGCCAACCGGGTCACCTCCGGCTTGCCAACAATGATGCGGTTGAGAATATTCAGTACAGCTTGCAAATCAGCGTGGCTCACGTCGAGGTATCCATCAGAGCGGAAAAGCGTCAGTGCCGGAAGCCATCACAACTCGCCAGATTCGATAAACCAGGACTCATGAAACGAAAACTCATGAATCCGGTTCAACGATCCTGCTTCCAGGCCAGAATCAGATCGGCAACATTGCTGCCGGTCGCGCCAGTGACCAGCAGGCCACCGCGCGAGCGCCAGTAATCATAGCTGCTTGCTCGCGACAATGCTGCCTCCGCTGGCGCGATGGCAGCTTCAGTCCAGCCGCTGTGGAACAATGCGCCCGCGGCATCGGAGTTGCCATCGACACCGTCGCTGGCCAGCGTCATGACACTGAGCCCTGCTTGTTCGCGTAGCGCCAGCGCCAAAGCGAGGGCCAACTGCTGATTGCGGCCACCACGGCCCGCGTCCGCCGGCAAGTGCAGATGCGTTTCACCACCGAACAGATAATAGCCGGGCGGCCCCTGTCGCAAGCGCTCCGCGACCGTTGCCGCAACCGCCGATAACTCGCCGCTTATCGCTTCATTTTGCACCACCGGCCAACCTTGCTGCCGAATGTGCTGTGCGAGCCGCGAACGTACACTGTCATTACTGGCGATCAGCTCGCTGATCACGTCGGCATTCGCGCCGGTCGACGGCACCGGTGCCTGATCAAGATACGGTTGCAAGTGCATACGCAGATCAGCAGGTAACGCCGCCAGTTCAGGCAACGGTGCTGCGCCGGCAATAAACGGCGCCGAACCGATAACGCGCAGATCGTCACCGGGCACATCCGACAACAGCAGCTGACGCACCTGCACACCAGCCCGCAGCTGTCGCGCCAAACCGCCGGCCTTGATTTGCGACAAGCGCTGGCGAATGGCGTTGATACTGGCAATCGGCAGCGACGATGCCAGCAGCTGGCGCTGAATGCGCTGCAATTGCTCAAGGCTCAAACCAGCAACGGGCAACTCGCACAGCGCCGAAGCACCGCCGGATAACAGCACCAGCAAGTGCTCACCGGGTTGGCAATCGGCCACGAACTGCTGCGCCGCAATGGCTGCCTGCACAGACCGCGTATCCGGCACCGGATGCGCGCCAACCCACCATGTCAATGACGGCGCTGCTGCACCTGCAGCCAGTTGGTCACGCACCGAGCATGGCGCAGGTGCGATGACCAGCGCAGCACGGAGTTGTGCTGCCAGCGTCTTGGCGGCGCCGCGCCACATTGCTGCGGCAGCCTTGCCAATCGCCAGCACGCGCACCGCGCCTAGCAACGGCTGCGCTTGCAGTGCTGCAAGCACGGCACGCTCACCGTCGGCCAGCTGTAGCGCCAGCGCAGCCAATGCTTTCAAGCGTGCAGCCGCCGCGCGCTGCCCTGCCTCGTGGTCGGCAGCGGTGTTCAGAAACCAAACACCAGGTTGACGGTGGTCAGCGTGTCGCGCTCTTCCCGATCCGGCGGCACTTCACTGTTTTGCCGAATCGCGTGGCTGATTTTGACCGCGAAGCTGCTGTTGATGTCCACTTTCAGACCCGTGACAAATTCACTGAAGGTGTTTTCATCACCAGCTTCGACCAACAGATCATTGGTCCACTTGCTGGTCTCGGTGAATTGCCAGCCGTGAGCCACCCGCAAGCGCAGAATGGTTTCCGATTCTTTTTCACCGGTGTCGATGAATTCGCTGCGGCGTTGACCGGCACCGAGTTCGGCGGACAGTTTGTGCGTGTCTTCGGTCAGAAAGTGATAACCGTAACCGAGGGCGACGGTGGTCTGGTGATCGTAACCGCTGTACTCGTCTTCTTCGTAACGCAGCGAACCAAAGGCGTAGCTGCGCTCGGATACCGCGTAGTTGCTCTGACCGGTAATCTGGAATCGATCAGCGGTTTCTTCTTCCTCACCGGTGTCTGGATCGTCGCTGGTGGATTGCAGCGTTGCGAGCCCGAGCTCATGGCTCCACTTGCCAGTGGCATAGGTCATTTTCAGTTTGCTGGAAACGGTTTCGGTTTCGGTGTTGCCGCGCGCCGCGACATAACCCAGCTCGCCCTCACCTTTCCATTCCGGCACCGGCGTAGTCTCTTCCGCCAACACTGAATGACTGGCCAGCATGGTCGCCAGCGCGAATGCGGTTGCAGAAAGCTTCATTCCGTTCTCCTTTTGAGCTCCGTTGCACCATGCGACAGCCGTCATGCCACTGCCGCATATCAGCTGTATGGTAGCTGCCGCATTTCGGCCTGAATAGCTTGCAGGAATCACAGCTTCATCTATTGTGTAGCCAACCTCCATCATCTGATTGAGCAGCAACCATGGCAGTAAAGGCCGTCCGGCTGATGGCCTTGTTGGCGCTGATGACAACATTTGGCGGCATGACCGTCACGGCGGCAACAGTGGCCAATGACGAGGTGCCGGACGACTCGATCCGGCTGACCACACTCGGCACCCGCGACGGACTCTCACAAACCAGCGTTCCGGCCATCGGCCAGGACAGCTACGGCTTCATGTGGCTCGGCACGTCCGATGGCCTCAATCGCTACGACGGCCATCGCCTGCGCAGCTGGCGACGTGGCAAGCAAGGTTTGGCGCGCGACAGTGTGCAGAGCCTTTGCGTCGATACCCACGATGGTCTCTGGATTGGCCTGTTCGATGGCGGCGTACACCGCTACGACACCCGGCACAACCAGCTGGGTCCCCATCTGCAGGATCAAGGCGGTCCGAACGGTCCGCTGCCAGGACGGGTCAGCGGCTGTTTGGCCGAACCTTCCGGCGCCGTCTGGTTTGCTACCGACACCGGCCTCAGTCGTTACGATCACAACGCCCAGCACTTCGTGCACTGGCCGCTGGCTGCACCCACCGACACCGAATCAAGCCAACGGCTGCTGGCGCTGCAACGCGATCCGCGCGGCCGCTTGTGGGTGCTCGGCAGCCAGGCGATACATCTGTTCGATAACGGTCTGCAGCAACAAACGCTGCCGGCAGCGCTGGCTGCACGAACCCGGTTCACCTCGTTCTGGGTCGATGACGACAGCTTGCTGATCGGCACCAGCTCAGCCGGCTTGTGGCGCTGGCAATTCGCCGATAATTCACTGACCGCAGTCACGCTGCCGCGCATGAGCAGCCTGCCAATCATCACTGCACTGCTGCGGGATCGTGCGGGCCGGTTGTGGGTCGGCACCGAAACCCAAGGCGTCCTGTTCCAGACCGGCAACGGTCA
>CAMLNB010000183.1 GCA_946481205.1 uncultured Kangiella sp. | reverse complement strand
TGCTGAAAGAGCTCGGCAAAACCCACCGACCGGTGATGCTCAAGCGCGGCTTGATGAACTCGATTGATGAGTGGCTGCAGGCGGCCGAATACATTCTCGCGGGCGGCAATCAGCAGGTGATTCTGTGCGAGCGCGGCATCCGCACCTTTGAAACCGCCACCCGCAGTACACTCGATCTGAGTGCGGTGCCGGTGCTGCGCGAGCTGACCCATTTGCCGATCATCGTTGACCCCTCGCATGCCGCTGGCCGCCGGGATCTGGTGCCGGCGCTCGCGCAGGCCGCGAAGGCTGTCGGTGCCGACGGCATCATTGTTGAGTTCCATCCGGAGCCGGAGAAGGCGCTGTCCGATGGCCCGCAGGCACTGTACTTCGAGCAGTTCGCGGGCATGATGCAGCGGCTGTATCAGCCGGCCTGAGCCGGCATTTGCGGGCGTTCCGGCCGGTGGCGAGCACGCCTCGGCCGGGACGCACGTACCCCCCTTGTGAGCTTTGGCTTACAGCGATTCGGCTAAAAAGTAGACAGCCTCTGCTGGCACCGGCGGGCAGCTGAACCCCGGCCCGTTCACCATAATGCCTCCCATCACGGCACCACATCCCGGGCGCCGTTCCCCAAGGAACCCTTACCCCCGTCGGGATATCGGTTCGCCGGAACCTCAGGAGGCAGTAAATGGACGATCGCAAAGGACATCAGTGGGTAACGTTTTCCAAAGGCCGGGTACGGCTGCTTGGCTGCAGCTGCTGCGGCCAGATTCAGCTGCCCAGCAACCGGGATTCGGCCTGTCCGCAAACCCAGTTCGGTGCCGGCGTGCTGCTGCGCAACGGCTACCGCTGCGACAGCCTGGCCATGTCTGCCTCGCTCTGAGCCGACCCTCTCTCGTTTTCCTCCGACTGTTGTGTCTCTCTGGTGCCGGTCCCCATGGACCGGCCTTTTTTTTGCTGGCCTGATCCAGCGGCTGCTCGGTCACGTAATGGCTAAACAGTACGGCTTGGAGTTTGACGGTCGGCGCTCAGCTCCGTAGACTTCGAGCCGTATTCCCAAAGGGGAGTAGCTTAACTGCCGATGATCGTCATCACGGGAACCTCCTGTTCCCCGGTCCGGCAGGCGCCACGGTGCGATCGCACACGGGTGTAAGCGAGACCTTTGCCAGCCCGGCAAAGGTCGTCTTTGTGCAGCACGCTCATTGCCGGTTGGTTTCACGAACACCTGAACCCCGGAGACGTATTGCATGTCCAGTTTCATTGCCCCGCCTTGTTCTCGCCGGCTGTTGTCGCCGCTCTTTCGCCGAGCGGAGGGCTAAGCCATGGAAAGCATTGGTAACGTTTGGCTGTGGACCGGCTTTTCCGTTTTCGTATTGATCGCCATTGCGCTGGATTTGCGCGGTGTCAAAAAGCACGAAGACGAAGTGGTCAGCTTCAAGCAGGCGCTGTGGTGGTCACTGTTATGGATCGGTTTGGCATTGCTGTTCTGCGCCGGCTTGTGGTGGTGGCTTGACGGCACTGCCGGCCGGGAAATGGCCAACCTGAAGGCCGGCGAGTTCCTGACGGGCTATGTGATCGAAAAATCGCTGTCGGTCGACAACCTGTTCGTCTTCCTGATGATTTTCACTGCGTTCCGGGTGCCGCCGGTGCTGCAGCGTGAGGCCATCGTCATCGGCGTCATCGGCGCGATTATCCTGCGCGTGATCATGATCTTGATCGGTGCTTGGCTTATCACCAAGTTTCACTGGATTCTCTATGTGTTCGGCGCCTTCCTGCTCATCACCGGGATCAAAATGTTGGTGTTTGCCGACGCAGCTCCAGATCTGGAAACGAACCCGGTACTGAAGTGGATGCGCGGTCATTTGCGCATCACCAATGATTACCGTGGCATGCGACTGTGGGTGCAGGAAGCTGGCTATCGGTTTTATACCCCCCTGTTTCTTGTGATCGTGCTGATTGGCGTGACCGACATCATCTTCGCGGTGGATTCGATCCCGGCCATTTTTGCGATCACAACAGACCCGTTTATCGTCATGACATCGAATATCTTCGCGATTCTTGGCTTGCGGGCGCTGTACTTCCTACTGGCGGGCATGGCCGAAAAGTTCAAGCTGCTGAAGTACGGTTTGGCGTTGGTACTGGCCTTTATCGGCGTCAAGATGCTGCTGATCGATGTCTACAAAATCCCGGTTGGGATATCGCTAACCGTGGTACTGGTCATTTTGGCGACCAGCATGATCGCCTCAGTCTGGGCATCGGCCGATCGCGCGGAATCGCGGGCGCGCAAAGTGGCGCTGCAAAAGCATGGTCGTGACTAACACGAACGCCGATTTCGTTGCTGCTGATCCTGCAACCCGCATGGCCCAGCTTGCCTGGGCCATCGGTTCGGCGCCGCTGCTAAACGACGCCTTGGCGCCGCATCCGGCGCTGACGGCCGCGGAAGCGGCGCAGTGGTGGCGAGACTGGCAACCGTGTGCACCGCCCGCTGCCGAGCCCGATATCCGACTCGGCAGCGATTTTGAAAAGCTCTGGCAGTACTGGCTCGGTGCCCATCCGCACTGGCAATTGCTGGCGCACAACCTGCCGATTCGCGAGCAAGGCCGCACGCTCGGTGAATTCGATTTGTTGGTTCGTCATCGCGTCAGCGGCGAGCAAGAACACTGGGAACTCGCGGTCAAATTCTATTTGGGTTTTGGCGATCTGAATGAGCCGGCCAGTTGGCACGGTCCGCAGTTTCGTGATCGGCTTGATCACAAGCTGATTCATCTGCGCGACGAGCAGTTGTGCTGGCGCGAACGCCCGGCCGGTTATGCGGCATTGCAGGCGGCCGGTGTGGCGCCGATCCGTACGCGTGCCATTGTCAAAGGCCGTTTGTGTTATCCCTTGGCCGCTCGTGATGTCTCAGCGGCATTTGCTGCGCCCGGGCATGAACGTGGTTACTGGGGCACCGCCGCGCAGTGGCAAGACTGGCTGTCGCAGCAAACTGTGCCGGTGCAATTCACGCATCTGGCGCGCACCGAATGGCTCGGCATCAGTGCAGCAAAAAGTGCGCAAGCCGAACGGTATTCGTTCGCTGCCTTGCAGGCTCGGCTGCCCGGTCTTGGCGAGCGGCCGCTGGCTTTGCGGGTGTGGCTCGGTGAGCAGGAATGGCCAATGGCGTTCGTGGTGCCGGACGATTGGCCGGCGCGTGCCGCTGCGCATCAGTTGGCGTCGTGACTACGGTTGTTATCCGAAACAGGCAAAACAAAACGCCCGCAATCTGCGGGCGTTTTGTTGTGGGCTTGGTGCTTCGAATCACTGTACTCAGCTTTTCTCGCTGTCTTCCGGTTCGGTCGGTTTGCGCGCCGGCTCGGTCGTGAAGAAATTGCGCTGCATGGTTTTCAGCATATTCAGATTTTGTTCGGCGATGTTTTGCATGAACTGCATCGGGTTGGCAGTCCACATCGCTTTCATCGGGTCGCTGGCATCGCGACGCTGGCTTTCAAACAGCTTCATGCTTTGTTCGAGGAAGCGGCCGGCCATGCCTTGCATCGAATCGCCGTACATCCGGATGCAATGGCAGAGAATGTCGGTGCTGAAAATCGGGGTGCCTTTTTCTTCTTCTTCGGCAATGATTTGCAGCAAGGTGGCGCGGGTCAGATCTTCATCGGTTTTGGCATCGACCACCCGGAACGGCGTGTAGGTCATCACCAGTTCCTTGATGTCGTTCAGCGTGATGTAGCTGCTGATAGCGGTGTCATAGAGCCGCCGATTGGGGTACTTCTTGATCGTTCTGATATCGGACATGTCCGTAACTACTCCAGATCCTTTTTGTACGAAACGCCTGCTCGGGAAAGCTCTTTTATCCATGTATGCCATTAACTAGCACGACGTCGGAGGATATGCAGCCGGCGAGGCCGACACAAGTCTTTCTGGCGTGCCAGAACTTTGGCGAGCAAGGCTTAGCCCCGATAAGTGCGGCTATTTTCGCCGGAATCTTGACGAACCATAGCTGTCGGCGGACCGGCGCCTTGGCACCGGCCCGCAACAAACCACCTATTTGATCAATCGGTTATCGATCAGCTGCTGGACTACCGACGGGTCGGCCAGCGTGCTGATATCGCCCAGATTGCTGAACTCGTTCTCGGCGATCTTGCGCAGGATGCGGCGCATGATTTTGCCGGAACGGGTCTTCGGCAAGCCCGGTGCCCATTGGATGTAATCCGGTTTGGCAATGGCGCCAATCTCGCGGGCGACCGTCTGGCGCAACTCTTCCACCAGCGCCGGGCTGCCCGTTTCGCCCTGTTTCAGCGTCACATAGGCATAAATGCCCTGGCCTTTGATGTCGTGCGGGCAACCAACCACTGCGGCCTCGGCCACCTTGCTGTGGGCGACTAGTGCACTTTCGACTTCGGCGGTGCCGATGCGGTGGCCGGAGACGTTCAGTACGTCGTCGACCCGGCCGGTGATCCAGTAGTAACCGTCGGCATCGCGGCGGGCGCCATCACCGGTGAAATACATGCCGGGGTAGGTTTTGAAATAGGTGTCGATAAAGCGCTGGTGATCACCGTAAACGGTGCGCATCTGCCCCGGCCAGGAGTCGAGCAGCACCAGATTGCCGCTGACTTCTCCGTGTTGCAGCACGCCGTTGGCATCGACAATCGCCGGTAGCACGCCCGGCAGCGGTTTGGTCGCCGAACCGGGTTTGAGTGCGGTGGCACCCGGCAGCGGCGAAATCAAAATGCCGCCGGTTTCGGTTTGCCACCAGGTATCGACAATCGCCAGTTTGCCGTTGCCGACCACGCGGTGATACCACTCCCAAGCTTCCGGGTTGATCGGCTCGCCAACGGTGCCGAGCAATTTCAGCGAAGCACGCGAGCTGCTTTGCACCGGCGCTTCGCCTTCGCGCATCAGCGCGCGGATTGCCGTCGGTGCGGTGTAGAAAATATTGACCTTGTGCTTGTCCACCACCTGCCAGAACCGCGAGAAATCTGGGTACTGCGGCACGCCTTCAAACATCAGCGAAATCGCGCCGTTGCACAGCGGGCCGTAAACGACATAGCTGTGGCCGGTGATCCAGCCGACATCGGCGGTGCACCAGTGCACATCGCCGTCGTGATAATCGAACACCACCTCATGGGTGAACGAGGCCCAGACCAGATAACCGCCGCTGGTGTGCAGCACGCCTTTTGGTTTGCCGGTCGAGCCAGAGGTGTACAGAATGAACAGCGGATCTTCGGCACTCACCAGTTCCGGCGGACACAGCGAGGATTCCTTTTCCACCAGTGTTTCGTAGCGCAGATCGCGGCCGCCGTGTTCCAGCCAGTGCGCGCCGGTGCGCTGCACCACAATCACGTTCTGCACGCATTCGGTGCCTTTCTTGGTCAGCGCGGTATCGACCCAGGCTTTCAGCGGAATGGTTTTGCCGCCGCGCAAGCCTTCATCCGAGGTGATGACAATTTTCGATTGGCAATCTTCAATCCGGCCCGCCAGCGACTCCGGCGAGAAACCGGCAAACACCACCGAATGCACGGCGCCAATACGCGCGCAAGCCAGCATCGCCACCGCGGCTTCCGGAATCATCGGCAAATAAATGGTGACGCGGTCGCCTTTCTTGACGCCGAGTTTCTTCAGCGCATTGGCCAGCTTGCAAACGCGGGCATGCAGATCGTTGTAGGTGATGTATTCGGCGGCTTCATTCGGGTTGTCCGGTTCCCAAATCAGCGCGGTCTGGTTGCCGCGTTTGGCCAAGTGGCGGTCAAGGCAATTGACCGAGACATTCAACTCGCCGTCGTGATACCAGCGTATGTGCAGGTCATCAGCGGCATAGCTGACATCTTTCACTTGGGTAAACGGCCGGGTCCAATCGACGCGCCGACCCAGCTCGGCCCAGAACCGATTCGGGTCCTCACCGTGTTGTTTGCACAGACCTTCATACAACGAGGCTGTGACTTTCGCGTGCGCGGCCATACTCGCCGGCACCGGATAAACATGCTCAGACATCTCCCTTCCTCCTTGGCTCTGGTTTACCGCAATGCCCGCCAGATCGGGCGTGAATAGGTGTTATCCGTGCTCGCGGCGTTGCGCGAGCTTGGTGTTTGTTTCTCTTCGATCCGTGCCGGCCGATATCTCTGCATGGCTCTTCGGCACTACCGAGCAGGCATCTCGCCCGTTCTCGTCATGCTGGCCCGCTCCGGTACCCAGACCGTTGCTTTTTATAATCCCCTTCCCCTTGATGGGGGCGGGGCAGGGGAGAGGGGGATTCCTCCCGCCAGCGCCCTCGCTAGCTACCCTGAGCGGACCCACATCACTCCACCCAGCACCCGCGTACCGGACTCCGGAGCATGGCGCCGCCAATCCGCCCGGTCAACCGGCAGCCCGGCATTTGCCCAAGCCGTCATATGCCGGATTTCCTTGGCCGGCCCCAGCCCCTCCGGTATCCTTGCCGCCCCGCTTACCCCAGTGCCGGCGCCGCTTTGGCCCGCATGCCGGGTACGCCCAACGCCTTTTCCCCAACCCGCACGGTTCATCATGTTTGAGTGGATTTACAGCCCCGAAGCCTGGATTGCGCTCGGTACCCTGACTGCCCTGGAAATCGTCCTCGGCATCGACAACATCATCTTCATCTCGATTCTCGTCGGCCGTCTGCCGCCCGAGCAACGCCACACCGCCCGCATGCTCGGCCTTGGCCTCGCGATGATCTCGCGCATCCTGCTGCTGCTGTCGCTGGCCTGGGTCGCCCGCTTGGTCACGCCGCTGTTCGACGTGTTCAGCCACGCCATATCGGGACGTGATCTGGTGCTGATCGGCGGCGGCTTGTTCCTGCTGGTCAAAGCCACCAAAGAAATCCACGCCGCGGTCGAAGGTGACCACGATGACAGCCCGCACATGCGCAAGGCCAGCTACTTCGGCACCTTGGTGCAAATCGCCATCATCGACATCGTGTTCTCGCTGGATTCCGTGATCACCGCCGTCGGCATGGCCAATGACATTCCGGTCATGGTCATCGCCATCATGGCTGCCGTGGGCGTGATGATGTTCGCCGCCAAAGCGATTGGCGAATTCGTCGACCAACACCCCACCATCAAAGTGCTGGCGCTGTCCTTCCTGATCATGGTCGGCATTGCCCTGATCGCCGAAGGCCTGGAATTCAAGATTCCGAAACCGTACATCTACTTCGCCATGGCGTTCTCGGTAACCGT
>CAMLNB010000182.1 GCA_946481205.1 uncultured Kangiella sp. | reverse complement strand
GTCCAATCGACAAACTCGATCCCCAACTTGAATGTGCCTTTGGTGCGACGAACAAAATCATCTTCATCGAGACCCAAGGTTTGATTGAACAGCTGAATTTGCGGAATCGTGGCCTCGCCAACGCCGACCGTGCCAATTTCCTCGGACTCGATCAGCCGGATGTTCAGGCGACCGGCATTGACTTTTGCCAGCGTAGATGCTGCCATCCAGCCAGCGGTACCTCCACCGACGATTACCACATTCTTGATTTGGTTATTATCCATGATCATGCCCTCTGACAAGCTGCTGAATTCTGTTGTTCGCCGCCGGACAGTTCTGCCGCTGCCGGCGCTTGTTCTTTGTTCTGTCTTGCTCGGTCAATCGGCCCTGGCCGCTGACATGTCACGCCTTGATTGTGACAGTGTGGCTGCTGCACAAACACTCGCCGCAGCATCACACCCGGACCCACTGGACGCAAGCGCCAAATGGCTAGCGCCCGATCAACTGCAATGGGTCGACGCACCAGCCGCCGATCAGTACGCGCTCTACCACGCCCACGCCGCCACGCTGCAGTTGCAACCCGGTCAGTCGGTTGGCGGTTTCGATACGCGCATACCGTTGACGGCCCACGCCAGCGTCGCCAGATCGCAGCGCGCCAGTGCCACCCACTCGCTGATGTTGAAGCTGCCGGCCGCACAACAGGATGCCATTGCGTCCTTGCTCTCCGGCCAGCTGGTGGTCGTAGCGCTGGATCGTGACAATCGCGTCATCGCCGCGACGGGCATTCAACTCGCCGCCTTGCTGGATCAGCAATTCGCTGCCGCCGGAAAAGTCAGCGATCTGGGCGCCACGCCGAGCCGCCAACACACCCGCTTCAAACTGTGGGCGCCGACCGCGCAACAGGTCAGTCTGTGCATCTACCACAATGGCGACAGCAAAGCCGACAGCTTGCACGCCATGCAGCGCGATGCCAGCACCGGCATTTGGCTGGCGCAGCTGAACGGCGATCAGAGCGAGCGTTATTACACCTATCTGGTCGATGTGTACGTGCCGAATACCGGCATCGTCCGTAACCGGGTGACCGATCCCTACTCGCTGAGCCTCACCACGGACTCGCGGCGCAGCTATGTCGCCAATCTCGACAGTCCGTTGCTGAAACCTTCTGGCTGGGATTCCAGTTCGCGCCCCGGTCAGGGACTGAACGCAACCGACTTGATGATTTACGAATTGCATGTCCGCGATTTTTCGATCAACGACAGCAGCGTGCTGTCGAATCATCGCGGCAAATACCTCGGCTTTACCGACAACCGCAGCAATGGCATGCGGCATCTGCAGGCACTGGCGCAAGCCGGGTTGACCGATGTTCATCTGCTGCCGGTGTTTGATATTGCGACCATTCCGGAAACGCGTTGTCTGACGCCACCCATCGCCAACGCAGCGGCCGACAGCCGCAGTCAGCAAGCGGCGATCACCACGTTGCAAGCACGCGACTGCTACAACTGGGGTTATGACCCGTTTCATTACACCGCGCCGGAAGGCAGCTACGCCAGCGACAGCAAGAATGGCGCGGTACGCATCCGCGAACTGCGACAAATGGTGATGGCGCTGCACAAGATTGGCCTGCGCGTCGGCATGGATGTGGTTTACAACCACACCAGCGCCAGCGGTCAGGCGAGCACTTCGGTGCTGGATCGCATCGTGCCCGGCTATTACCAGCGCTTGAGTGACAAAGGCGAAGTCGAAACCTCGACGTGCTGCGCCAATACCGCGACCGAGCACAGGATGATGGCCAAGCTGATGATCGATTCGGCCGTGGTCTGGGCGCGCGATTATCACATCGACTCGTTTCGCTTTGATCTGATGGGCCATCAACCGCGCGCAGCGATGGAGCAGCTGCAGGTGGCCGTCAACGCCGCTTCGGGCCGCCATATTCACCTGATTGGCGAAGGCTGGAACTTTGGTGAGGTCGCCGACGGTGCCCGCTTTGTCCAAGCCTCGCAGCTGTCGCTCAAAGGCAGTGGCATCGGCACGTTCAGTGATCGAGCTCGCGACGCCGTGCGCGGCGGTGGCCCAGCCGATAGCGGCATGGATCAGTTGCTGCGCCAGGGTTACCTCAACGGTTTGTTCTACGCGCCAAACGAGCTGAGCATTGGCAAGCACAACAAAACCGATTTGCTGCGCGCAGCAGATCTGCTGCGAGTCGGTCTGGCCGGTTCGCTGCGCAATTACCGCTTGCAGCGCTACGACGGCAAAACCGAACCGCTCGCCGCCATTGACTATGCTGGCCAACCGGCCGGTTACGTCAGTGAACCAACGGAAGTGGTCAACTATGTTGAGAACCACGACAACCAAACGCTGTTCGACGTCAACGCATTCAAGCTGCCGGAGAACACCAGCCGTGAGGATCGCGCTCGGGTGCAGATCCTGGGCGCTGCTACCGTTGCGTTCAGCCAGGGCATTGCTTACTTCCACGCCGGTCAGGACATTCTGCGCAGCAAGTCGATGGACCGTAACAGCTTCGATTCCGGTGATTGGTTCAACCGCATCGATTGGACCTATCAGGACAATTATTTCGGCACCGGCCTGCCGCCAGAACGCGACAACGGCGCCAGCTGGGAATGGATGGCGCCACGCTTGACCAATGCCCAGATCAAACCGCGGCCCGAAGACATTGCCTGGACTCGTGATGCCTTTCGCGATCTGCTGCGCATTCGCGCCAGCTCGTCGCTGTTTCGGCTGCCAAGCGCAACAGAAATTGAGCGCCGGCTGCAATTCCTCAACACCGGCCCGACGCAGATTCCAACCGTCATTGTTGCCAAACTGAATGGCGACAACTGGCCGAGTGCCAACTTCCGCGCCGTGCTGTATGCACTGAATGTCGAGCCGCAAACGCAAACGCTGACGTTGCCAAGCGAAATCGCCCAGCCGTGGCAACTGCATCCGGTGTTGGCGAGCGCGCAAGCCGCGGACAAACGACCGCAGCAAGCGGCGCGGTTTGATGCCAGCACCGGCCTGCTGACGGTGCCGGCGCGCACGGCATTGGTGTACGTACTGCGCTGAGCGCCGAACACAACGGCGCCTTGATGCGCGATGCTGCGCGGACGGGAAGACAAACCGTGCATCATGCTGCGCCGCAGCATTCCCCGAGAAGATCTGGCGCGTGCGCTCATGCAGAACGAACGCGCTCGACTCTCGGCATTCACACGCTTGCCACTTCACCAATACACTCAGGGCGATCAAATCAGCGAGCACCAACCCTACCGCGAGCGCCACGCTGGCTTGCACCATTCTGGTCATGAATACGTATGCGAATCCGTTTGCGTTTACGGGCGCACAGGTAAGCTGCCGAGCGCTTACTTTTTTGCTGCGTGACGCGCAGGCAGCTTGGCGAAACGAACAGGTTCGTAGGAGTCAGCAAGCACCCAGGTCCGGGCCGCGGACGCCAAGGCGGGTACCGCGCCCAACCTGACGACCAGCGCACAAGCCCTTCGCCAAGCCCGCCTTGAAGCCCCACCCCGCCTGGATGTAACCGCTTTCATTGAGCGCCGGGGACAGGTATTGTGCTCACAGGCGCGGCCGCAGCACGGCGAACGCAGGCCAATAACATTACCGTGCAACGGAGGATAAGCATGGCAACACACAACAAGGCACTGCTGATGAGCCTGACACTGATCGCCACCCTTGGCGGTCTGCTGTTCGGCTACGACACCGCAGTCATCTCCGGCGCCATCAGCGCCATCGACGTCAATTTCATCAATCCACGCAACCTCGACGAAACCGCCGCACTCAGCCTGTCCGGCTTTGCTGTCGCCAGTGCACTCTGGGGTTGCGTGATCGGTGGCATCTTCGCCGGCAAGATCGGTGATCGCTTTGGTCGCCGAGCCGGTATGCAACTCGCGGCGCTGCTGTTCCTGATCAGCGCCATCGGTTCCGCCTGGCCGGAAATCGGTTTTGCCTCCGTTGGCGAGATGGGATCAGACGCGTTGTGGCCGTTCATTGTTTATCGCATCATCGGCGGCATCGGCATTGGCCTGTCGTCGATGCTGTCGCCACTGTACATCGCGGAAATTTCGCCGCCGGCCGAACGCGGCCGCATGGTGACCTATCAGCAACTCGCCATTGTTGGCGGCATTGTGCTGGTCTACTTCGTCAACTGGAGCATTGCAGCACAAGGTGATGAAAGCTGGCTGCACAGCACCGGTTGGCGCTTGATGCTGGCCTCGGAAGCGATCCCGGCCGCTGCATTTTTTGTGCTGCTGTTCTTCGTGCCGGAAAGCCCGCGCTGGCTGGTGATGAAACAGCGCGAGGCCGAAGCCAAATCCGTGCTGCAACGGCTGACCAGTGAAGCTGAAGCGCAAACCGTGTTGAAAGAAATTCAGGGCAGCCTGCAGGTCAGCTCGGACAAACTGTTCGCCTTCGGCGGTCTGGTGATTTTTGTCGGCCTGATGCTGTCCATTTTCCAGCAAACCGTCGGCATCAACGCAGTGCTCTACTACGCCCCGCAAATGTTCCAGAACATGGGCGCTTCCACCGACAGCGCCTTGCTGCAAACCCTGATCGTCGGCAGTGCCAATGCCGTGTTCACGCTGGTCGCGATGTTTACTGTCGACCGCTGGGGTCGCAAACCGCTGCTGATCCTCGGCGCGATCATGATGGCCGTCTCCATGTTGGCGCTTGGTGGCCTGTTCCACAGCAACCAACTCGGCTTGCTGTCCCTACTGATGGTGATTGTCTACATCGCCGGCTTCGCGCTCAGCTGGGGTCCGATTGTCTGGGTGCTGCTGTCCGAGATTTTCCCGAATGCGATCAAAGGCAAAGCGATGAGCCTCGCGGTTGCGGTGCAGTGGATCGCCAACCTGATCGTCTCGTGGTCGTTCAAAGTCATTGACGGCAACAGCTCGCTGAACGAGATGTTCAACCACGGCTTTGCTTACTACATCTACGGGGTCATGAGTATCCTGGCTGCCATCTTCGTCTACCGCTTCGTGCCGGAAACCAAAGGCCGCAGCCTGGAACAGATCCAGGAGCTTTGGCAGGCCAAAGCCAAGGCGGTTGGCGCCGAGGTCAAGCCGGCGCAGGCGTGATGCGGTGCGATCAAAGCAAAACGGCGGGATCTCCCGCCGTTTTGCTTGATGAGTCCACCCCCGCACTAGCGCGGCTTCAGCCACGGTGTTCCGATAACAACGATCTGTACGAAACCGAAAAGCATTGCCAGGATTCCGCTTCGCTGGAATTATTGAACCGCTCAAGGCGGCATTGAGCGTGCTACTTTGGGAAAAGCGGGTGCCAGCGAATTCGGCATCTCTTGTTCGAGAGTCACATTCCGCACCAGGAATTGTCTGGGTGGGTAAGCCGCCGAATGGCTCAAGCTGATTCCAACATTACATCACATGGAGAGTTATGCGAAAACTGATAGCCTCAATCCTTGCCGCACTGGGAATGAGTGGAGCTCAAGCCTCAGAATTCCCTCCCAATGTGGAAATGAACCAGAAAACGATCAAGGCGCTCATTGACGCTGGGGCAGATCCGAAAAAGCCGCATCCGCTGGAGCACCATTTCTACTGTTACAGCGCCGAGTCCTTCAAGGCTCTTATGGCGAAAGGCCAGTCATTGGGATATCGCGTTGCCAATGTTGGCGACAAGACCCACCAAGGAACACGTTACTGGTTTGGCGATCTGGTGAAAGACACGGTTTTGAGTATTGAGCTCATCAACAAAGAAAACACGGTCATGCTAAAACTCGCCAATGAGTTCAAGGCCGACTACGACGGCTGGGGCACACCGGTAGTTGAGTAGCTTGGTTTTTGAAGCAACCTAATCCTGTGAACAAGGTGCGTCATAGCGCACCTTGTTCATCAACAAGACCAAAGATCCAACGGCTCATGACCTGTTCTACACGGTCAGACGCCCTACCACTTTGCGCACCCACGGCGCGACCAAAGTCACCGCAACAAACGCTACCGGCCAGGTTTTCAGGCAGCTCTGCAGCCACTGGCTGGCAAAACCCTCATGCAATCCTTGACTGGTTGCCAGCACAAACGCAGAGACCAGCGCGACCATGATGGCCGACAGCAAGGCGCCGAAAAGAACCGGGGCAAAACGAGCGGGAATACGCATTTCATTCTCCTGATAAACGACGAAACAAGTGGATTGGTGAGCGAAAGCCATCGACTCAAAGGCAGTCGGTTATGCATGCGTTCTGTCACAGCAGCAGTAGCTTGGTCGCCCAGCCGGCCAGATACAGACCCAAACCGAAAGCGGTGTGCATCAACAAGCTCTGAAAGCAAGCCGCGACCGGATGGGGTGTGCGGCTCGCCGCGATGCCAGCCCCCATGCCCGGTTGCAGTATCAGCAGCGGCGCAGCGACGGTCGCAACTCCAACAATTAACGCCGGGCCAAGTGTGGGTTGCTGCAGCCAGGCCACGCCCCATAGCCACAACAGCAACGCCGCGAACGCGATACCGATGAGGTAATGTGCGGTCCAGCCGATGAGTCGCTCACCGCGCACTGGCGCCGCCTTGGCGATGGCCTCGTGAACAAATTGCCCGCGTGGCATATGGCCGAACCAACGACCAACCAAGCCGTAGTTTGGTGGTGCAATGCCAAACAGGTGCTGTCTGGCAATACCCCATAGATCCGCCACCACGGTCGCTCCGGCGCCAACCAGCACTGCATAGAACCAAATGTGCATCACCGTCTCCTTTCGCCAGCTTTCATGTGCTTGGTTTCGCTCGACACAGGCGGCATACTGCCACTTCAAGTGAACTTGAGGTCAAGGGGCATCTGATGGATATTGCCGAAGTTGCCCGCCGCTCTGGCGTACCCGCCTCGACGCTGCGCTTCTATGAAGAGAAAGGCCTGATCCGCTCGGTTGGCCGGCAGGGCTTGCGCCGGGTATTTGAGTTGAGCGTACTGGAGCGACTGGCCTTGATCGCGCTGGGTCGCGCTGCTGGTTTCACCTTAGACGAAATCGGCCACATGTTCGGCGCCGATGGCAAACCGAAGATCGATCGCAGCGCATTGAAAGCCAAAGCGACCGAACTGGACAAAACCATCCGCAAACTGACGGCGATGCGCGACGGCCTGCAACACGCCGCCGTCTGCCCTGCCCCCAGTCATCTGGAATGCCCGACCTTTCGGCGCCTGCTGGGCGCCGCCGGGTCGGGCACGATGGGGGAACGCGTAAAAAAAGCGCCTACGAAAAAACGAGGGTGAACAAATAGCGCAGGC
>CAMLNB010000181.1 GCA_946481205.1 uncultured Kangiella sp. | reverse complement strand
GAGCGTATTGTTCTTCCGGCCGCGGTGCGTAATGGTTTTTGCCATCATGTTGCCAGGCCTGCAGGTAACGCGAATCAGCGAACAACGGTCCGATACGGCTGCGCTGCCAACGCGGCGCCTCTCGCAGAAAAATTTCGAACTGGCGATTGGTAACTGGCAAGCGATCCAGCCAGAACGCAGCGATCGATTCGGGAGCCTGTTCCGGCGTGGCAAACAGCGCGCGGTATTGACCGGCCGGAATAGGTAAACGCTCTTCTACGAGCGTCGCTCCCGAAACGGTTGCGATTGCACCACCGATCACGGGGATACCGATCAGGTTAACGCAGCGCGACCACCATCCCGCTTTGCAGACAGTTTCTGCCATGACCTTCACTCCGGCGATCAAGCGCCCGATAACAGGCATCGGGCGCTTGGTTTTGCTCAGTCTGGTTCAGTGAATGTCGGCAGCCGCTTTGCTGCTGCTGCGAACTTTCTTGACATCATCGACCGTCACGCTGCCGCCTTTGTTGCCCCAGCTGTTCAGGATGTAGTTGATGACATTGGCCGTGCCTTCATCATCCAGCTTCACCGCCGGCATGGCACCAACATAGGTCTTGCCGTTGACTTTGATTTCGCCTTGGCGACCGTTCAAGACGATGCCGATGGCGCGCAGCTTGTCTTCCAACAGGAAATCGGCTTTCGCCAATGGCGGGAACGCAGCCGGGATACCTTCGCCATTTGGTTGATGGCAGGCCGCACAGTTTTGGTCATAAACGCGCTGACCCATGGCGATCTGCTCATCCAGCGATTTGGCCACCACCTTGGCCGACGCGCCATTCAGCGATTGCACGGCGCCACCTTCCGGCAGGTAGACGGTATCGGATTGCTTGCCGGAATAAATCGTCTTGTTTTCCGGGCCCGAGACTTTCAGCATGCCGAGCGCGCCTTTGTTGAAAGCGCGGAAAATCGAGTGATCAACCAGAATGAAAGTGCCCGGCACGTCGAGTTTGAAATCGACAATCGCGGTACCACCAGCTGGCACCAGTTCGGTTTCAACGTTGCGATTGACCGCGGTGCCACCTTCAATGAATACGCGATCAAAAATCTCACCAATCACGTGGAAGCTGGAGACCAGATTCGGGCCGCCATTGCCGACGTATAGACGCACGGTTTCGCCGACGTTGGCAGTAATCGCTTTGTCACCGGTCATCGAACCCACCGAACCGTTGAACACGACGTAATCCGGTTGCTCCTTGATCGCCTTTTCCATATCAAACGGCTGCAGACCTGCCTCGCCGTAGGCCCCTTTGGTGTAAAAGTCGCCCTGCATCACGTAAAACTCTTTGTCGACTTTCGGCAGACCGTCTTTTGGCTCGACCAGAATCAAACCATACATGCCGTTGGCGATGTGCATGCCGACAGGCGCGGTTGCGCAGTGATAAACATAGAGGCCGGGATTCAACGCTTTGAAACTGAATTGCGAGCTGTGACCCGGCGCGGTAAACGAAGCAGCAGCGCCGCCACCGGGACCGGTCACCGCATGCAAATCGATGTTGTGCGGCATTTTGCTGGACGGGTGATTGGACAGGTGGAACTCCACCTCATCGCCCTCTTTGATACGGATGAAACTGCCCGGCACATTGCCGCCAAAGGTCCAGAAGGTGTAATCGACGCCATCCGCCATCCGCTTGACCACTTCGGTGGTTTCCAGGTGCACGATTACTTTGGCGTTGTGTGTGCGACTGATCGGGGGTGGCACTTGCGGTGCTTCGGCCAGCACGGCTTTTTCGACCGGCAAAGCCGCGTGGGTCATGGCGCTCCACAGCAGTGGCAGCACCAGCAAAGCCTTGGGAATTGCGCGACGCATGACATTCTCCTTGGGGCAACGATGGTTTTGTGAAAGAAACTTCGTTGTCGAGAGTGTCTGCCTGGCCGAACTCGGCCAGCTTGATCGCAGTCAAAAAGATGCATGCATTATGAATCTATTCTGGCAAGGCCTTCGGGAACAGCTCCCTGGGGGACGTGTCTTGCCAGTTAGCGGGTTGCCGCCATAACCCGCGCAGCATCCAGCATCCGGTTGGCAAAGCCCCACTCGTTGTCGCACCAGAGCAAGGTCTTCACCAAGCGCTTGTGGCTGACCCGGGTCAACGAGCCATCGACAATGCAGGAATGTGGATCGTGGTTGAAGTCGATCGATACCAGCGGTTCTTCGGTGTAGGCCAGAATGTCGCGCAGGCCATTGTCGGCCGCTGCTTTCAGGACCTGGTTGATCTCACCGGCGGTGACATCACGGTGCAGGTTCAGGCTGACGTCCATTGCCGTGACATTGGTGGTGGGCACGCGCACGGCAATCGCTTCGAAGCAATTGACGAACTTCGGCAGAATGCGCTCGATACCGCGCGCCAGTTTGGTATCGACCGGAATAATCGATTGGCTGGCAGCGCGAGCCCGGCGGAAATCCGCATGATAAGCATCAATGACGTTCTGATCGTGCATTGACGCATGAATGGTCGTGATGGCGCCGCCTTCAATACCGAGCGCGCGATCGAGACTGTCGATCACCGGCACCACGCAGTTGGTGGTGCAGGATCCGGCAGAAACAATCCGGTGATTGGCTTGCAGCAGCGTGTGATTGACGCCGTAAATCACGGTCAAATCCAGATCACTGCCACCCGGCTGGCTGAGCAGCACTTTGTTGGCACCGGCGCTGAGGTGTCGGCTCAGTTCGGCGTGATTGTGTAGCGTGCCGGTGCACTCCAGCACCACATCAATGCCGAGTTCACGCCACGGCAATTGCGCGGCGTCGGGTTGACGCAGCAGCTGGATCTTGTCGCCGGATACGGTTAGCACATTGCCATCACGAGCCACCGGAACGGCAAACCGGCCATGGCTGCTGTCGTAGCGGAGCAAATGCTCTACGGCAGCGGCATCGGCCAGCTCGTTGATCGCGACGACTTGCATTTCGCGCCGATGGCCATGCTCATACAACGCGCGCAAGACGCTGCGACCGATGCGACCAAATCCGTTGATGGCGATGCGAATTGCCATGAAACCTGCCTTGCCAAAGAAGCCCGGGGTCCGAAACCTGAAAACCCGCGATAAAAACAACAACGCGACGGTGATGCCGTCGCGCCTGCCGATCATCGTACCGAAAACAGCCGACCAACGTCGAATGCCGGGCACTGAATAAACATTCAGGCTTCGACCGGCTCCAGCTGCAACAGCTGAATCAGCGGCGCCCGTTTGTTGAGGAAATCGGCCAAGGTGTACTCGTCCAGTACGGCCAGAAACGCTTTCAAGGCCTCGGACAGTGCCCGCTTGAGGTCGCAAGCCGGCGTGATCACGCACTGGTTGCCGGGTCCGAAGCACTCGACCAGAGCCAGATCGGGTTCGATCTTGCGGACCACATCGCCGATGCGGATCTGTTCGGCCGGCATGGCCAGCCGAATGCCGCCGCCCTTGCCGCGCACGCCCTCGACAAAGCCTTCCTGCACCAGCTGGTTGACCACCTTCATCAAGTGGCTACGGGAAATCACGTAGCGCTCGGCAATTTCGCCAATGGTCGACAGCTTCTGGCTTTCCAAGCCCAGGTAAATCAGCACCCGCAAGGCGTAATCGGTGTACTGGGTAATCCGCATCTGCTCTCACTCCCCGGCCAGTTTGACGTGGCGCAAAGGCCATGCCGATAAAGATACATCTCCATTGCATCTTTTAAAAGATTCATTTAGCATGAATATTAACTCCCAGCCTTTCCCGTAACCGGCTGGAAGCCGCACCCCACCGGACAGGCCGCGTTGCCACATCTGGCCTACCCGGTTCCACACACTGCCTCGGGAGATACCCGTATGCACAACATCAAACGACTCGGGTTGTACTTCACCCTGATGTTCGTCCTCAGTTTCGGCGTCCTGATCTATCTGGGTGGCGAAATCTATCGTGAGGCGCCACCGATGCCGGACAAGGTGATCAGCACCGCCGGCGAAACGCTGTATACCCGTGCCGATCTCGACCTCGGTCGCCAGGTCTGGCAAACCATTGGCGGTCAGCAGAACGGCTCGATCTGGGGCCACGGCGGTTACGTCGCACCGGACTGGTCGGCCGACTGGCTGCATCGCGAGGCCACTGGCCTGCTCGACCTCTGGGCCAAGGCCGAATACGGCGCCGAATTCAATGCGCTCGGCGCAGGTGCCCAAGGTGCGCTGAAAGCACGCCTGGTCGAAGCGATGCGCCGCAATACCTACGATCCGGCAACGAAAACCATCACGGTTTCCGCTGACCGTGCCGAAGTCATCAAGCAGGTTGCCGCGCACTACGTGTCACTGTTCAGCGACGACACAACCAGCGAATCGCTGCGCGAGCAATATGCTATCCGCAACGATGCGGTGCCGAATGCGGCATACCGGCAAGCGATGACCGGTTTCTTCTTCTGGACCTCATGGGCCGCCGGCACCAATCGCCCGAACAGCGACATCACATATACCAGCAACTGGCCACACGAGCCTTTGATCAACAACAAACCAACCTCAGGTGCCGTGCTGTGGTCGATTGCCAGTGTGATCTTGCTGATCGGCGGTATTGGCTTGCTGGTCTGGCATCACAGCAAAACTAAACAGGAAGAGCATCTGGTGCCGCCGACATCGGATCCGCTTGGCGGCCTGAAGCCAACCGGTTCGATGCGCGCCACCGGCAAATACTTCATCACCGTTGCCGCGCTGTTTGTCGCCCAGATCATTCTCGGTGGTATCACCGCACACTACGCGGTGGAGGGGCACGAGTTCTACGGCATTCCGCTGGCCGATCTGTTCCCCTACTCGCTGGTGCGCACCTGGCATACCCAGTTGGCGATTTTCTGGATTGCCACAGCGTGGCTTGCCACCGGTTTGTACATCGCACCGGCGTTGTCCGGTCATGAACCGAAACACCAGAAACTTGGCGTCAATCTACTGTTCGGCGCGCTGCTGATTGTCGTGGTCGGCTCGTTTGTCGGCGAGTGGTTTGGCGTGATGCAGAAGCTGCATCCGGAGCTGAATTTCTGGTTCGGTCACCAAGGTTATGAATACGTCGATCTCGGCCGGTTCTGGCAGATCCTGCTGTTCATCGGCCTGATGTTCTGGCTGTTCCTGGTTGGCCGCGCGCTGTGGCCAGCACTGACCGACAAATCAGAAGCGGCACGTGAACAGCGTCCGCTGATCGGTCTGGTGTTCCTGTCGACTGTCGCAATTGGTCTGTTCTACGGCGCCGGTCTGAGCTGGGGTCAACATACCCACCTCGCGATGATCGAATACTTCCGCTGGTGGGTCGTGCACCTGTGGGTCGAAGGTTTCTTCGAAGTGTTCGCCACTGCCGTCATTGCGCTGCTGTTTGTTCGCCTCGGCTTGGTGCGCGCCAAAACTGCCAGCAGTGCTGTGTTGTTTGCCACTATCGTGTTCCTGTTTGGCGGCATTCTCGGCACGCTGCACCATCTGTATTTCACGGGTGCACCGGCATCAGTGATCGCAGTGGGTGCCATGTTCAGTGCGCTGGAAGTCGTGCCGCTCGCACTGGTCGGTTTCGAGGCCTACGAAACGTATCGCCACACGAAAGCGGCGCCGTGGGTCGCCAAGTACCGCTGGCCGATTCTGTTCTTCGTCGCAGTCGCGTTCTGGAATCTGGTCGGTGCCGGTCTACTCGGCTTCTTCATCAACCCGCCGATTTCGCTGTACTACATCCAGGGCCTGAACTCGACCGCTGCACACGGCCACGCTGCACTGTTCGGTGTCTACGGCATGCTCGGTATCGGTCTGATGCTGTTCTGCCTGCGCGGTCTGGCGGGTAGCATCGAGTGGAACGAGAAGATGCTGAAGAGCACTTTCTGGCTGCTGAATTTTGGTCTGGTCGGCATGGTGTTCATGACCTTGGTACCAGCCGGTATTTACCAAGCGGTTGCCAGCATCGATGTCGGTTACTGGTATGCCCGCTCGCCGGAAATCATTCACAGCACCGTGATGGAAACGCTGGTCTGGCTGCGGGTGCCGGGCGACATCGTGTTCTCACTTGGTGCCGGTGTACTGGCGCTATTCGTGTTCGGTTTGGCCTGGAAAGCCCGTGCTCGCCGCAGCCGAATTGGCGAAGCCGTCGCCGCAACCGACTAAATCCGTCTCTGCAGTACAAGAAAGGCTGCCTCTGGCGGCCTTTTCTTATTCTCCCCGATCAAACACCTTGCGGTTATCGTCAACAGAACGCTTGATCCGGCGCAAAGTCCGGTTGCCAGCTTGCCACCATACTAATGCGTAGGCGGTAGAGGTGGATATCATGCAGCGACTGCAGATGTGGTTACACCGCGATCATCAGGCCCTGTTGCAACTTTTGCGTTGGTTGGCCGAATGCGACCCCGAACGGCAACTCGCCGCCTGTCTGTCAGTCTTGCGACGCACGCAGCGCCATATCGACGCCCATCTTTGCATCGAAGACGAAATCCTCTTTCCTGTGCTGGAAGATGAGCACAAGAGCCATGAACTGTTGCAGCTACGCTCGGCACATGGCCGGCTTCGCCATGCCATTGGCAAGCTCAACGGTGCTCGCATCAACGCTGACTGGCTACTGTTCCAGCATGAAGCACGGCAACTGTGGCGAGAGTTTCTGCATCTCGAAACCTATGAACAACAAGTACTCGGCAAACTGATTGACGAACGTCTGCTGGAGCGAGATGAAGAGCAACTCTGGCAAGCTTGTGTCGCCATCCGGCAGCGGGTTGGTTTGCCGGTGTTGGCTGCCAATGACGGCGTGGCGTGTGAGGAACTGGCACAGGCCATTTGATTTTCGGGTTTGATTTGTCGTATTTCATTTATCGCATTTGATTTATGGCAAGCGCACTGACGTCGTGTTGGATTTTGCATGCCACACGCGATCAATAAAAGCGACTGAAGCGTCAGCTCCAGTCGCTTTTCATTTTCGACGATTGCGCAGTCATCGAATATCTACCCGCTTGACCTCGATCAACCATTCCTTGTTATAGCGGCGTAAGCTCTCCACAAGATTTAGTGGCTCACACCGACCAACAACCACAACAGGGAGTGCTCGAGATGATTCAGCAACACGAACTGCCACGGCTGATCCGCAAGCGTGACGGCCGCCTGTCAGATTTCAACGCCGTGCTGATCCGCAACGCGCTGGCCAAAGCTGGCCGCGCCACCGGCGAATACGATGAAACCCAGGCCGACGAGCTGACCAACGATGCATTGAAGGTCATCGCCCACCGCTACAAAGCTGGCGATATTCCGACCGTCGAACAAGTGCAGGACATTGTCGAGCAGGTGCTGATCG
>CAMLNB010000180.1 GCA_946481205.1 uncultured Kangiella sp. | reverse complement strand
CCGAGCACCATTTCGGCAACAAACGTCGCGATGTAGAAACCGATGCCGGGGCCGCTATTGTCTTCGCCTTTGCGCAAGAAGCTATCAACGGCGTAACCAATGATGCGGGCGAAGAACATCACGAAGGTATTGACGACGCCTTGAATCAAACTGAGCGTCACCATGTCGCCGTTGGCAACGTGGCCGATTTCGTGACCGAGCACGGCTTTGACTTCATCACGCGAGAACCGGCGCAGTAGACCTTCGCTGACCGCAACCAGCGCATTGTTCTTGTTCCAGCCGGTGGCAAACGCGTTCGACTGATGCGACGGGAACACGCCGACTTCCGGCATGCCAATACCGGCTTTGTGTGCCAGCTCGGCAACGGTATCGACCAGCCAACGCTCTTCAGCGGTACGCGGTTGTTCGATGATGTGCACACCCATCGTGCGCTTGGCCATCCACTTGGAAATCAGCAGCGACACCATTGAGCCGGCCATACCGAACACGGCGCAGAAAATCAGCAGGTTCATCAAATTCAAACCACCGGGCTGATAGGCGCTGCCGACGCCAAGTATGCTGAGCACGATACCTGCCACCAGCATGACTGCCAGGTTGGTCAACAGGAACAACAGTATGCGTAACATGATTCCTCTCCAGGCCCGTATTGGTAAATCAAGGTGTACCGTTTACAGCGGCAATAGTGGGGATGCTACCCCAGAAAACAAGTCTTAAGACCGGGAAAACCGGCGTTGTTGCCAACCAGCAATACCCAGTAACAAAGCGATCAGAATTGACACGGGCAGCACGCCCCATTTGACCCACACAGTATCGGCGGTTTTGGCCGCCACCGTGGTCCGCAGAATGGCGGTTTCGAATTGCGGCAAGCGTTGCAGGATTCGGCCATCAGGTGCGATCACCGCCGTGATACCGGTGACGGTAGCACGGATCACTGGCAAGCCATTTTCCATCGCCCGCACCCGGGCAATTTGCAGATGCTGCCACGGCCCCCAACTGCCACCGAACCAGGCATCGTTGCTGACCGTCAGCAAATAGCCGGGACCATCGTTCAGCGCCTGAACGTTGTCGCGAACCAGTTCGGCATAGGCGATTTCATAACAGACGGCGCCGACCATCGCCTGCCCGGCCACGGTCACCACGCCAGCCGTTTCGCCTTCACTGAAACCGGACATCGGCAAATTGAAAAAAGCGAACAGGCCGCGCAGCACGGACTGGAATGGCACGTATTCACCGAACGGCACCAGATGCCGTTTGTCGTAGCGGCCAGAGGCGGTACCGAGGCCAATGATCGCGTTGAAATAGCGGCCATCCCGATCGAGCACCGGCAAGCCGGTGACCAGCGCAGTGTTGTGCTCGCGCGCGGCGGCATCCAGCGCCGGAAAATATTCGCCAAGATGATGCGCAAACGCCGGAATCGCCGCTTCTGGCCAAATCACCGCATCGACTTTGCCCAGCAAGGGCGTCGTCAATTCCTGATACTGATGCAGAATCCGGTTTAGCTGTTCTGGCTGCCATTTCAAACTTTGCTCGATATTGGCTTGCACCAAGGCCACACGCAGCGACGGCGCATCCGCCGACGCCGGCTCGCTATTGTTTTGTTCATTGTTCTGCAACGACCGCGGTGATAACAACGTCAACAACAGAACGGCCAAGATCGCACGCAGCCACAACTGGCGTCGATGCGCCTGGGCAATCCAGAGCAAGGCAACCGCCATCAGGGCGAGCGCCAGCGTTGCGCCGTAAGCGCCAAACCACGGTAGCAGCGCGCCCAACCAGCTGTCGGTTTGACTGTGCCCGGCGAACAACCACGGAAAGCCGGTAAACAAATGACCTCGGAGAAATTCACCGCTCAACCACAGCGGCGCGAATGCCCAGGCACGCGCCTGCGGGCTGGGAAAAATCCGCGCCAATAACCAGCCCACCGCCGCCGGAAACAGAGCCAACACTGCGACCATACCACCAGTCAAAAACAGCGATAGCGCCAACGGCGCCTGACCGAATTCACGAATGGCAACGTGCACCCAGGACACGCCAACGGCGAAGGCTGCAATGCCCCAAACGAAACCGCGCCACGCCGCTTGTTTCGGCGTCGCGTCCTGCCAGCCGAGCCACAACAGTGTCAGCGACAGCAGCGCAAACCATGGCAGATCAATCGGCGAGAACGCCAACGGATAGACTGCACCGGCAACCAGCGACAGCAGCAGAAAACGCCAACGGGACAGGAACGAGAGCATGGTCGATAACCAGTAAGCGTAATGAGGTCGTGGAAAAAAGGTTGGCGAAACGGTTGGGCCAATTAGCAGCGCGGGCCGTTACCGGCCCGCGCATCGATTCATCACGCCGTCAACCGGACTCTGCGACCAACTCCGGCAATTTGCGCAACTTCAGCAGCTTGATGCGACGGCTGTCGCTGGCCAGCACAGTCAGCTCGTAGTCCGCGATTGTCAGCTGCTCGCCCCGTTGCGGCACATGACCGAACTGGTTGGCAACTGCGCCGCCGATGGTGTCGAACTCTTCTTCATCAAACGGGGTATGGAACTGCTGATTGAACGCTTCCAGCTCCATATCCGCGCGGACATGCCATTCGCTGTCGTTGAGCTGGCGCAGGTATTCTTCGGTTTCGTCGAAATCGTATTCGTCTTCGATTTCACCGACGATCTGCTCGAGCACGTCCTCGATGGTAATCAAGCCGGACATGCCACCGTATTCGTCAACGACCATCGCCATGTGATTGCGCTTGCTGCGAAACTCGCGCAGCAAGCTGTCGAGCCGTTTGCTCTCCGGCACCATCATTGCCGGCCGCAGAATGTCACGGATGCGAAACGCCGTGCGCGCCTGTTCCGGCGACATCAGACTGAAACGCAGCAAATCCTTGGCAAGCAAAATGCCTTCAACCTGGTCGCGCGAATCGCCAATGACCGGGTAACGGGAGTGGCCGGCATCGGCAACCCTCGCGAGGATCTGGCTCAGATCTTCATCGGCATTGAGCACAATCATTTGCGAGCGCGGGATCATGATATCGCGCACCCGCAACTCGGCCACGCTCATGACACCTTCGAGCATGGTCAGCGTGTCGCGGTCGACCACATTGGTATCGGCGGCTTCGCGCAGACTATCGAGTAGCTCTTCGCGATTTTGCAGGCCGGGTTGTAGCGCGTCGCGCAAACGGTGCAGCCAATTGCGGCGACGCTGGGTACTAGACGAGTCGTCAGACATAAGAAAGGGTTAACGCTCTCCGGCGTAGGGATCGGGGATGTTCAATGAGGCCAGAATGGTGCGTTCCAACGCTTCCATCCGCTCGGCCTCAGCATTCTTGATGTGGTCGTAGCCTAGCAGATGCAGAACACCGTGTACCACCATATGAGCCCAGTGGTGGTTCAACGCTTTGTCCTGCTCCTTGGCTTCAGCCGCCACAACACCGGCGCAAATAACCAGATCGCCCAGATAGTGGTTACTAACTGCCGAAGGCATGGCAAATTCCGGCGCTTCAAACGGAAAGCTCAGCACATTGGTCGGCTTGTCCTTGCCGCGATAATCGCGATTCAGCGCCTGACTCTCGGCGTCGTTGACAATACGAACGGTCAACTCCGCTTTGCCATCGGCGTACTCGTCATCGTGCAGCAAGGCCGCGCGGGCCCAGCGCCGCAACAGCGCATCGGACGGAATGTCTTTGCGCCGTGACGCGCGCTGGACCGCCAGACTCAGCCGCAGGCTCATGTCAGATCGCCTTTGCCGTTTTTCTCATCGCCGGCAGTGGCCTGCTCGGCCGCCTCTTTCAACAACGCCTGTTTGCGCTCCCAGCTTTCGTAAGCGCGCACCACGCTCATGACCACCGGATGGCGCACGACGTCGTCGGCTGAGAAAAAGGTAAAGCTGACTTTGTCGATGCCTTTCAGCACTTCAATCGCATGGCGCAGACCGCTCTGGCTTTTGCGCGGCAAATCGATTTGGGTAATGTCGCCGGTGACGACGGCTTTCGAGTCGAAACCAATCCGGGTCAACAGCATTTTCATTTGTTCAATCGTGGTGTTCTGGCTTTCATCCAGAATCACGAACGATTCGTTAAGCGTACGACCGCGCATAAAGGCCAGCGGCGCCACTTCAATGACATTGCGCTCCATGTACTTGGCGACTTTCTCAAAGCCCAGCATTTCATAAAGCGCGTCATACAAAGGGCGTAAGTACGGATCGACTTTCTGCGCCATATCCCCGGGCAGGAAACCGAGTTTCTCACCGGCTTCGACCGCCGGCCGGGTCAGCACGATACGACGGACCTGTTGCCGTTCCAGCGCATCAACAGCGCACGCCACTGCCAAGTAGGTCTTGCCGGTGCCGGCCGGGCCGATACCGAAACTGATGTCGTGGTGGCGAATGCTGTCGATGTATTCGGCTTGCGCCCGGTTGCGCGCCTTGATCGGTCCGCGCTTGGTATAGACCGTCAGCTCATCGTTACGGCCGCGACCACTGCGGCCATCGTCATCACGCACCCGATACTGTTGCAGCAGCAAATGCAAATCGGCACGGGTAATGGCATTGGCGGTTTCGCTGAGCTCGAACAGGCTTTGCACGACATCAGCGGCAGCCTCGGCATGCTCGCGCTCGCCGATCACCCGAAATTGATTGCTGCGATTATTGATCTCGACACCAAGCCGGCGTTCGATCTGACGCAGGTTTTCATCCAGCTGACCGGCCACTGCCGCCAGGCGCTCGTTGTCGAGCGGCTCCAGCGTGAAATCCAGCGTGTGCAAATTGCTCAAGCCGCCACCACCTTCTCGATCAGTTCGCCGCGCAAGCTATTGGTCAGTGCCTGGGTGATCCGCACCGTGACAAATTCGCCGATCAGCGAATGCGAACCCGGGAAATTGACCAAGCGGTTGTTCTCGGTGCGGCCACACAGTTCCTGCGGATTCTTGGTTGCCGGCCGCTCGACCAGAATGACCTGTTCGGTGCCAACCATCTTGCGGGCAAAATCCTGGGCTTGCTGGTTCAACCGATGTTGCAGCAACTGCAAGCGCTGCAGCTTGCGCTCTTCCGGCGTGTCATCGCGCAAATCGGCGGCTGGCGTACCGGGGCGGGCGCTGTACACAAAGCTGAACGAAACGTCGTAGTTGATCTCGGCTACCAGCTTCATGGTCGCTTCGAAATCGCTATCGGTTTCACCGGGGAAACCGATGATCAAATCGGTCGACAACGATAGATCCGGGCGAATGGCCTTGAGCTTGCGGATTTTCGATTTGTACTCGAGCACGGTGTGACCGCGCTTCATCGCCGCCAGAATCCGATCCGAGCCGCTCTGGATTGGCAAGTGCAAATGCGACACCAGTTTCGGTACCCGACCGTAAACCTCAATCAGCCGATCAGAAAACTCGACCGGATGCGAGGTCGTAAACCGGATACGACCAATTTGCGGAATCGACGCGGTCAACTCGATCAGCTCTGCCAAATCGGCTTCGCCACCGTCGTGTTTGGCGCCACGATACGCATTGACGTTCTGACCAAGGAAATTGATTTCGCGCACACCGCGTTCAGCCAAACTCAGCACTTCGGCCAACACATCATCAAACGGTCGCGACACTTCCGGGCCACGGGTGTATGGCACCACACAGAAGGTGCAGTACTTGTTGCAGCCTTCCATGATCGAGACATAGGCGCTTGGGCCATCGACACTCGGCTCCGGCAGCCGATCGAATTTTTCAATTTCCGGGAAGGAAATATCGATGGCCGGCAGGTGCTTGGTCTGCACTTGCTCAATCATTGCCGGCAGGCGGTGCAAGGTTTGCGGGCCGAACACCATGTCGACAAACGGCGCCCGCTTGCGGATGTTCTCGCCTTCTTGCGACGCGACACAGCCGCCGACACCAATCAACAGGCCCGGTTTCTTGTCTTTGAGCTCACGCCATTCGCCAAGCTGAGAGAACACTTTCTCCTGGGCTTTTTCCCGAATCGAACAGGTATTCAGCAGGATCACATCGGCATCGGCCGGGTTATCGGTCGGCACCAGGCCCTGGGCGTCTTTCAGCAGGTCAGCCATCCGCGACGAGTCGTACTCGTTCATTTGGCAGCCCCAGGTCTTGATAAACAGCTTGCGGGGCGTGGTCGGCTTGTCGGGCGGGGTGCTCATGCGTTTACAGGGTACGGAGAAAAGGGCGGCGATTTTAGCACCAGAGAGCCGGGTAGGGACGGCCAGGCTGCAGCCATAAGCATGGCGACCGGGACAAAAGTACCGGTTTGGGCTGGGCCGAGGCCAAAGTTACGGACTGACGCCGGGGTCCAGGCTCATGGCCTGTTCCGAAACCATCTCGGACAGCGCCCGCTCGGCACTGCGCCGGACCAGCTCGCTGGCCACCTCGCGAAACGCCTGCTTGATCAGAGCACTTTTCTTCATGTCATGGTCGTCGGTGAACGGCAGCGCGTTCAGCTCGTCCAGCAGCCGGACACTGCGCTGGTCCAGCCAGACTTGCATTGTGGACATACAACACCTTCCTCAAGGCACACACGGGCCTCAGGTTGAGGGTAGTCACTTACCGGCGATCCGGCAATTTTCGCGGCTTCTTGCTCGGAGGGGCGAGTTCGGGACTTTTTTTCGGAGCGTCTTGTTCGGGACGTCTTGTTCAGGGCTCGCCGGAAGGCAACTGGCAGCCAGCCGGTTCGGCGCGTGACCGAATCAGACCAAAGCACCGGACCGGCAACACGCGCTAAGCTGCCGGCATGAACTACCTCGCCCATTGTTGTCTGGTTCCACCAACGGCCGAAGCGCTGGCCGGCGCCTTGCTCGGCGATCTGATCCATGGCCCGGATCTGTCCGGCCTGCCGGCCGAGGTGGCGCGGTCAATCCGGCTGCACCGGGCTATCGACCGTTACACCGACAACCACCCCGACGTAATTGTTGCCAAGAACCTGCTGCAGCCGCCGTTTCGGCGCTATGCCGGCATCATTGTCGATGTCGCGTTTGATCATCTGCTCAGCAAAGATTTTGCTCGTTGGCATGAGCAGCCATTGCCGGAACTGGCCGAGCAAGTCTATGCGGCGATACGCCAGCATCGCGTGCTGGCGCCAGAGAAAACCCGCAGCCGGCTCGATTACATCGTCAGCCATCGATTACTGGAGCGTTATGGCCAGCCGGCATCGATCGGTCGGGCGCTGCTGGGTATCGGCAGCCGATTGAAGCGGGACAATCCGCTGGCAGCCGCCGGACCGGTGGCGATCGGCTTGCTGCCGGATTGGCAAGCGCAATTCACCGCGTTTTATCCGCAGCTGAAAAGCTTTGCCGCAGACACGTGGCGTGGGCTTGCTTAA
>CAMLNB010000179.1 GCA_946481205.1 uncultured Kangiella sp. | reverse complement strand
GGGTAGCCGGCAACGGCGGGAAGCGTGCTGGCCGAACCGAGATAATGATCGCCGTTCAGCAGATCGATGCTCCAGGCAGGCCCTGTGGTCGGAGCGATCAAGGCATCGAGCTGATGCTCGCGCAGCAAGCGATCGATGCCATCGGCACCCGCCAGTTTCTTGTTCTGTTCGCGAAGCGTCTGATAGGTGCTATCGGTCGTGGTGGTGACTGCACGCTCAAACAGATCCTGACCGAAATAAAGCAGCTCCTGATCGGCGTTCTGGCTGTTGAACGTGATCAACTGCTCCAGATTGCTGACCGGCAATTTCGCCGGTGAGCTGGCCAGATAGCGTGCCAACCCGGTTTTGAATTCGGTTAGCAGGATGCGTGATTCATTGCGTTCGATGGTTTCGAGGGCAGGGAAATTGTCGATCTCGATCAGGGTCGCGCCGGCTTCTTGCAGCTGCGTCAGTGCTCCGGCAAAGATCTCATCAAGCGCTGCGTGATAGCCGGTGGCAAAACGCAGCACACCGATGCGTTTGCCTTGCAGCGATTCGCTGCTCAGTGCGGCCAGATAATCTTGCTTGCGCCGATCGGCTTCGAGCGTGCTCGGATCCGCCAGATCGGTACCGGCCATGCTGTGCAACAGCAGCGCCACATCTGCCACCGAACGTGCCATCGGTCCGGCCGTATCCTGGCTGGCCGCGATCGGGATGATATGTGTGCGTGAGATCAAACCCAGCGTCGGTTTGAACCCGACAATGCCAGTCGCTGCGGCCGGGCAGGTGATCGAGCCATCGGTTTCGGTGCCAACGCTGGCTACGGCAAAACTGGCGGCAATCGCAGCTGCGCTGCCAGAACTGGAACCGCAGCTGCTGCGATCAATTGCATGCGGATTACGAGTGAGGCCGCCCAGTGCGCTCCAGCCGCTGATTGAATGCGCCGAGCGGATATTGGCCCATTCGCTCAAATTGGTTTTGCCAAGAATGATGGCACCGGCGGCGCGCAAGCGTTGCACCAGCGGTGCATCACGCTCAGTCAGGTTATCCTGCAATGCCAGCGAGCCAGCCGTGGTCGGCATTTTGTCAGCCGACTCGATATTGTCTTTCAACAGAATCGGAATGCCGTGCAGCGGACCACGCGGGCCTTGCTCGGCACGTTCCCGATCCAAGGCCTGGGCAATGCGCATGGCATCGGGATTCAGCGCCAGTATGCTGTTGATCTGCGGACCGCTTTTATCAAGCGTGGCGATGCGAAACTGAAAATGCTCAACCAGTTGGGCCGAGGTGATGGTGCCGGCGCTCAGATCGGCCTGCAGCGCCGCGATGGATTTTTCCGCGATCGGATAATCGGTTGGCAGGGTCAGCGATGGCGCCTGTTTTGCGCCCTGTTCGCCGGGACTGCAGGCGCAGAGCAACAGGCTGGCGCTGACCAGCGCCGGGAACCACAAACCTCGCATACCTCTTCCTTGCTGTGAATTGCGAGCCAAGCGCCATCGTTACGGGACTGCACGACTGTTACTGTGTAGAGCGATGCCGGCCGGATTATGCCGTGGTATTGGTATCCGTGCGAGCAAATGCCGGTCGCCAGTGGCTGGCACGGCGATGAAAGCGCCAGTTCAGCAGCACGGCAGCCAGCGTCAGGCCACAGATCATCCCGGCCCAGTAACCGGCCGGCCCCAACGGGCTGTATTTTGCCAACAACCAGCCACTGGGAAATCCGACGACCCAGTATGCGACGATGCTGATCAGCGTCGGGTAGCGGGTTTCCTTCAAACCGCGCAGCGCGCCTGCCGCGGTCACCTGCAAGGCATCCGAGAGCTGGAAAATGGCTGCCAGCGACAGGAAACCAATCGCCATCGCGGTGACATCGGGATTGTCGGTGTAGAGCCGAGTGATCTGACTGGGTAGCAACAACATGCTGGCGGTCGAGAGCAGAGCAATAGCTGCCGCGAAACCAATGCCAACCCAACCGGCACGGCGAACCGCCACAGCAGAGCCGGCACCGACTGCGTAACCGACACGCGCGGTGATGGCATTGGCAATGCCCAGCGGAATCATGAACGTCAGCGAGGCGTAATTGAGCGCGATTTGATGCGCAGAAATGATCGTGGTGTTGTAGGTCGCCATCATCAGACCCATCGCCGCGAACATCAGCACTTCCAGTGCAAACGCCGAACCCATTGGCAGGCCCAGTCGTGCAATTTCCGCCAGTCGTGACCAATCCGGCTTCTGCCAGCGCAAGTGTTGCCGAAACGCTGCATGCCGTTTGGCCGTCAATGTGTAGGTCAGCATGAACAGGAACATCAGCGACCAGGTCAGGCTGGTGGCATAACCGGTACCGACCGCGCCGAGTTTTGGCGCACCCAGATTGCCGTACATGAACACCCAGTTGAAGAAGGCATTGATGGGCACGGCGAGAAACGCACAGGTCATGACTGCCTTGGTTGCGAACAAACCTTCATTGGCGAACCGCAAGCTGAGGAACAACCAGAACAGTGGCGTGCCCCAGGACAAGGCTTTGATGTATTCAATCGCCGTGGGCCGTACGCTCGGTTCGACATTCAACCAATCGAGTACAACGCCGAGTTCACGCCACAGCAAAAACACCGGCAGGCTGATCAGCAGTGCAAACCACAAACCACTCTGGACACTGGCGGCAACGGCGGCTTGATTGTTGGCACCATTGTATTGCGAAGCAATCGGATTCAGCGCCAGAAACACACCGAGAATGAACAACATCAGCGGGCTGATCAGATTGACGCCGGTCGCCACGGCGGCCAAGGCATCCGGACCGAGTTGGCCGGCCATGATGGTATCGACCGTGCCCAGCGCCATGGTTGCCAGCTGCGCGGCTACCGCAGGCGCCGCGATTTTACCCAGTGCAGACAGTTCGGCGCGATTGCTGGTGGGGAGCGTGGCAGGGGTACTGGTGATCATCGGACAGCCTCAGTGCGGGCCGCTATGGTAGCGAGCCCACCTGGAGGCGCAAAGCAATATATTGCCAAGAAGGTTATTACCAAAAAAATCGGCCAAGAAAAATCCTGCAAATGGCTACGGCAACTTGTCGATTTTCACTTGGACTTGCCAGTCACTGCGACTGGTGCTCCAAGTTGTGTCGCCCGCTTGATAGGTACCGCCGATGGTGAGCCACTGACCGAGCGGGCCACGTACTTCCGTTTCCAGTGCGGTGATCCGGATAACACCATCATCACCGGCGACCGGCACGCGCTCGCGTGGATTAATCCGCACCAGCACTTCATTGCCTTGCAGCAATGGCAGCACATAGAAGCCATGACCGCTTTCGCGATAACTCTGGCTGGTGATCAGGCGGCCGCGCGTGGTCAGATGCACCGTCAGCTGCGGAATCTCCATGCCGGTATGAATGAAAGCAGTTTGTCCGGCCAGACTTTGAATCTGCTGGGTCTGCCGATCATTCGCGCGCTCGGTCTGCCAGTTGCCGCCAACGCTGGCACTGGCGCCACTGTTGTCAGCGTTGATCTCGACTTCGGTTTCGTTGCTGCTGACCTGCTGATTGCGTCGCCATTGCACAGTGACCATCACACGCGCTGGCGGTTTGTCGAGCTGACCGATGACATTCTGCACCGCCTGCCATTCAGCCTCGGTCATGTTCAGCAGCAGCTTGTTGTCGACAGCGCTGGCGCCGACGCCAGCCGGCAAATGCGGCCGCAGAATTTCCAACACCGGTGCGGCCAGCGAATAACGCAATTCCACAATGCGCAAGCTGCGCTCTTCGGCATTGACGGTACTCAGGCCGGCGGCGAACAAGCAAAGCACAACAAGCAGCCAGCGTTGCAGATACAGGAACTTCATTCCGATCACTCCGTTGCTGGGCCGACCGGGTGGACGTGCACGGTCGGCGATGCGGTTAGCGGTGATGGGGCTCACACGGTCTGGACTAAATAAACAAGCGGCGCAACTCGGTGGCCGGCCGGCTGATTTGCCAGATTTCGTCAAACAATTTCAGTTTTTCCAGGCATAGCAGCGGCGCATGGAAATGCGCTTCGCCGGCATATTCGACGGCATTGCTGCGGTAAAGCAGACCCGACTGATCCGCGACCAGAAAACTGAACGGATGATGCAGATGATCATCATGGATCACCCGCACATCAATCTTGCTGCTCAGCTTTTGCACCAGCTCCAGCCAGCGATGACCATTGCGCTGGGCCGGGCCGACATCGGCCACCAGCAAACGGACATGGCTGCTGCGATGGCGGCGGGCCAGTGCGCTCAGTGCGCTGGTCATTTCGGCATCGTCATAGATGCGCGGTTCCAGATCGCGGCTGAACACGTGCACCGTGCGCTGGGCTTGCTGGATCATGCGCAATGCCGCGAGCCGGTTATCCTGGCTGTTGTGCAAGGCAAAATCTGCAGCGACACCCAATTTGGCGTCGGCCAGTACAGGAGCAGGTGAACTCATTTCCGGGGCACCAAAAGCAGAAAATGCGACAGGGTTCGATGGTAGCAGAGTCATACCGGTGTTACGTTGCCCACCCGTTAGCAAATCGAACCATGTGGTGCCTATGCAAGAATATGAATCCGCAGGTGCTGATACGGTTATCGAACGCGCACTGCAAGGCTATGCGCCGGAGGATGTCCGGCAAGCCGCCGAATTGGTCTCCGGGCTGATGTCGGTCCTGCCATTGGATCTGCCGCTGGATCTGTCGTCGGAACAAGGGCGTCGCGGCAGCGAGCCGGAGCTCGCAGGTTAATCCCCGCCATTCGGTTGTGTGCTTGCGGTAGGGCGGCGAATCAGTTCGCTGCCTGCAGCGACGCTTGGCCGCTGATCAGCTGCAGTTCCATGTTGCGGTGGGGAATGCCGGCGGCCATGTAGACACAGCCGGATGGGCGGAATTGATGCGTTTCGTAGAAGCCTTGGGCGGTGATTGGGGCGGCGAGCGAAACCTGTCGGTGGCCCTGTTCAAGTGCGACGGCAATCAGTTCTTCCAGCAGTGCCGAACCCACACCATGTTGTCGCCATGGCAGCAGCACCGCGATGCGGCCAATCGTGCCATCGGGTTCAAGCCGGCCGGTGCCAATCGGTTCGCCTTGCTCATCGACGGCCAGCACGTGAACGCTGCTGTCATCATGTCCGTCTTGATCGTGTTCCGGGGCAATCCGCATTTCTACCGCGAAGACTTTTTGCCGGACGAGTGCCATCAGGGCGCCGTGTTCGCGCCAGCTGCTACGCAGAATGCGATAGCGCGGCCTCATCCCTTCTCCCGATTGCATCCATTGCCTGATACCGCGCCAGCCGGCTCGAACAAGCCATTTGCTGGCGCAGCAAACACTAGAGGAGGAAAACCCCTCTATTGACCAGCATAGTCAGGGTCGGCAAAAAGGCCAAGTCATCTTGGTTATCGCTGAGGTGGCTGGCATCGATCGGGTTGGCGTTGCACAGCAGGCTGGCTGAGGTCGAATTCAAAGTACCAACGTCCAACTCTTCGCCATTGGCAAACAGATGTACACGACCATCGGCGCCGGCGAACCAAGCAAGACGAGCGTCATCATTGCGCTGCAGGGTTTTCTTTTTGCCTAGTGCCGTTTTCAGTTTGGCTGCGCTGTAATCCTGCTCTGGCGGTTCCAGTGGCAACCGCGTCTGGCTGACCAGGCAGGCGAAGGCCCGTTCGACCATGGCCGGTTGCTGGATCAAATCGGTCATCAATGCGCGCACTTTCTGCAGCGTCTGCGCCGGGATCAGCGCGGCGTCCTGGGCGGCCTGCAGATCCGGATCGCTGTAGCGTTTGCCGTCGATGCCCTGTTCAACCAGCCACTCGGCCAAGCGAGTCAGGATGTCGGCTTGCGAGGGCGCCCGGAAACCAACGGAATAGGTCATACAGGGCTCCAGCGCCGTGCCCCAGTGCGGCGCACCCGGCGGCACATAGAGCACGTCACCCGGCTCGACCACGACATCCATGCTGGGGGTAAAGGGCATCACCTGACGCAGCGCTGATACCGCCGGATTCGGGATGACGTCAATGCTGGCATCGGCCACCAGCCAGCGGCGCCGGCCGAGGCCCTGAATCAGGAACACGTCGTACTGATCGATATGCGGGCCGACGCCACCCCCTTTGACGGCGTAGCTGACCATCACATCATCGAAGCGCCATTGCGGAAAACAGGCGTAGGCATGGCGCAGCGCGGCAACATCCGGCACCCAGTGATCCACCGCTTGCACCAGCAGCGTGTAGTTTTCTTTCGGCAGTTTCTTGAAGGTGCTGGCCTTGAACGGACCATGCTGCAGCTGCCAGCTGTCCTGTGCCGGATCATGCTGGACCAGCCGCGATTCGACGTCTTCTTCCATCGCCAGACCTGCGAGCTCTTCCGGACTGATGGCGGCCAGCTCGGAGCTGAATGCGCCTTTGATCAACAAGGGTTTCTTCTGCCAGTAATCGCGCAGAAATTCAGCAGCAGTGAGTGTGCCAAACGGATTTGGTTTCGACATGATGAAGGGAGAGCGAGGTGCGAGCAGGGCGCTAGTATGCCATGCGCCGGTGCGCGCCAGCATTGCTGGCAGCACGGACTGCATGGTTCAGAGCTTGTCCAAATGCTCAGCCCAGATGTTCGGCCCATACGATCGAGCGATTCCGGCCATTGCGTTTGGCGTGGTAGAGCGCCTGATCAACCCGATGGAGCAGGGTTTCGTCGGACACAAGCCCGGGGCTATGGCTGTCGCTCAGACCAATGCTGACGGTGAAATGCAAAGGTCCATGGCTGGTTTCAATTTGCAGATCGGCCATCGCCAAGCGAACGCGCTCGGCAACAACCAGGGCATGGCTGCTGTCGATCCCGGGCAGCAGCACGGCAAACTCTTCACCGCCGTAACGCGCGGCAACATCGATGCCGCGGATTTTTTCCAGCAAACACTGGCCGATCCGGCGTAGCACCTCATCGCCGACCGGATGCCCGTATTGATCATTGATGCGCTTGAAATGATCGACATCGAACAGCATCAGCGAGAACCGGCTGCCCAAGCGCTGCGAACGGTTCCACTCGCTGCTCAGTTCGATGTTCAACTGCCGGCGGTTGTGCAGCCCGGTCAGGCTGTCGGTGATGGACAGTTTTTCCAGCGCCTCGGCTTTGCTGGCCAGCTCGTCAGTGCGCTCGGCGATTTTGCGATCCAGATCGGCATTGAGCCGGTCTTTTTCCGCGATGGCCCAATCGGTTTCCAGCCGCGATTTTGCCATCCGTATCATCATCGTATTGACGCTTCGGATCAGCTCGTTGATTTCCTGGGTATGCGATTCGATCAGCAGTGGCTGCATCCGGTGCATCCGCGCCGGATCCATTTGCTGCA
>CAMLNB010000178.1 GCA_946481205.1 uncultured Kangiella sp. | reverse complement strand
GCTGCGGCATTTTCTGACCGAGGCCGGCATGCAGCTGGTTCAGATCGACGGCAAGCTCTGGCAAACCTTCAAATACCTGGTACTGAAACCAGGCCAGTTGTCGGCGTTTGATATTGCTGGCGTGCGCAGGCGCTTCATGTCGCCGTTGGCGATTTTTCTGGCGGTGATGGTCTTGTATTTCTACAAGCCAACGATGACTGATTTCGCGCTGCCACTGAGCGATCAGTACATTCAGTGGTATGGCGCCTGGGCGCGGGCTTATGTTGACAGTTTGCAGTTGGTCGGCAGCGCCTACACCGACTATGCCGAACGTTTTTGGCGCCAGGAAACCGATCTGGCCCGCTCGTTGGTTTTATTGCACGCACCGCTGTTGGCGCTATGGTTATGGGCTCTGCATGCCAACAAAAAGCTGCGCTTTGTTGATCATCTGGTGGTGGCACTGCACTTCTGGGCCTTGCTGGTGATTTACAGCCTGCTGCTGCAGCCCTTGTTGCTCGGCATCGGCATGCTACTGGCGCAGTTGCAGATCAGCGAACAGGCCGCCGCGCCGTATTTGGTTTGGGTGTTGATCCGGATTCCGTTTTTGCTTTTTTTATTGCTGACCATCAAGAACGCCTATCAGCAAACCTGGCCGGCCGCCTTGTGGCGTTTCCCGCTAGCATTTGCCGGGCTGATGTGCAGCCATTTTCTCTATCGCGGCATCTTGTTTGTGCTGACCATTGCGCAGCTTTGATAACCCAGCCTTGATCGCGATGCCGCGCTAAGTGAATCAAACACAATTCACTCGCCACGCAACAAACGACCAAGCTCCTGACCGGCGCGGCCAAGCGGTTGATCACGCCGGTGCACCAGCGCCGGAGTAAAGCGATAGCGGGCACCGCCGACATAACGCACTTCTTTCAGCGTGCCGCTCGCCAGCTCCTGTTCGATCAGATAACGCGGCATCCAGCCAAACCCAAGCCCCATCAACAGCGCCTGTTTCTTTGCCGTGAAACCTGCGAGAAAAAACACCCGCTCGCCACCGAACATATGGCGATCATCGCCGCGCTCGCTGGAATCCTGCACCGACAATTCGATTTGCTGCTGCAAATCATTGAGCGTGACCGTTTCGGCTTCGGTCAGCGGATGGCTGCTGGCGGCGCACAGCACGCACTCGACTTCCGGCAAATCCACCGCCTGCAGATTCGGCTGCGACTGATAATCCTTGACCAGCATGATGTCGGCGTTTTCCTTGTCGAAGCGGTACTGCACGCCGTACAGGTATTCGACCTTAACCTGAATGCGGGTCGGGATATGGGCATCGGCCAGTTGCTTCAGCGCCGCCAGAATCGGTTCCAGATCGAGAATGCCGTCGATGATCACCGTCAGCTTGGGTTCCCAGCCATGGGCAAACTCGCGTGCGAGCGCCTCGACCTGACTGGCCTGGACCAGCAAGCGGCGCCCTTCGGCCAGCACCGCTTCGCCGGCCGGGGTCAGCTTGGCCCGATAACCGTCGCGGGTCAGCAGCTCCAGCCCCAGTGACTGCTCCAGCTTGCGCACCTGATAGCTGATCGCCGACTGGGCCTTGTGCAGCCGCTCGGCCGCCTTGGCAAAGCCGCCTTCGCGGACCACGGTGTCCAGCACCCGCAGCGATTCCAGATCCAGACTCATGGCTTTGGCCATCCATCGATTAATTGGATAGAGATGGACCAAATATTATTCTTTTTTTGACGACATTGCCTGCCTAGTCTGGCGTCCTGCGAAAGGCCGCCTGTTGCGGCCGCCCCGGTAGAGGACTTCCCCCGTGACGACCGCCGTCAATCCGATTGCCACCAACGCGATCAATAACCCGTTAAAGCTGCGCGGCATCGAATTCACCGAGTTCTGCGCCCCCGATGGCAGCAGCACCAATCTCGACAAGTTGTTCTGGGAGTTCGGCTTCTCGAAACTGAAGAAACACAAGAGCAAGGACATCACCTACTACCGTCAGAACGACATCCACTTTCTGATCAACAACGACAAAGGCGGCTTCTCGGCCGGTTTCGCCAAGAAGCACGGCCCGGCGATCTGCTCGATGGGCTGGCGTGTCGATGACGCCGCATTTGCCTACGCGGAAGCGCTGAAGCGCGGCGCCCGTGCCGCTGTCGATTGCCAGAAGGATCTGCCCTACCCGGCCATTTACGGTATCGGCGATAGCCTGATTTATTTCATTGACACGTTTGCCGACCGGGGCAGCATTTACGACAGCGAATTTGTCGCGCTCGATCAGCCGCTGGTGCAGGCCGACAAAGGCTTCCAGTTTGTCGACCACCTGACCAACAATGTGCACAAAGGCACGATGGAAAAATGGTCGAATTTCTACAAAGAGGTGTTCGGCTTCTATGAAGTGCGCTACTTCGACATCAACGGTGTCAAGACCGGCCTGACGTCATACGCGCTGCGCTCGCCGGATGGCAGCTTTTGCATTCCGATCAACGAAAACAAGAACGACAAAGATCAGATCGCGGAGTATCTGCGCGAGTACGACGGCCCGGGCGTGCAGCATCTCGCGTTCGGCACCTACGACATTCTGGCATCGCTCGACCAGATGGTCGGCACCGGCATCGAAACGCTGGACATCGATGACGAGTACTACGCCGAAGTCTTCGACCGGGTACCGAACGTCATTGAAGATCATCAGCGCATCCGCAAGCACCAAGTGCTGGTCGATGGCGGCGAACATGGCTACCTGCTGCAGATTTTTACCCGCAACCTGATCGGCCCGATCTTCATCGAAATTATCCAGCGCAAAAATGAAATGGGTTTTGGCGAGGGTAATTTCGGTGCGCTGTTCCGCTCGATTGAAAAGGATCAAGAGCGCCGTGGCGTGATCTGAGCATCCGGCGGCAGTCAACAACAAAGGCGCGTCATCGCGCCTTTGTTGTTTCAGAACCTCTGCACCGGTTCCAATTCGGCAAACGCTTGCACCTGGTAAACACTGTACTGCGCTGCTGGATCAAACGCGGCCGGCAAACCGGCTTTCTGCCGCAGCTGGCGCAAGAACGCAGCGCCATCGCCAGCGAATTGCTGCCAGACTTTTGGCAGGAAAGTCGCACGCCGACCATCCTGCTCAATCACCACCCCATCGCGTTCAGGCCGCAACTGCTGCAACAGTGCCGCCTCGCTCGACACCGGCACCAGCGCGACAATTGCTGACAGCAGCGCCAACTCAATCCGGATGGTCGCCAACTCTTGCCGCTGCAGCGGTGGAAAACGTGGATCACGAAACGCGGCGGCGTACGCGTTCTCGTTGACATCGTCCTGCAACGCCCGGCGCGGCTGTAAACTGCCGATGCAGCCACGCAGTTGTTGCTGCTGCATCAGCGTCACAAAGCAAGCTTGCGGTCGCACCAGCCAGCTCTCTTCAGATGACGGCAAGGCTTGCAACGCCCCGTGCTCGCAACCATAACCAATACTGGCCCGGGCCAGCGCGAGCAGCCGGGCTTGCTGATCACAGCCAAGTTCAATCGAGTCGGAAGCTCGCATATCCCACCACGCGCTGCCGCGGGCCACCGTGATCGCCAGAATTATCTGCGGCCAGCAATTGCAAGGACGCCGCTTGTCGGGGTTGATTTGCCGATGTCGGCGAAGGTGACTGCCGAAGCGAGTACAACAAACCATTCAAGGGCATGGCGCCACAGGCTTGCTCTGGCGTCAGCGTTGGTGCCAACGCCAGGATCTGGTCAATGGTTTTGCTGTCGCGTTCACGCGCGTCGGCATCGGCATGAAAGTGACTGAGATCGGTGCTGATCAGCAGCAAGGTATCGGCATCCCACAAGGTTTCAATTACCGCGGCAACCTGTGCCGGCGGGCAGTCACCGACCACCAGCGGCAACAATTCAAACTGGCCCAGACAGGCTTGCAGGAACGGCAGCTGCACTTCCAGCGCATGTTCGCCGGCGTGCGCTTCATCATCAATCTGTACATAGGAAAAGGGTTGTAACAGCGCGCGGGCATAAGCGGCGACCGGCACGTTGCCAAGCGGTGTGGTAAACGCCTCGGCGGACGGAAACACCATGCCCCGCAGCAGCACCCGATGCGCCGGCCCCAGCAGCAACACCCGGCGGTAATCATCGGCATGCAAACAGGCATACGCGGCAGCCGCGGTCGCGCCAGAGTAGCGATAACCGGCGTGCGGCACGATCAGCGCCCGTGGTTTCACCCGCTCACCATGCTGGCGTGCTCGCGTAGCCAGCAAGCTCTGCAGCTGCTGACGCAGCGCGATGGGGTCCGCCGGGTAAAAACTGCCGGCAACGGCCGCGGGACGAACGTTCATGACTCGCCTCCCGGCATGAGCGCTTGAAGCGGGGATCTACACTGCAAGCAAGTATAGAAGTGATGGCCTGAATGCGATGGGGCGAGTGCGACGAGGCGAGTACGATGGAATCAGCTCGATGAGGCAAGCGCAATGAGTGATCGCCACACGGTGCCCGGGCGGCATTGGCAGACACTGGCCGATGGCCGCCTGCAATGCGATATCTGCCCGCGTGCCTGCAAATTACACGAGGGTCAGCGCGGACTGTGTTTTGTCCGTGGTCGCGAAGCCGATCAGCTCTGGCTGTACAGCTATGGCTTGTCGAGTGGCTTCTGCATCGATCCGATTGAAAAAAAACCGCTGAATCATTTTCTGCCCGGATCGAGCGTGCTCAGTTTCGGCACCGCCGGTTGCAATCTGGCCTGCAAGTTTTGCCAGAACTGGGATATTTCCAAAGCGCGCGAAACCGAAAAACTGTCATCAGCAGCCAGCCCGGAGCAACTGGCGCTGACTGCCAAGCGGCTCGGCTGTCGCAGTGTGGCGTTCACCTACAACGACCCGGTGATTTTTTTCGAGTATGCGATCGATTGCGCCGATGCTGCGCGTGCACTCGGCATTCATCCGGTTGCGGTCACCGCTGGCTACATCAGCCCGGCGCCACGGCAGGAGTTTTACGCGCACATGGATGCCGCCAATGTCGATCTGAAAGCCTTCAGCGAAACGTTCTACAAGAAGATTTGCGGTGCCGAGTTGGCCGCGGTACTCGACACGCTGTTGTATTTGAAGCATGAGACGGCGGTCTGGTTCGAAATTACTACTTTGCTGATCCCCGATGAAAACGACAGCAACACCGAACTGGAAGCCGAGTGCCGCTGGTTGGCCGACAACCTCGGTCCGGATGTGCCGCTGCATTTCACCGCGTTTCATCCCGACTATAAAATGCTCGACACCCCGCCGACGCCACCCGCAACGCTGACCCGCGCCCGCGACATAGCACTCGCGCACGGCCTGCAGTTTGTCTATACCGGCAATGTCCATGATCGCGCCGGCAGCAGCACCTGGTGCCCACACTGTCGGCAGTTGTTGATTGAACGCGATTGGTACGAGCTGGGCCGCTACGCGCTGACTGACAGCGGCCAATGCCGACACTGTGGCCAACAACTGCCGGGGCGTTTTGAAGGCCCGGCGCAAAGCTGGGGCCGCAAACGGGTACCGGTGCAGATCGCTTGAGTGGCGACAGCCGCGACGGCGATTCTTCGCCGGAAAAAATCGCCGGCAAAGAAAAAGGGCAAATCACGCTAGCGATTTGCCCCCTGCAGACTGCGAGGTATTTTGAACACCCGCCTTGCGAGCGAGTGGAGAGCTGCACACAGCTCGACCTCAAAGAAGTCGAGGACAGCCAGTCTCAATAATGCTTTCCCGAGCGCGACCCTCCGCTGGCCGACACCATGCAAGAGTGAGACTGGCTGTCGGGGCTCATTACAGCGATCTGAGCCCCTCGGTTCAATCGCATTTGCGTATCTTAATGTAGCTTTGTGTACAGGGTCACGATTGCGCAATCGACTGCCGACGCGTAGCGTAGCGCCCCTTTGTGTGAGCCTGTAGCGCCCCTTTGTGAACCCGCAGCACCGCCCCTTGCCGGAGAAACCATGGCATTTGTCGAACTGAAACTGCAGATTGAGCAAGCCGTCGCCGACGCGCTGGACGAGCTGCTGCTTGAGCACGGCGCGCTCGCGGTCACCTATGAAGATGCCGAAGATCACCCGATTCTGGAGCCCGGTCCGGGTGAAACCCCGCTCTGGCAGCAGATCGTGCTGACTGCGCTGTTCGATGGTGACACCGATACCGAAGCGCTGCTGGCCGCGCTGCAGAGCAGTGACATCTGGCCCGTCGGCGGTCATGCCCGGTTCCAGCCGGTCGCCGATCAGGATTGGGTCCGCGCCTGGATGGACCGGTTCAAGCCGGAAGCCTTTGGCAAGCGGCTCTGGGTCTGCCCGAGCTGGCACCCGGTGCCGGCCGAGGCCACCGTCCCGCTGCTGCTCGACCCGGGTCTGGCGTTCGGCACGGGCAGCCACCCGACCACCCGGCTCTGCCTGCAATGGCTTGATGGCGCCGAACTCGACGGCAAGCACGTGCTCGATTACGGCTGCGGTTCCGGCATTCTGGCGATCGCCGCCGGCAAACTCGGCGCCGCCAAGCTGACTGCCATCGACAATGATCCGCAGGCGCTGCTCGCGACCCGCGAAAACGCTGCCCGCAATCAGATCGATCCGGCCACGCTGACGGTCGCGCTGCCGCCGCTCAACAATGACTTTCACTGCGATGTGATCGTCGCCAATATCCTGGCCGAACCGCTGCGTCAGCTGGCGCCATCGTTTGCGCAATGGCTGCCGGCCGGCGGCCATTTGGTGCTGTCCGGTCTGCTCGCCGAGCAAGGTGCAGAGTTACAGCAGCGTTACCGGCCTTGGTTTGATAACCTTGTCATCACACAGCACGACGACTGGATCCGACTGGCCGGCGTGCGCAATTCCCAAGCTGCTTGAGTGTCAATGGACCTGTACACCCGCTGTCCGCATTGCCAAACCGTGTTCCGGCTGACGCCGGCCCAAATCGAAGCCGCGGGCGGACGTGTTCGTTGTGGCGCCTGCTTGCGGGTATTTCCGGCCAAACAGCATTTGGTCCGGCCCAAAGGCGTCGACAGTGCCAGCCCGGCGGTTGCCGCGAAAACGCCTGCAGCAAGCGCGGCAACGGCTGCTGTCGCGGCCCCGAACCCGGCCCCGGCCGCAAAGCCGGCGGCCAGCACCGCCGCCGCCAATGCAACACCGCCAAGCGCCTCCACCGCGCCGGCAACAGCCGGCAAAGACAGCAAACTGGAGCTGGATTTCGACGGCTTTTTCAGCCCGGAATCGGCCAGCGCCCCGGTCGTCAAACCGGCCGCCAAACCCGCTGCCGCGACACCAGCCAGCCAGCCGAGCAACGCCGCAGCCCCCGCGCTCGACGTGCCGGATGCCCCGGACTTTGGCCTGCTCGCGGCGGCACTGAAACCGG